>NZ_JBNPJU010000036.1:0-170542 GCF_050312575.1 Pseudomonas sp. R11F | reverse complement strand
GCCGCCCCAAACCCAGGCACCTCAATTTTAACTGGGAAAACTCAGCGCCTGAGTTAGGGCGGCTTCGCCCCCCAGCGCGGGGCAAGCCCGCTCACTACAATCACGCACCCGGGACGAAGTGCTTCTGCGCCGTACCCCGTGCGATCAAGCGCGAGATGTAATCGAGTTTCTGCGCATCCTGGTCGATAAACCGGAAGGTCAGTTGCAGCCAGTCGCTGTCGGGCTTGGGCTCGTAGGCGACGATAGCGTGCAGGTAGCCGTTCAAACGGGCGACTTCGGCGTTTTCGCCTTGCTCAAGGTCGAGTACCGCACTTTCCAGTACCTGAGGCAGGATTTCGCCGCGACGCACTACCAGCAGCGCTTCCTTGATGCTCAGCGCCTTGATCACACATTGCTGGCTGCCGCTGGACAGTCGCAGTTGGCCTTGGCCGCGGTTACCGGTCGGCGCTGCTGACGGCGCCTGTACCGGAGGGCTGTTGAGCAAGCCCTTATTTGGCGCGGGCGCAGCCGCCGCGACAGGGGCTGCGCGCACGGCCTCAGGCTTGCCACCGGTCAGGGCGCTCAGGGAGTCGTTGCCAAAAGCCGAGTTCACCTTGGTCGGCGCACTGGCGACCAAGGCGTCGAGACGGCCGACCTTGTGCAAAGCCTGTTTGACCTTGTTCAACAACTGTTCGTTGGTGAAGGGCTTGCTGACGTAGCCGGAAACGCCTGCCTGGATCGCCTGAACCACGTTCTCCTTGTCGCCACGGCTGGTCACCATCACGAACGGCATGGCCTTGAGGTGCGCTTGCTCACGGCACCAGGTCAGCAGCTCCAGGCCGGACATCTCGGGCATTTCCCAATCGCACAGCACCAGGTCGAAGCTCTCGCGCATCAGGATGGATTGCGCCTTTTTACCGTTTACCGCGTCTTCGATCTTGATCCCGGGGAAGTAGTTACGCAGGCACTTCTTCACCAAGTCGCGGATAAACGAGGCGTCGTCCACCACCAATACACTGACTTTACTCATCGACCCTTCATCCTATAGAAACTTCGGCACGCAAAACGCCTGACTGATAGCATTTTGCCAAAACTCGCGGGTCACAGAAGGACTTTATTGCTCCTGCTGTGCAAGAAAAATTGTAGCCACAAACAAAAACGCCCGACCAAAGGCCGGGCGTTAATTTCTCGGGCAACCTTATTTATCGTCAGGTTCCCCGGGAACATTAGGGTTTTGATCAACGGTCCCTTCAACTTCGGCTTTCATGCGCTTGAGGCCCATGTGCCGCACGTCGGTGCCGCGAACCAGGTAAATCACCAGTTCCGAGATATTGCGCGCGTGGTCGCCAATACGCTCCAGGGAGCGTAGCACCCAAATGATGTTCAAGACCCGCGAGATAGAGCGTGGATCTTCCATCATGTAAGTGGCCAGCTCGCGCAGCGCCGTCTTGTACTCGCGGTCGATGACCTTGTCGTACTGGGCCACCGACAACGCCAACTCGGCATCGAAGCGGGCAAACGCGTCGAGCGCATCGCGCACCATGTTGCGCACCTGGTCGCCGATATGGCGCACTTCCACGTAACCGCGCGGCGCTTCGCCTTCTTCACACAATTGAATGGCACGACGGGCGATCTTGGTGGATTCGTCTCCGATGCGCTCCAGGTCAATCACCGACTTGGAAATGCTGATGATCAAACGCAGGTCGGATGCCGCCGGCTGGCGACGCGCCAGGATCCGTAGGCATTCTTCGTCGATGTTGCGTTCCATCTGGTTGATCTGTTCATCGATCTCGCGCACTTGCTGGGCCAGGCCCGAGTCGGCCTCGATCAGCGCGGTGACGGCGTCGTTGACTTGCTTCTCCACCAACCCGCCCATCGCCAGGAGGTGGCTGCGCACTTCCTCAAGCTCGGCGTTGAACTGCGCGGAGATGTGATGGGTAAGACCTTCTTTGCTAATCATGTTGGCGTCCTTGGAACGTCCGGTAAGGTGCGGAGAGCCGCAGCATTCAGTGCAATCGAAACCACCGGATACTAGCCGTAGCGACCGGTGATGTAGTCTTCGGTCTGCTTCTTCGCCGGATTGGTGAACAGAGTATCGGTGTCGCCGAATTCCACCAGCTTGCCCATGTACATGAACGCGGTGTAGTCGGAAACCCGCGCCGCCTGTTGCATGTTGTGAGTCACGATAACGATGGTGAACTTGGACTTGAGCTCGTAGATCAGCTCTTCGACCTTCAAGGTCGAGATCGGGTCGAGCGCCGAGCAAGGTTCGTCGAGCAGCAACACTTCCGGCTCCACGGCGATGGTACGGGCGATCACCAGACGCTGCTGCTGGCCGCCGGACAGGCCGAGTGCCGAGTCGTGCAGGCGGTCTTTGACCTCATCCCACAGCGCAGCGCCTTTCAAGGCCCACTCCACCGCTTCGTCGAGGATGCGCTTTTTGTTGATGCCCTGAATGCGCAGGCCGTAGACCACGTTTTCGTAGATGGTCTTGGGGAACGGGTTCGGCTTCTGGAACACCATGCCCACGCGGCGACGCAACTCGGCCACATCTTCGCCCTTACGATAGATGTTGCTGCCGTAAAGGTTGATGGCGCCGTCCACACGGCAACCGTCCACCAGGTCGTTCATGCGGTTGAACGTACGCAGCAGCGTGGACTTGCCGCAGCCGGACGGGCCGATAAAAGCCGTCACGCGTTGCTTGGGGATGTTCATGCTGACGTCGAACAGCGCCTGTTTCTCGCCGTAGTACAGGCTCAGGCCCGGCACTTCGATGGCCACGGTTTCCTGGGCCAGGCTCAGGCTTTGCTTGTCGCGACCCAGGGCCGACATGTTGATGCCGTGGGTGTGGGTTTCGTGTTGCATGGTCTCACTCCGTTCGTAGCTGCCAGCTTCTAGCTGCAAGCTGCAAGATTTGGGCAAAAGCGGCTTGTAGCTTGCCGCTTGTGGCTAACAGCTTTAGCTATCCAACGCTTTGTATTTTTCGCGCAGGTGGTTACGAATCCACACTGCCGACAGGTTGAGCGTGGCGATCACCAGCACCAGCAGCAGGGCCGTGGCGTACACCAGCGGCCGTGCGGCCTCGACGTTGGGGCTCTGGAAGCCGACGTCATAGATATGGAAGCCCAGGTGCATGATCTTCTGGTCCAGGTGCAGGTACGGGTAGTTGCCGTCCAGCGGCAGCGACGGTGCCAGTTTCACCACACCCACCAGCATCAGCGGAGCCACCTCACCAGCGGCACGGGCCACGGCCAGAATCATGCCGGTCATCATCGCCGGGCTGGCCATCGGCAGCACGATCTTCCACAGCGTTTCCGCCTTGGTCGCGCCCAGTGCCAGGGAACCTTCACGCACGGTGCGGGGGATCCGCGCCAAGCCTTCTTCGGTGGCCACGATCACCACCGGCACGGCCAGCAGCGCCAGGGTCAGCGAGGCCCACAGCAGGCCCGGCGTACCGAAGGTCGGGGCCGGCAGGGCTTCGGCGAAGAACAGACGGTCGACCGAGCCACCCAGGACGTACACAAAGAAACCGAGACCGAACACGCCGTAAACGATGGCCGGGACGCCCGCCAGGTTGTTCACGGCGATGCGGATCACGCGAGTCAGGGTGTTCTGCTTGGCGTACTCACGCAGGTAAACCGCGGCCAGTACACCGAACGGCGTCACGATCATCGCCATGATCAGGGTCATCATCACGGTGCCGAAGATCGCCGGGAAAATCCCGCCTTCGGTGTTGGCTTCCCGTGGGTCGTCGCTGAGGAATTCCCAGACCTTGCTGAAGTAGAAACCGATCTTGGTCAGGGTACCCATGGCGTTCGGCTGGTAGGCGTGTACCACTTTACCAATGCCGATTTCCACTTCCTTGCCGTTGGCGTCGCGAGCCGTCAGGCTGTCGCGGTTGAACTGGGTGTGCAGGTCAGCCAGGCGTGCCTCGACCTCCTTATAGCGATTATTCAGCTCGGCACGGCCCGCTTCCATATCGGCCTGGGCCGTGGCGTCGAGCTTGCCTTCCAGCTCCAGCTTGCGACCGTGCAGGCGGATGCGCTCCAACCCGGCGTTGATCGCGCCGATATCGGATTTCTCCAGGGTCTTGAGCTGGGCAGCCAGCTTGTTGACGCGCTCGACACGGGCTTGCAGCTCAGGCCACGCAGCCTCGCCTTCGGCGACAACCTTGCCATCCTGTTTGACGTTGATCAGGGTGCCGTAGAAGTTGCCCCACTCACGACGCTCGATGGCCATCAGCTCGACCGGTTTGGTCTGGTCTTTCAACCACTCGCCGACGATCCAGGTGAAATCGTTGCCGTTCAGGTCACGGTTGCCGACCTTGATCAGCTCGCGGGTCATGAATTCCGGGCCCTGGTCAGGCACCGGCAAGCCGGCGCTTTTCAGGCGCTCGCGGGGCACTTCTTCCTTCTGCACCACTTCGCCGATGACGATGTGGTTTTCCTGGCCGGGCACGCTGTAGTTGGCCTGGATCAGGTCAGCCGGCCAGAAATGACCCAGGCCGCGCACCGCAATCACGGCCAGCAAGCCAATGGTCATGATGACCGCGATGGACACTGCGCCACCGCTGATCCAGACGCCGGGGGCGCCGCTCTTGAACCATCCATTCAGGGAGTTCTGTTTCACAGACTTCTACCTTTCTTAAAGCGACGAGTATTTCTTGCGCAGACGCTGACGGATCAGCTCGGCGAGGGTGTTCATGATGAAGGTGAACAGCAGTAGCACCAGCGCCGAGAGGAACAGCACGCGGTAGTGGCTACCGCCCACTTCCGATTCCGGCATTTCCACCGCGACGTTGGCTGCCAGGGTGCGCAGGCCTTCGAACAGGTTCATTTCCATCACCGGAGTGTTACCAGTGGCCATCAGTACGATCATGGTCTCGCCGACGGCACGGCCCATGCCGATCATCAGCGCCGAGAAGATACCCGGGCTTGCGGTCAGGATGACCACGCGGGTCATGGTCTGCCACGGCGTGGCGCCCAGGGCCAGTGAGCCCAGGGTCAGGCCGCGCGGCACGCTGAATACGGCGTCTTCGGCGATGGAGTAGATGTTCGGGATCACTGCAAAACCCATGGCCAGGCCGACGACCAGGGCGTTGCGCTGGTCATAGGTGATGCCCAGGTCGTGGGAGATCCACATGCGCATGTCGCCGCCGAAGAACCAGGTCTCCAGGTATGGGCTCATGTACAGCGAGAGCCAGCCCACGAACAGGATCACAGGGATCAGGATCGCGCTTTCCCAGCCCTCCGGCACCCGCAGGCGCAGCGACTCAGGCAAGCGGCTGAAGATGAAACCGGCAACCAGGATGCCAATCGGCAGCAGCATCAGCAGGCTGAAAATCCCCGGCAGATGCCCTTCGACATACGGCGCCAGAAACAGGCCGGCGAAGAAGCCGAGGATCACCGTCGGCATCGCTTCCATCAATTCGATCACCGGCTTGACCTTGCGGCGCAGGCTCGGGGCCATGAAGTAAGCGGTGTAGATCGCTGCGGCAACCGCCAGGGGTGCGGCCAGCAACATGGCGTAGAACGCGGCTTTCAGCGTGCCGAACGTCAACGGAGCCAGGCTCATCTTGGGTTCGAAGTCGGTGTTGGCGGCGGTCGATTGCCAGACGTATTTAGGCTCGTCGTAGTTTTCGTACCAGACTTTGCTCCACAACGCGCTCCACGACACTTCCGGGTGCGGGTTGTCCAGCAACAGCGGCTGCAGCTTGCCGCCAGCTTCGACGATCACTTGATTGGCGCGCGGCGACAGGCCGAACAGGCCTTGCCCATCCACCACCGGGTCCACCAGCAGGGTGCGGTGCGCGGTGCTGTGGAACACGCCGAACTTGCCGGAGGCGTCGAGGGCGGTGAAGCCTTTGCGACGCTCTTCAGCAGTGATTTCCACGATCGGCGCAGTGCCCATCTGGAAGGTGCGGATCTGTTTCAGGCGCTGTTCGCCATCCGGGTCGCGGGCCATGAACCACTGGGCCAGGCCGCCCTTCGAGTCACCGACGATCAGCGAGATGCCACCGACCAATTGCGTGCTGGCGGTGATTTCGGCGGTGCCGTCTTCGAGCAGCTTATAGCGCCCATTGAGGCTCTTGTCGCGCAGGCTGAACACGTCGGCCAGGGCACGGCCGTTGACCACATACAACCATTGCTGGCGCGGGTCGATGAAGATCGCCTTCACCGGCTCAGTCATTTGCGGCAGCTCGATGCGCTTCTGCTCGCTGGTCACTTCGCCGGTCATCATGTTTTCTTCGCGGCTCAGGCCCAGCACGTTCAAATACGAACCGGCGGAACCGGCCACCACCAGCGAAGAGTCGGTAGCGTTGAGAGCGACGTGCTCCAGCGGGCGGCCTTGATCGTCGAGGACAATCGGCGTTTCACCGTAGGGGTATTCCACGGCTGGGTTGATAGTTTTCTTGCCGTCCGGGTAAGACACCTTATAGGTGTGGCGGAAAACCAGGGCCTGGCCATTGGACAAGCCGAGGATCACCAACGGGCTGCCTGGCTGGTCTCGACCGATAGACACCACTTGGCTGCCGGCCGGCAGCGGCAGGTCGATACGCTTGAGCTCGGCGCCGGTCTGTACATCAAAGAACAGCGCCTGGCCCTTGTCGGAAACCCGCATGGCAACTTGGTTCTGTTCTTCGATGGCGATCATCAGCGGCTTGCCGGCGTCCTGCATCCATGCAGGCGTCAACGCATCTTCCTTGGTCAGCGAAGCCCCTTGGAACAGCGGCGCGACAACGTAGGCAAGGAAGAAGAAAATCAGGGTAATGGCGCCGAGGACGGCGAGGCCGCCGACCAGTACGTACCAACGGGTCAGGCGATCCTTGAGCGCGCGAAGGCGGCGCTTGCGTTGCAGTTCAGGCGTATTGAAATCAATGCGCTTGGGGGGAGAAGTTGTCGTCATGGTGGAATTGGCCAGATCATTCATGCGCACACCCTAGCGATCCTGTATGACAGAAAGATGACAATGCAGTGACGCAAGAAATCCGCCGCTAGCAGGGCTTGCAGCGGATCAGAAATTAAGAGGCGAGGTCCAGGTCTTACCGACCCCGCCTGGGCCTTGAACCGTGGAGCGAACCCGGTTCAAGGCGGCTTTACCGAAGGCTTACTTGGCGCCTTCTTTCAGGCCCAGGTCAGCCAGGGCCTTGGCGGCAACTTTGGCTGGCAGTGGGATGTAGCCGTCCTTGACGACAACTTCCTGGCCTTGCTTGGACAACACAAGCTTCACGAACTCAGCTTCCAGCGGTGCCAGAGGCTTGTTCGGGGCTTTGTTGACATAGACGTAGAGGAAGCGCGACAGCGGGTATTTGCCGTTCAGGGCGTTTTCTTCGCTGTCTTCGATGAAGTCGGTGCTGCCTTTCTTGGCCAGGGCAACAGTCTTCACGCTTGCAGTCTTGTAGCCGATGCCCGAGTAACCGATGCCGTTCAGCGAGGAGCTGATCGACTGCACGACCGAAGCCGAGCCTGGTTGTTCGTTCACGTTCGGCTTGTAGTCGCCTTTGCACAGGGCTTCTTCTTTGAAGTAGCCGTAAGTGCCGGATACCGAGTTACGACCGAACAGCTGGACTGGCTTGTTGGCCAGGTCGCCGGTCACGCCCAGGTCACCCCAGGTTTTCACGTCGGCTTTAGCGCCGCACAGACGAGTCGAGGAGAAGATCGCGTCGACCTGTTCCATGGTCAGGTGCTGGATCGGGTTGTCCTTGTGTACGAAGACCGCCAGGGCATCCACGGCAACCGGGATAGCGGTTGGCTTGTAGCCGTACTTCTGCTCGAAGGCAGCCAGTTCGGTGTCCTTCATCTTGCGGCTCATCGGGCCCAAGTTGGAGGTGCCTTCAGTCAGCGCAGGTGGCGCGGTGGCGGAGCCGGCGGCTTGAATCTGGATGTTGACGTTCGGGTATTCCTTTTTGTAACCCTCGGCCCACAGGGTCATCAGGTTGGCCAAGGTATCGGAACCGACGCTGGACAAGTTGCCCGACACACCAGTGGTCTTGACGTACGCCGGAATTGCCGGATCAACACCAGCGGCCACCGCGTTGGCGGTCGCAACGCCAGCAGCGACAAAAGTCATTGCCGCCATCAAACGTTTCAGTTTCATGCCTTGCTCCTAGCAGATAGGGATAGTTGGATCGGGGCCAAGTATCAGTAGGCCGTGTGAACACTCTATGTCTGGAATATGACAATTAGATGAAAGGCCAGCATTCATGAAAAATCTGACAGGAAGGAGAAACTCAACAAATACGGGGTTTGCGAGGCAGGTTGAAGCGTTTGGGGAGTTGTTTCAGAAACACTCTGTAATCGTTGCTCGAACACCGGTGGCGAGCAAGCCTGCTCGCCACCGGCTCATCGATGGCTCAGCGCCCGCGCTTCCATAGGTATCCGCCCACGGCCATTCCCATCACACACAGGACAGCAACGTAATAGGCCGGGCCCATCGGGCTTTCCTTCATCAGCAACGACACCGCCAATGGCGTCAGGCCACCGAATACGGCATAGGCGACGTTGTAGGAAAATGACAAACCACTAAAGCGCACCACTGGCGGGAAGGCTTTCACCATCACGTAGGGCACCACGCCGATGGTGCCGACAAACAGACCGGTCAAGGCATACAGCGGGAACAGCCAGTCGGGATGGGCAAGCAGGCTGTGATACAGCGTCCATGAGGTCGCCAGCAGCAGTGCACAACCGCTGACCAACACGCGGCCGGCGCCGAAGCGATCGGCCAGGGCGCCGGAAGCAATGCAACCCAGGCTCAGGGTGACGATGGCCAGGCTGTTGGCCTGCAGGGCCACGGTCGGGCTGAAGTGATAGAGGGTTTGCAGCACAGTCGGGGTCATCAGGATCACCACGACAACGCCGGCCGACAGCAACCAGGTCAACAGCATCGACAGCACGATGGCGCCACGGTGGTCGCGCAGTACTGCGCGTAATGGCAACTCGGCGGCCAGGGCCTTGCGCTGCTGCATCTCGGCGAAGATCGGCGTCTCATGCAGCCAACGACGCAGGTATACCGACAGCAGCCCGAACACACCACCGAGCAGGAACGGGATGCGCCAGGCGTAATCGGCGACCTGCTCCGGGCTGTAGATCGTGTTGATGGCCGTGGCCACCAGCGAGCCCAGCAGGATACCGGCGGTGAGGCCGCTGGTCAGGGTGCCGCAGGCGTAGCCGATGTGCCGGGACGGAACGTGCTCGGAGACGAACACCCAGGCGCCCGGCACTTCGCCACCGATCGCGGCGCCCTGGATGATCCGCATCAGCAGTAACAGCAGCGGCGCCCACAGGCCGATCTGCGCGTAGGTCGGCAGCAGACCCATGATCAGGGTCGGCACGGCCATCATGAAGATACTCAAGGTGAACATCTTCTTGCGGCCCAGCAAATCGCCGAAGTGCGCCATGATGATGCCGCCCAGCGGGCGTGCCAGGTAGCCCGCGGCGAAGATGCCGAAAGTCTGCAGCATGCGCAGCCATTCAGGCATGTCGACGGGGAAGAACAGTTTTCCAACCACGGTGGCGAAAAACACGAAAATGATGAAGTCGTAGAACTCCAGCGCCCCGCCCAAGGCAGACAGCGACAGCGTTTTATAGTCGTTGCGGGTCAGCGGGCGCGAAGGTTGCGCACTGCTTGCGGGCACGGAGGACATGGCAAGGCTTCTCTTATAGTAATCAGAACGGCAAGCCCGGGACTTGCATCGGGTTTGGCAAGATAGCAAATCGCTTGGAAAAGCACAGCGTCCGCCGAATAACACTTCAATGGGCGAAATATTCCTTGTTCATACGCTTTAACCGCAATAAGAAGCACAGTTGCCGGAAAAAGCCGCATTACAGACGCTAATTGCCGACCAAATGAGCGTCGGGTGGTCGTCGCGGCGCAATCGTCCCGATATACTCGGCCCTTGCAAGCGCCAGACCCGCTGTCTTGAGGGGCTGCTGTGCCAAAACGTTGTTGGGTGCCATCCAGCCGATTTGGCAGAGTTTCCCTTTAGTCCGCCTTACGAGAAACGCATTGAGCGGTGTATGTTGGTGCTGAAACGTTTTTTTGAAGACGGCTATCCACTTGAAATACCCATGAAGCGTCACGGGTCAGAGGCACCCTCGGCATGATCGAACTCGAACAAGAAGATCCTATCCCGCAAGGCGATCTCGCTCTGCAAATCACTGCGCTTCCGCGTGAAACCAACGGTTTTGGCGACATCTTTGGCGGCTGGCTGGTCGCACAGATGGATTTGGCCGGCACCGCCATGGCCAGCAAGGTCGCAGGTGGGCGCGTGGCCACCGTGGCGATTGATCGCATGGCGTTCCTGGTGCCGGTGGCCGTGGGCGCGCAGTTGTCCTTCTATACCCAGGCCCTGGAAATCGGCCGCAGCTCGATCCAGATGATGGTCGAAGTGTGGAGCGACGACCCGCTGTCCAGCGAATGGCGCAAGGTCACCGAGGCGGTGTTTGTCTTCGTCGCCATCGATGGCAGCGGCCGTACTCGTTCGGTACCGTCGCGCGCGCGTTAAACCTCGCCGGTTTTTGACGGTCAATTGCCCCATTGCCTGCCCATTGAGAGTATTGCCATGCCTACGCCCCACGTTGAAGCCGTGAAACAGGACGAGCTGGATTGCTGGCGCATCCGCCACAACGACGCCGAACTGATGGTGGCCCAACAGGGCGCGCACATCTTCAGTTATCAGCGCCAGGGCGAGCAGCCGCTGATCTGGCAGAACCCTGAGGCGGTGTTCAAGACAGGCAAAGGCATTCGTACCGGCGTGCCGGTGTGCTGGCCGTGGTTTGGTGTATTCGACCGCAACCCGCAGAGCGTGAAGGCGATGCGTCAAAGCGAGCAGCCGGCTGGCGCTCACGGTTTTGTGCGCACCGCACTCTGGACCTTGACCGCAGCCGAGGCCGAAGGCAATGCACTGCGCGTCGACTTCGTGTTACCGGCGCCGGCAGGTGGTTTCCCTGGCTGGCCCCATCAGGTCGACCTCAAGTTGAGCCTGCTGCTGGACGACCAACTGCATATCCGCCTGACCAGCCATAACCGTGGCACCGACACCGTGACCCTCAGCCAGGCACTGCACACCTACTTCGCTGTCAGCGATGTGCGAAACGTGCAGGTCGAGGGCCTGGATGGCCTGGCGTATATCGATACTGCCGACGGTTGGGCCGAGAAAACCCAATCCGGCCTGCTGCACTTTACTGCAGAGACGGATCGCATCTACCTCGAGACCCCGACGCAGCTGAATATTGTCGATAAAGACTGGCAGCGCCGCATCCAGCTGACCGCCGAGGGCTCCAGGTCCACGGTGATCTGGAACCCGTGGACCGAGCGCGCCAAAGCGCTGGACGACATGGCCGACGACGGCTGGCCGGGCATGCTGTGCATCGAGACGGCCAACGTGCTGGATGATGTGGTGAAGCTGGCGCCCGGCGAAAGCCACACCTTGGGCGTGAGCCTCAGCGCTATCACCCTGTAAACAAAACATGTGAGAGGGGGCTTGCTCCCTCCCACAGGGATAGGCGTTGTGGCTTAGAGATCCGACTCCTTCACGACCCGCACCTTCGCCGCATCCAGCGCATAGGCGGCATCCGCCAAGTCGTTATTCACCTTCTCCACCTTCAGCATGCCCGTGACCCATAGCGGCGTGTAGATATCCTCCAGCTTCAGCCCCTTGGGATAACGCACCAGCACCAGCTGGTTAGGCGGTGGTGGCGGCACATGGATGCAGGCGCCCGGGTACGGCACCAGGAAGAACAACGTGCTGCGGCCCTTCGCGTCGGTTTCCAACGGGACGGGGTAGCCGCCGATACGGATGTTCTTGCCGTTCATGGCCGCCACGGTCTTGGTCGAATACATCACCGCAGGCAAGCCTTTGCTCTGCTTCAAGCCACCTTTGTCGGTGAAGGTGCCTTGTGCTTCGGGAGAGTTGTGGTCGATTTCAGGCATGGCTTCGAGCGCTTTCTGATCCGAGAGCGGCATCAGGTCGAGCCAGTCGGTTTCCGGCAGTTCGCCAGCGTGCGCCAGGCCGGAGCCCAGCAAGAGAAGCGTTAACAGAAGTCGGCGCATGGGGAAGCTCGGCAAGTACAAAGTGGCGAGCATTCTAACCCTCTGCACCTGCGCAGCGCAGAGGGTTCAACGCGTGGATTATTTCTTTTTCAGCAGGCCGTAGATAACCAGCAGCACGACAGCGCCAACCAACGCACCGAAGAAGCCTGCGCCTTGGCCCGCCTGGTAGATGCCCAGGGCCTGACCACCGTAGGTGGCGACCAGAGAACCTGCAATACCCAGCAGGATCGTCATGATCCAACCCATGCTGTCGTCGCCAGGCTTGAGGAAACGCGCCAGCAGACCGACGATCAGGCCGATAAAGATGGTTCCGATGATACCCATGGCATTTCCCTCTGAATTTAGGTGAACTATGCCAAAGCCTAGCAGGCTTTGGCATCCTGCAATCAGAGGACGGCGACCCCCAAATGGTTCCCGCCGATCCCGGGCTTATTGTTCGGCGATCAGCGCTTCAACCTTGAGGATCTGCGCTTGCAGCGTTGCGCGATCCTTGCAGCGCAGGTTGGCATGACCGACCTTACGCCCCGCCTTGAAGGCCTTGCCGTAGTGATGCAGGTGGCAGTCGTCGATAGCGATGACTCGCTCAACCGCAGGCACCGTGCCGATGAAGTTCAGCATGGCGCTCTCGCCGACCTTGGCCGTAGACCCCAGCGGCAAGCCGGCGACCGCCCGCAGGTGGTTTTCGAACTGGCTGCACTCAGCGCCTTCGGTGGTCCAGTGCCCGGAGTTGTGCACACGCGGCGCGATTTCGTTGGCCTTGAGGCCACCGTCGACTTCAAAGAACTCGAACGCCATTACGCCAACGTAGTCCAGCTGCTTGAGCACGCGGCTGGAATAGTCTTCGGCCAGGGCTTGCAGCGGGTGGTCAGTGCTGGCCACTGACAATTTGAGGATGCCGCTGTCGTGAGTGTTGTGCACCAACGGGTAGAAGCGGGTTTCACCATCACGGGCCCGCACGGCGATCAGCGAGACTTCACCGGTGAACGGCACGAAGCCTTCCAGCAGACAGCCAACGCTGCCCAGCTCGGCAAAGGTGCCGACCACATCGGCCTCGGTACGCAGGACTTTCTGGCCCTTGCCGTCGTAACCCAGGGTACGGGTTTTCAGCACAGCCGGCAGGCCGATGCTGGCGACGGCAGCGTCCAGGTCCGCCTGGGACTGGATGTCGGCGAAGGCCGGGGTCGGAATGCCCAGGTCCTTGAACATGCTTTTCTCGAACCAGCGGTCGCGGGCAATACGCAGCGCTTCGGCGCTCGGGTACACCGGTACGAACTGCGACAGGAAGGCCACGGTTTCGGCCGGGACGCTTTCGAACTCGAAGGTCACCAGATCGACTTCGTCAGCCAGTTGGCGCAGGTGGTCCGGGTCGCTGTAGTCTGCGCGCAAGTGCTCACCAAGAGCGGCCGCACAAGCGTCCGGCGCCGGGTCCAGGAAAGCGAAGTCCATTCCCAGCGGCGTTCCCGCCAGGGCCAGCATGCGGCCCAATTGGCCGCCACCGATTACACCGATCTTCATCGTCAACAACCTCAGGCGATACGTGGGTCTGGATTGTCCAGCACGCTGTCTGTCTGTTCAGCACGGAATTTTTTCAGCACCGCATGGAATTGCGGGTGCTTGGCGCCCAGGATGCTGGCGGACAGCAAGGCTGCGTTGATCGCACCGGCCTTGCCGATCGCCAGGGTCGCCACCGGAACACCGGCCGGCATCTGTACGATGGACAGCAGCGAGTCCACGCCCGAGAGCATCGACGACTGCACCGGTACGCCGAGCACCGGCAGGTGGGTCTTGGCCGCACACATGCCCGGCAGGTGGGCTGCACCACCGGCACCGGCGATGATCACCTCGATGCCACGGGATTCTGCTTCATCGGCATACTGGAACAGCAAATCCGGAGTGCGGTGGGCGGAGACCACTTTCACTTCGTAGGGAATGCCGAGTTTTTCCAGCATATCGGCGGTGTGGCTAAGGGTGGACCAATCGGACTTGGAGCCCATGATCACGCCAACCAATGCACTCATCGTCGTGCCTCTTCTCTCTGGGCGCCCGCGGGCGCGTCAAAAAACAACAAGCCACGCGGGAGACCGGCGTGGCTTGTTGTACGAAATTCAGGCCGATTGGACCGGCCGAAGGCCGCGCAGTATACCGTAATAATGCAGATAAACAGCCCCTGGAATGACCATCTGTCTTACGGCGCAAACCAGCGGCTTTATTGACTTACGAGTCAGTCCAAGACACCGCAAAACCCTGTGGGAGGGGGCTTGCTCCCGATAGCGGCGTATCAGTGACAAATAAGTACCTGACACCCCGTCATGCCAGCCCCCTCGCGAATTTGAACAATTTTGGTCTCAGGCATTCTGCGCCGCTCCCCCCTCCAGCTTGCGCCACAGCAGCCGCACGTTCGCCTTGCGCACCAACGCGCAGCGATACAGACGGATCTCCAGCGGCACATGCCATTGCGGGCCGCCGCACACGACCAGTTCGCCCCGGGCCAATTCCGCCCGTACGCTCAATTGCGGCACCCAGGCGATGCCCAAGCCTTCCAGGGCCATGCTCTTGAGGCTATCGGCCATGGCGGTTTCATACACCGTCGTAAAGCGCAGCGCACGCTGGCGCAGCAGCAGGTGCACCGAACGGCCAAGGAAAGCACCGGCGCTGTAGGCCAGCAACGGCACGCTGGCTTCGCCCTCCAGGTCGAACAGTGGCTTGCCCTCGGCGTCAGCGGCGCAGACCGGGAGCATTTCGGTGTTGCCCAGATGCAGCGAGGGGAAGATTTCGGCATCCATCTGCATCGCCGCGTCCGGGTCGTAGAACGCCAGCATCAGATCGCAGCCACCTTCGCGCAGGGCGTGCACCGCGTCGCCGACGTTGGTGGCGACCAGCCGCGTGGCAATGTTCAAGCCTTCGTTGCGCAATTGCGCAATCCAGCGCGGGAAGAAGCCCAAGGCCAGGGAATGGGCCGCTGCCACTTGCATGACCTCACCCTGCCCGCCTTCCAGGTGATGCAGATGGCGCAGCACTTCCCCGAGCTGTTCGACCACCGTACGCGCGGTGACCAGGAACAACTGCCCCGCCGCCGTCAGTTCCACCGGCGTACGCGAGCGATTGACCAGGGTCAGGCCCAGCGCGGCTTCCAAGCTACGGATACGGCGACTGAACGCCGGCTGGGTCACAAAGCGCCGCTCCGCCGCCTGGGAAAAACTGCGAGTCGCCGCCAGGGCACTGAAGTCTTCCAGCCATTTGCTCTCAAGGTTCATCACTTCCTCCCACGGGTATGCACCATTTTGGCACACACGCCCGCCATCATAGCTGGGTCACATCCACATTATGCCGTTTGTGCATGGGTCAGTGCTGAACAGCATTGGCCCAAAAACTTATGGAAGCCTAGCATTCGCAGCGTTCCGGCCAGTTCCGGGTCCATATCGAGATGATTTCCGTCATGTCCTCCGCTGCATCTTTCCGTACCGAAAAAGACCTGCTTGGCGTACTCGAAGTACCCGCCCAAGCGTATTACGGCATCCAGACCCTGCGAGCGGTGAATAACTTCCGCCTCTCCGGCGTTCCGATTTCGCATTACCCGAAATTGGTGGTCGGTCTGGCAATGGTCAAGCAAGCGGCGGCTGACGCCAACCGCGAGCTGGGTCAGCTCAGCGAAGCCAAGCACGCTGCCATCAGCGAAGCCTGTGCCCGTCTGATCCGCGGCGATTTCCACGAAGAGTTCGTGGTGGACATGATTCAAGGCGGCGCCGGCACTTCAACCAACATGAATGCCAACGAAGTCATCGCCAACATCGCGTTGGAGGCCATGGGCCACAACAAGGGCGAGTACCAGTACCTGCACCCTAACAACGACGTGAACATGGCGCAGTCGACCAACGACGCCTACCCGACCGCTATCCGCCTGGGTCTGCTGCTGGGTCATGATGCGCTGCTGGCCAGTCTCGACAGCCTGATCCAGGCGTTCGCCGCCAAGGGTGAAGAATTCAGCCACGTCCTGAAAATGGGCCGTACCCAACTGCAAGACGCCGTGCCGATGACCCTCGGCCAGGAATTCCGCGCCTTCGCCACCACCCTGGGTGAAGACCTGGCCCGCCTGAAAACCCTGGCGCCGGAACTGCTCACCGAAGTCAACCTGGGCGGCACCGCCATCGGCACCGGCATCAACGCCGACCCACGCTACCAGGCCCTGGCGGTACAACGCCTGGCCGTGATCAGCGGTCAGCCGGTCGTACCGGCCGCCGACCTGATCGAAGCGACTTCCGACATGGGCGCCTTCGTACTGTTCTCCGGCATGCTCAAGCGTACCGCGGTGAAGCTGTCGAAGATCTGCAACGACCTGCGTCTGTTGTCCAGTGGCCCGCGTACCGGCATCAACGAAATCAACCTGCCGGCACGCCAGCCAGGCAGCTCGATCATGCCCGGCAAGGTCAACCCGGTGATCCCGGAAGCCGTGAACCAGGTCGCGTTCCAAGTGATCGGTAACGACCTGGCACTGACCATGGCAGCCGAAGGCGGCCAACTGCAGCTGAACGTGATGGAGCCGCTGATCGCATTCAAGATCTTCGACTCGATCCGCCTGCTGCAACGCGCCATGGACATGCTGCGCGAACACTGCATCACCGGCATCACCGCCAACGAAGCCCGTTGCCGCGAGCTGGTGGAGCACTCCATCGGCCTGGTCACCGCGCTGAACCCGTATATCGGCTACGAAAACGCCACCCGTATCGCCCGTGTCGCCCTTGAAAGCGGCCGCGGCGTGCTGGAATTGGTGCGCGAGGAAGGCTTGCTCGACGATGCCATGCTCGACGACATCCTGCGCCCCGAGAACATGATTGCTCCACGCTTGGTCCCCTTGAAGGCCTAAGTGTCTGTTGCACCGCTCACCAGGCTGAGGGACTAGACACCTCTCACCTTTTGAGGGCCTGAAGGCTCGTTCTTCAGGCCCTTTTTTTGTCTCAAGGTTGTGAAATGATGCCCATAAAAACTCCAATATCGCCCTGTAAACCCTCCTTGCCAGCCGACACACGGCTGAAACCTTTAATCGTCTCGTGCAGACGGATCCCGCTCGCCTAGGTATAGTGCCGCCCCTCTTCGCGTCTACGGCCATCGATACGAGGCCCGAAGCAACGCGAAAGCGCATGAATAACAACACCCGCAAAAGGATTGGGATCGAACCGTCGCGCACTGCCTGGTGCTATGCGAAGGCCCGGACCGTCCTGCGTTTGCCATTAGAAAAATCAGCGAGGAACACTCCATGCTCGAAGTCATCAACGACTTCCTCTCAGGGAAAGTACTGATCGTGCTCATTGTCGGGCTCGGCGGTTATTTCACGATCCGCTCGCGTTTCGTTCAATTACGTCACTTTTTCCACATGTTTTCGGTGTTTCGCGACAGCCTGAAAAACAGCTCCGACCAACTCAGCTCGTTCCAGGCGCTGATGCTCAGCCTGGCCGGCCGTGTCGGTGCCGGTAACATCGCCGGTGTCGGCATTGCCGTGACCCTGGGTGGCCCGGGCGCCGTGTTCTGGATGTGGGTCACCGCATTGGTGGGCATGTCGTCGAGCTTTATCGAGTGCTCCCTCGGTCAGTTGTACAAGCGCACTGACGCCGAAGGCACCTTCCGTGGCGGCCCGGCTTACTACATCCAGCACGGCCTGCAGAAACGCTGGCTGGGCATGCTGATGGCGTTCCTGCTGCTGGTCACCTTCGGCTTTGCCTTCAACGGCCTGCAAGCCCATGCCGTGACCCACTCGCTGAACAATGCTTTCGGCCTCGACACCACCTACACCGGCCTTGCCCTCGCGGTATTGCTGGGCCTGGTGTTCATCGGCGGGATCAAGCGAATCGCCTCGATTGCCGACCTGCTGGTGCCGGTCAAGACTCTGGTCTACATCGCAGTAACCCTGTACGTGATCGTGCTGCAATTCGACCACGTGCCGGCCATGCTCGCGACCATCGTCAAGAGCGCCTTCGGCCTCGACCAAGCCTTCGGCGGCCTGGTGGGCAGCGCAATCATCATGGGTGTGAAGCGCGGCGTGTTCGCCAACGAAGCCGGTCTGGGCAGCGCGCCTAACGTGGCGGCAGTGGCTTCGGTAGAACACCCGATCGCCCAGGGCGTGGTCCAGGCGTTCAGCGTGTTCCTCGACACCTTCGTGATCTGCACCTGCACCGCGCTGCTGATCCTGCTCTCCGGTTTCTACACCCCAGGCTTTGAAGGCGACGGCATTGCGCTGACCCAGAACTCCCTGGCAGCCGTAGTGGGTGACTGGGGTCGCATGTTCATCTCGGTAGCCCTGGCGTTGTTCGTGTTCACATCGATCATGTACAACTACTACCTCGGCGAAAGTAACCTGCGCTTCCTGGTCGGCAACAACCGCAAGGTGCTGATGGGCTACCGCACACTGGTGCTGGTGCTGATTTTCTGGGGCTCGATCGAGAACCTGAGCACCGTATTCGCCTTCGCCGACATCACCATGACCCTGCTGGCGTTCGTCAACCTGTTCGCCCTGGCGTTCCTGTTCAAGATCGCCATGCGCATCCTGAACGACTACGACAATCAGCGGGCAGCGGGCATCAAGACGCCGGTGTTCGATTCCAGCCAGTTCCCTGATCTGGATCTGGACCCCAAGGCCTGGCCGGCCAATCCGGTGAAACCGGACAGTGCCCCGGCGGCTGAACTGAGTGCTCAAGCGCAGCGCCAAGCGTAATAAGAGCCGATAGATGACACGCCGCCCGGCCTTGGGCATGCTCTGGGCCCGGCGGCGTTTTTCGTTCAGGAGATTTCTTGATGCAATCAGCTAACAACGTGATGGTGTTCTACACCGGCGGCACCATCGGCATGCAGGCCAGCGCCAATGGCCTGGCGCCTGCATCCGGTTTCGAAGCGCGCATGCGCGAACAGCTTTGCAACCAGCCATTGCCCGCTTGGCGTTTCCGGGAAATGTCCCCGCTGATCGACAGCGCCAATATGACCCCGGCTTACTGGCAGCGCCTGCGCACCGCCGTGGTCGAGGCAGTGGACGCCGGCTGCGACGCCGTGCTGATCCTGCACGGCACCGACACCCTTGCCTACAGCGCGGCGGCGATGAGCTTCCAACTGCTGGGGCTGCCGGCGCCTGTGGTGTTCACCGGCTCCATGCTGCCGGCCGGCGTGCCGGACAGCGATGCCTGGGAAAACGTCAGCGGTGCGCTGGCAGCCTTGGGCGAAGGCCTGGCGCCCGGCGTTCATCTGTATTTCCACGGCGCGCTGATGGCGCCGACCCGTTGCGCGAAGATCCGCAGCTTTGGTCGCCACCCGTTTGCCGCGTTGCAGCGCAATGGCGGCGTGGCCCGGGCCAGTGACATTCCGGCGGCCCTGGATTTTCGTCAGCCCAAGGCCCTGGCCAACATTGGAGTGTTGCCGCTGGTGCCGGGCATCGCGGCCGTGCAATTGGATGCGCTGATCGACAGCGGTATCCAGGCGCTGATCCTCGAGTGCTTCGGCAGCGGCACCGGGCCCAGTGACAATCCTGCGTTCCTGGCCAGCCTGCAACGGGCACAGGACAAAGCAATCGTGGTCGTTGCCATCACTCAATGCCATGAAGGCGGCGTGGAGCTGGATGTCTACGAAGCCGGCAGCCGCCTGCGTGGCGTCGGCGTGTTGTCCGGCGGAGGCATGACCCGTGAGGCGACATTCGGCAAGCTCAATGCACTGATCGGTGCCGGGCTCGAGGCATGCGAAGTCCGTCGCCTGGTGGAACTGGACCTCTGCGACGAATTGCGCTGAGGGCTGGCCCCCATCGTACATAAGCACCACCGCTCCTGACGCGATGCTTCCTAGCATGGCAACGCTCCGGTTTTTCCGGAGCGTTTGCCATTATCTCGCCTGTCAGGAAGCGCCATGCCTCTATCTCTCTCCACCGAGCCCGACCCAGAGCTCATTGATGCGCTGATTGCGCAAATGTGCACCGGCCCCGCGTTTCGCGAAGTGGCCGCGACAATGCTGCGCGCCCAGTTGAAAACGCTGTATCCCGATTGGGATATGGACCCGAACACGATCGTGGTTGGCACCCCGTCATGGGATGTCAAAGATGGCCAGGTCATCCCCGTTGGCCGTGATTATGCGGTGCTCACCGATATTCTCGTGGTGCAGGCGGTATTTGCCCTGCCGATGCTCTACCTCGAAGGCCAACATTTTTTGGCCCAGTTGCCGATCGTTGAGCCTGCGGTGCACCTGCCGGTGCGTATCCTCGATATTGCCGGTGCGATGAACATCCTGGCCCCGATAATGTTGCGGGCTTATCAACAAGCGCAATTGGACTACTGGAACAGCATCGAGAACAGCGGCGGTTCACGTTGGCACAGCTTGTCGATCATGTTGCGCGACTTCTGGAACATCAACCAAGTGCCTGGCTTGACGGAAGACGATTGCTTTATGGCGCGTCAACTGTTCCAGACGCCGGATGCCGCGACACGCAAGCGCGAGACCTTTGATGCCCCTCGCGCTTATGTGATTGATATCGACGAAGTCGATGCCGACGGCAAGGCCAGCCATGTGGATGATTACTTGATCAGCGTCCTGATCGGCAACCAGAATGGGGCCGAAGTCATTCTCACCCAGTCACTGTTCTCGGGGTTCAAGAAATACCTTTCGCTGGAAGCGCTGGGCCAAGACCTGCCAATGCTGACGGTGGCCAATAAAAAGCAGCGGTGGCGCCTCGTCGAACCGCAAGGAGATTTTTTCGATTATCTGGCCTGCGCGTTGATCAGCATCCAGGTCAAGGATATCGGCGCCATCGACGTTTCTGATCTGGGCACGCCGGACACGCCTCGCAACCGCCCTGCGCAGCCGCCGGCACCGCGTTCCAAACGCAGCACACGGCCCTTGCAGGAATACGTACACGCCCTGCCCGACTGGCTGACCAGCGCCTCCATCTCTGACCAGGATGCCTATGCCCGACACCTCAAGGACCTGGCAACCCTGCACAGTGCCAACGAAGGCCGCAGCTATGACGAAGGCATCAGCTCTCTTCACGCGTACACCCTTGAACGGCTGAAAGCCGAAATGCTCAAGGATCACCCCGACGCTGATGCGCGGTGGCTCGATGGCGTCGAAATCGTGGTGCGCAGCCCTGTGGTCTGGGGCCTGTTCACCGTCCCCGGAAAAATAGAGACCACAGCATTCACCCTGCCGGAGCTTGCCCTGCAGAACTTGATCGCCCTGCCATTAGGGAACAAGTCCCTGCGTTATCACATCACGCTGGTGCTGCCGCAATGGTTCACCGTCAACTACCTGGAACGCCTGATCAGCCGGGTGGATGTCGGGAATACCTACCCGGCACTGATCAAGGAAAAACTGCTGGCGCACCCACAGGAGGCGGATCGCCGCCAGCGGCTCTATGCCGAGCACTTGCGCATTCAACTGCCGTTGCTGGCATTGCAATGCAAGATACGCGGCGAAAGCGCCATTGATGAGCAAGGCTACGCCTACGTGAAAGCCGTCATGCGCGCCGAGCCCAGTGACCGGCAAGTGCAGGGCCAACCCATCGTGATCCGCCCACTGGCGTTTGTGCCGACTCGCCGAGCAGATAAAACGCCGGATAAGGTCGCCAATATGTTCGTGATCGGTCCCCAGGACCCGGCCGCCGGTCCATGCCTGTTGTATCGGCCGTTGCTCGACAACCCCCTGTCGCAGTTCCCTTCGCCCAGCAACTTGCTCTATGCCCTGCAGCAATCAGTAAACCTGCGCGAATCCGTACTGGCCTGGCTGCCCGATACGGTGAGCACTGACTATGCCCGCTATGTATTCCCTGGCGACCTGCCCTCGCCCTGGGCCGTGGTCGATTTCATGGTCGACCCCTTCAAGGTTTGGACGATGGGCGGGCCGGTGCTTCTGGGCCAGGCCACGATCACCGATGACCAGTTCAAGACGCTCTACCACGCCAATGCCAATGCCATGGTCACCCTCGCCGACCGGCAATCGGTGTCCAATGCCGAAGCCCGCTGGGCCACGTTCAAACGCACCGGCTGGATGACCTTCAATCTGGCCTTGCCATTCCTCGCGCGTACCGTGGGCATCGCCGCCTGGATCTGGCAGATCATGGATGAGTTACAAGTGGTGGTGGAGACCCGCGCCCATCCTGAGCAGGACTCCACCTGGACCGCACTTACCGACTTGCTGCTGAACATCGGCATGGCCATCACTTTGCACAGTGCCAGCCGCAGCGCCCCTGCGGGTTCAGTGCGCAACGAACCGACGCCCGCACCACGGCCACCAGCCGCCCCGGAACCTGTGACAACCAGCCAGCAGCCGACGATTTCGGCAGAGGCACTCGCCGTACATGACCAGCCCCTGATCGTCAGCGGCGCGATCAATCGCGCACCGCCGCGCCTGGCAACCGTGCTGGACAGTTTCAAGGTGAGCAAGCCTGACACGTTGGGCGAGGCGCACCACGAGGCAGGCCCGTGGCAAGACCTGTATCGCGGCGGCCAGCATTGGTATGCGCCAGTAGGCGAACGCTGGTTCCAGGTCACAGTGGATGAAGGCGAAACCGTGCTGATTGTCGACGCTCGAAACCCTTCGCGTACTGGCCCTCCGCTGGTTCACAACAGCAAGGGTCAATGGTTCATCGATACGCGCCTGCGCCTTCGGGGAGGCAGCCCCAAACTCATGAGTACCAAAGCCCGCGCGCTGGCCCGACAAAAAGCAGAGGAGCTACGTCGGCAGCTGGAAATATTCGAAAGCCAGAAAAAAGCCAACCAGGAGGCGTTGCAGAACGCGCGCCAGGCGATGGATGCGCAGCCCTCCACATCAACGCAAGCATTGCGCCAGGCTTATCTGCAGACCCTGCAAACCCAACGCACGGAATACGAGACGGCGTTGCAGATGCTCAAGGAAATGAACGTGCATGAACCCACGGCGCAATACGCGCCAAAAGCCTTGAGTTACATCAAGGCCCAGGCCCGATTGACCCAGGCTACGCTGAGCGAAATCCTTTCGCGCTTCACACCCAAATGGCGCATCGTGCATGAGCAGCTGCAACGCCAGGCTGTGGTGTCCATGGAGCGCCCGATTGAAGACTTCCGTGAGATGCGCGAGCTGACCGGCGCATTGCTTGTACAGCTGGAATACATGCACGGCCGATTCCGGGAGCTCAAAAGCCTGGCCAGGGACGGTGCCGTTTTGCTGGATACCCTCAAGAGCTCGATGCCGGTCTACAGCGTTGACGACCTGAAGGCCATTCGCGTGTCGCTCAGCCGCAACCTGTGCCTGCCCAAGGACACCTTGCAGACAGCTCCCGAGGCCTGGTCGGAAATAGACAACATCATCGACACAGCGGATGTCGCAATCCAATGCCTGCGCGATACATTGGAGGAGCGCAGCGATCGACGCCTGGATGAACGCTTTGACACCTTGAGCAACCTGGTCGAGCAGTTTCAACTGCTGGACGAACGCCTGCAGGATTTTCCCGTGGAGTACTCCGCGCACGCCATCACCGACCAGTTGCAGGAGTTGCGCGGCGAGCTGAGTGGCTTCCAGCGGCGCGCCGCGAGGAACCTCGGGGTATTGAGTGCCGAGCGCGGAGTGCTCAGGAGCCGACCGACCCCGCCCTCGACCCCGCCACGCCCGTTGAAACAGTTTATCCACACTCGCTACGGTGGCCTGCTGATCGGTGAGCCGCGCTTGAACGAAGTCGGGCTGGAAACCGGCCTGGTGGATATTCGCTCACCGCTGACCCATCAGATCCTCGCCACTTACCATGAAAAATCCAAGGGTGTCTGGGTACTTCACGAAAGAGCCCCATCCCCTTCCGCCGAACCGGCTGAGGTGGATCTGCAGTTGACCATCAATCAGGGCCAGGCATTGCTCGATGGGCTGCCCGCCTTTCAAGCGCGTGCCCGTGCCCACAGCAACCTCGCCGATCGTGAGCCCTTTGGGATCGAGTATCTGTACCACAAACACGCACAGCGATTGGAGAAGGCAAGCAATGCCATCGAGCAGGCACTGACTCAACATAACATCACAGAGAGCGACGCCATGGCGCTTCCCGCGAGCGAGGTGACCAAAGCGATTGATAGCGCGTTGGCCCAGCTCTATCAGCAGAGTAATCAACTGGTGCAAAGGGCGCTCAAGTTGTCTCCTCCTACCGTGACAGGGGTGCAGTGGCTTAAACAACACAATACGATCGCCATCAAGAAAACCGTGAACCGCCGTCGAATCAAGTCCCACACGCCTGACTATCTGGATGAGTACACCATCAGCGACCGCGTGACGCGCGAAGTGCTCTGGTATGCCCACTTTCACTACAGTGCCAACTGGACACCGGACAAGTCGATGTTATCTGCACGCCTGAAGACTCCAGCCGAGCACAGCCAGGGCGCCGCCGCCGACTCGCCCAAAGGCTTGAACCATCAACAAGCCGTGGCCTACTACCGCAGCGAGATCAGCCTGCAGCAAGCCCGTGAGCTGTTTTTCGAGCGCCCAAAATCCGAGTCCAGTCGTTAATCGCCACCACGGGCACGGCATGCAATTTGCTGCGCCAGTGCACTTCTTCGCGCGGGTGTCCCCATGCTGCATTCACACCTCACGACCCTCAACGCTGTATCTCTGGTCCTGACGACCTTCAAGGACCAGGGGCAGCCGGCCGAGGTATTACTGGCCGGCAGCGGCATTGGCATAGCAGACCTGCGCCGCGCCGACACGCGCATCACCACCTGCCAGGAGATGCGCGTATGCGCCAATGCCGTAGCCCTGCGCCAGGACATTGGCCTGGAACTGGGCCAGCGCATGCACGTGTCGTCCTACGGTCTGCTCGGTTATGCGCTGTTGACGAGTGCCACCTTAGGTGACGCTTTGCGTCTGGCGCTACGCTACCCGGCGCTGTTGGGAACACTTTTTGAACTCAGCCTGGTGGAAGACGGCGAACAGATTTGGCTGACCGCCGGCGACTATCGGGAAAATCCCGCGCTGGCGGCGTTCAATGTGGAGTTTTGCCTGGTGTCGATGAAAGTCATTTGCGATGACTTGCTCGGCGGCCCGCTGCCGTTGCGTGAAGCGCGTTTCGACTACCCGGCACCCGCCTACCACCCGCGATACGCGGAGCGTTTCGACTGCCCTTTGCAGTTTGACGCACGGCACACCGGCTTTGCGTTCGACGCCCAGTGGTTGCAACAACCCTTGCCCCTGGCCGATGCCATCACCCATCGGGCGATGGCCGAACGCTGCCGCAAACAGAACTCCGAATTCACCGGGCGCCAGGCCTGGCTCAACCGCGTGCGCCAGTTGCTGGCCGAGCAACTGCACGCCGCGCCCGGCCTGGACGGCTTGGCGGCGCAGATGAACTGTTCCGCACGAACCCTGCGCCGGCATCTGCATGCGTTAGGTTGCAGCTACCAGCAATTACTCGACGAGCTGCGCTTTGAGCAGGCCAAGCAATGGCTGGCACAAGGGCAATGGCCCATTTACAAGATCGCCGAACAATTGGGTTTCAGCGAGACCGCAAGCTTTCGCCACGCGTTTATGCGCTGGAGTGGGGTCGCGCCCAGCCTGATGCGCCATTAGCGGGCGAATTACGGTCAAAGTCTTTGGCCACATTTATCCCCTTCTGGCCGCTCCTGCCATTCTCTTGGCCGCCCCCGCACCGCAACACTTGAAGGCACAACAACACGCCTGCGGGAGCCCCCATGCTGACGATCTATTCAGACGATCACCATCTACACCACGGACGCTGCGAATTGATGGATGGGCAATTGATGCCCTGCTTTGAAATGCCGTCGCGCGCCGACCATGTGCTGCAACGGGTCAAGGACCGTGACCTGGGACCGGTGCAGGCACCACAGGACTTCGGCCTGGCCCCGCTGCAACGCATCCACAGCTGCGACTATCTGGATTTTTTCAAAAACGCCTGGGCCCGCTGGACCGAATACGGCCAGGACGGCGACCTGCTGCCCTATACCTGGCCTGCCCGCACCCTGCGTCGGGTGTTGCCCACCAGCTTGCATGGCCAACTGGGTTACTACAGCTTCGACGGCGGTGCGCCGATTACCGCCGGTACCTGGCAAGCCGCCTACAGCGCGGCACAGGTAGCGCTCACCGCGCAGCAGGCGATCCAGCAAGGCGCCCGCAGTGCCTTTGCCCTGTGCCGCCCGCCCGGGCATCACGCAGCCAGTGATTTGATGGGCGGTTATTGCTACCTGAACAACGCCGCCATCGCAGCCCAGGCGTTCCTCGACCAGGGCCATGCAAAAGTCGCGATCATCGACGTGGATTACCACCACGGCAACGGCACCCAGTCGATTTTCTATGACCGCAGCGATGTGCTCTTCACCTCCATCCACGGCCACCCGGAGGCTGAGTTCCCGTTTTTCCTGGGGTATGCCGATGAGCTGGGAGAAGGGCCTGGCGAGGGCTTCAACTTTAACTACCCGCTGCCGGCCGGCTCCGGCTGGGACACCTGGAGCGCCGCGCTCGAAGCGGCGTGCCAGGAGACCGAACGCTTTGATGCCGACGTCATTGTGGTGTCCCTGGGAGTGGACACGTTCAAAGACGACCCTATCTCGCAATTCAAACTCGACAGCCCGGATTACCTGGCGATGGGTCAGCGCATCGCGCGTCTTGGCAGGCCCACGCTGTTCGTGATGGAAGGCGGCTACGCCGTCGAAGAAATCGGTATCAACGCCGTCAACGTCCTCGAAGGTTTCGAACAAGCAGGAGCCGCCCAATGAAGATGCTCACCACCCTGGCCCTGTGCGCCGCCGTATTGAGCGGCGCGACGCAGGCCGAAGAAAAACCCCTCAAGGTCTACAACTGGTTCGACTACATCACGCCCAAGGCCCTTGAGGACTTCAAGGCACAAAACCCCCAGATCAAACTGGTGTACGACATCTTCGACACCAACGAAGCCCTGGAAGCCAAGCTGCTCACCGGCAACTCCGGGTATGACGTGGTGGTGCCGTCCAACGTGTTCCTGGCCAAGCAGATCGAAGCGGGCGTCTTCCAGCCCCTGGATCGCAGCCAGCTTCCCAACTGGAACCACCTCGACCCCAAGCTGATGAAGCTGATCGAAGCCAACGACCCCGGCAATAAATTCGCCGTGCCCTACATGTACGGCACCATCCTGATCGGCTTCAACCCAGACAAGGTCAAGGCGGCACTGGGGCCCGATGCGCCGGTGGACAGTTGGGACCTGATCTTCAAGGAAGAGAACATCAGCAAGCTCAAGCAATGCGGCGTCGCCTTCCTGGATTCGCCGTCGGAAATCCTGCCGCTGGCCCTGCAGCACCTCGGCCTGGACCCCAACAGCAGCAACCCCAAGGATTACGACAAGGCACAAGCCCTGTTGATGAAAATCCGTCCGTACATCACCTACTTCCACTCCTCCAAGTACATGGCCGATATCGCCAACGGCGATCTTTGCGTGGCCGTGGGTTACTCGGGCAGTTTTTCCCAGGCCGCCAACCGCGCCAAGGAAGCCAAGAACGGCGTCACCGTGGACATGCGCCTGCCCAAAGAAGGCGCACCGATCTGGTTCGACATGCTCGCCATTCCCAAAGGCGCGCAGAACCCGCAAGACGCCTACACCTTCATCAACTACTTGCTGCAACCCCAGGTGATTGCGCCGATCAGTGATTTCGTCGGCTACCCCAACCCGAACAAGGACGCGACCGAACACGTCGACCCAGCCATTCGCAACAACCCCAACCTGTACCCGACCGAGGCGGCGATGGCAACGCTCTACACCTTGAAACCCCTGGCGCGTGATGCCGAACGCGCCAGGACGCGCGCCTGGACCAAGATCAAATCCGGTACTTGATCACGCAGTGGCAAGGCCCACCGGAGCGAGGTCGCTCGCTCCGGTGGGTGTTACATCACATCCAGAAAAATGCGCCGCCCGGAGGGTGTGCCGATCGGCCCACGGTAGACCTGCGAGTGGCGCCCGGCGCTGCGTTCGGCCTGTTCAAAGACGCGGCCCATTTTGCGCTGCGCGGCTAATTTCAGGTGCGCCTTGGAGGGCTGGTCTGGCGGTGTGTGCAGCAAGGGGTAATGAAAGTGCGCGTACCACAGGGGCCGATAGCCGCCCATCACGTCCAGTACTTCGTATTCCTGCAGATAGTCCACCGTGCCGTCGATGGTTTCCGGCACCCGGCCATTGATCCGGCGGATACAAATCGCACGTTGCCCCAGCAGGTATTCCACATCGCCAACGGTTGGGGTCTGGCTGGTGCGGATCATATCGATGCGCAGGCGATGACCTTTGCTGCGCAACTGAACGGCAGTGACCCGCAATTGGCTGATCAAGGCAACGCAGTCCTCATTGCTGCGGCCTTGGGTGAATTGCGCAAGCACACGGGCAGCGTCGTCCAACCCCCGCGCCAGTTGCTCGAACTGCTCCTCTGCTGCAACCGGTGGCGTGCCGGGGCGCAGGGTTTCGGCCTCCGCCTGGTGGGCCCGGGCCAGTGAGGCCTGGCCTGCATCGAAAGCTCTACGCCCACGCACACTCAGCCCACGCACATCGCGCTTGAGCCGCGGCACCCGGCGGATGTCCCACTGACCTTGGTCATTACGGCTGATGTCGGGCCCCAGGGTTGCGGGTTTTTGCGGCCGGTCGACCACCTGGTAGACCGGGCTGTTGATATTAAAGACAGGGCTGATACGAATGTGCGACAGCACGTAGAAGTGGTTCTCGTCCTTGTTGTAGACGAGCCCGTTATCGAAGAGGTGGAGACCTTTATGGAGCCCCTCATGAATCATCTCGCCTACCTTTGACGGGTGTCCTATCGCCGCCAATTGATGCTGCTGGGCTGCCGAAAGCACCTGCCGTGCCCCCGCCCACGCGGCATCCAGCCGCTTGACGCGCGGGTGTGGCGGCGCAGGCTCCTGGCCTTGCGGCCTGGCGGGATAAACCAGCAGCAGGGCCACCTGCCGCATCCAGCGAACGCCGTCGCGCCAGGGTACTTGAGCATTTTGCGTAACCTGCGCCTTGAAGGGGCTTGCGAGCAGCATCTTGCGGGTCAAGAACATTTCAGCGAAAGGCTGGGACAACACCGCGCCAGATGCAGGGGCAGTCATCACTTGTTGGAAGACCTGTGCCGACCACGGCCGAAACACCAACCAGGGGCCGACCTCATCGCTCCCAGCACCGATCAGGTAGTCTGACTCATCCGCCAACCGCCTGAACACCATCGGCTCGCCCTGCACGTGACGATGGGTCGCGTAAGTTCTCACGGCTGCGCGAAGCCGGTAATAACCCTCGAGCGTAACCCCCGCCAGACCTTGAAGACTGTATTCCAACGCCACCTTGCACAGGTCCATGGCCATTTCCCGAGCGAAGCAGGCTTGGTGCGCGGCGTCGTCCTCCGGCAGGTCGTCGAGCTGGGCGCGGGCGCAATATTTCTGATAGGCCCAGGCGGTTCTCACCAACAGCCTGCTGTAAGCCAATCGCCCCACGCGCGAGGCTTCTTTCAGCCAGGACGGTAACGATTCACGCAGCCCCTGCGGCTCGGGGTCCTGCTCGAAGAAATCACGGAACCGGGTCGCCCAGGCCAGTTGTCGATCCAGAGGCTCAAGGCGCGGGCTTTCACTGAGGTCAATCGCATCGATACGTTGCAACGCCGCTTCCAGCCCACACAGCGCCCAGCCCTCGAAGACGTCATGCTCAAGCCGCTCAGCGTCTACCAACACCTCGGCCTGCTGAGCAGACGTAAAAACCTCAAGGCCATGTCTCACGGAGTAGATCAGCGTTGTACCGGCCCCCACGATCGCCAATGCGAGGTCGTTGTGCCGTTGAACGCCATAGGCCTCAATCGTGGAGGTCCGCTCGCCGCTGTCGGGAAACGCGAGCACAGCCTGGAGCAGCCTGCGGATGACGGGATCTGCCTGCTTGCGCAGAACCTTACGCAGCTGCTGTGCAAGCATCTGCGATAACTCGCGCCAGCGAGTTTCCGACGCCGGGCCGGGCGCGCAGAAGAACTCGATCAACTGCTCGGCGTAATACTCAAGCACCGCCTCCGGGTCGGCATCGAGCTGGGCCTGAGTAATGCCTAAAGTGCCAAGGGTGGGGCGTAAAGCGAACAACTGGCTGGTGCGCAACTGCAGCGCATCGACAACGGGGGGTGGGGAAAGTGGGTCGGGCATGATCGTCTACCTAGAGCAAAGACACAGGAAGCCCTCACGGTATTGGCCTCTTCACCCGGCCAGACGGTAGTTAATTATCCGGACTGCCATGCGGCGCGCAGACGCTTGAGCGCGAGTGCAATTTCCACCTCCGGCACGGCGGCAAACCCCATCACCAGGCCAGCGCGCTGGTCAACCGGCGTGCTTGATTGGGGCAGCCAGTAACTGCTCAGGCCGTTGACTTCCACCCCCACCTCACGGGCCTGGGCGAGCAGTTGCTGTTCGCGCGCCAATGTCTCCACCCGCACGGTCAGGTGCAGCCCAGCGGCCACGCTGGGCAGTTCGCCGATACCCCCCAACCCGTCCGGCCAACCCGCGAGCAACGCGTTGCGCCGGCTCAAGGCAGCCCGGCGCATACGGCGGATATGCCGCTGGAAGTGCCCGGCCGCCATGAATTCGGCCATCACCGCCTGGGTGCTGACTTCCGAGTGGCGCATGTCGACGGCACGGCGCCGGGAGAAGGCGTCCACCAGCCCCGGCGGTAATACCAGATAACCCAGGCGCAAGGCCGGGAACGCTACTTTGCCGAACGTGCCGACATACAGCACCCGCCCACTGCGAGCCAGGGCCGCCAAGGGCGACAGGGGCGCGCCGCTGTAGCGGTACTCGCCATCGTAGTCGTCCTCGATGATCCAGCCGCCCGTACGCTCGGCCCAGGCCAGCAGTTCCAGGCGTCGGGCCAGGCTCATCACCACACCCAGCGGGTATTGATGGGAAGGCGTGACATAAGCCACGCGGCAATCGGCAAGGGTATTGAGTACCTGGCAGTCGATACCCTCGTTGTCCACCGGTACTCCGTGCAGTCGCCCACCGGCCAGGGCGAACGCATGGCCGGCAGCACGATAACCGGGGTTTTCCACTGCCACTGCATCGCCAGGCTCTACCAGCAACTGTGCACAAAGGCTGATTGCCTGCTGCGCGCCGCTGGTGATCACTATTTGTTCAGCCGTGCATTGCAAGCCACGTGAGCTGCGCAGGTAAGCGGCAATCAACCCGCGCAAGCGAGCATCGCCAGCCGGGTCCCCGTAACAGAGTTGCTCCAGATCCGGCTTGCGCCAGAACGCCCCATTCAGCTTGGCCCACACCTCGAACGGGAACAGATCGAACGCCGGTACGCCCACGCGAAATGCCCGTGGCGGACCCGATGGAGGCTGAGACAGGTGGTTGGTTTTTATCCGCTCGACACCGGCACTGTGGATAACTTCGTCATCCAGATTTTCCGGCAAATTCGCCGCGTTTGTGGATAAGATTGGGGATAAGCCTGTTGAAAACCCTGTGGACAGTTTTGTGGATAGTTTTTTTGCGGTGGGCAGTTGGGCTACATAGGTGCCATCACCGACCCGGCTCTCGATAAAGCCCTCGGCGTAGAGCTGGTCGTAAGCGCGCACCACGCTGTTGCGCGAAATCGACAACGCCGCCGCCAAATCACGGCTAGCCGGCAAGCGCGTGCCGCTGACCAGCCGCCCGTCCAGCACCCGCTGGCGCAAGGCGTCATACAGCTGGCGAGTCAGACCTTGGCAGCGATCCAGCTCGATTCCGGCGGGGTTGAATGACATCGGCGGCAAAACAGGCGGCATATTGGACCTATGAAATTGACCCTAGATGGCTCTTACAACGAACCAATAGCCTGCCTAGGATGCAGGCATTCGCCAAGGAAAATCTCCATGTACACACCGCGTGCCTTTGCCCTCGATGACCTGCCCGAAATCCAGCAACTGATCCAGCACACCCGCTTGGCGCAGTTGGTAACCTTTGGCGAACAGGGCCTGCAAGCCAGCCACCTGCCGCTGTTGCTCAACCCCGATGAAGGCCCCAACGGCACGCTCTATGGGCACCTGGCCAAGGCCAACCCACAGTGGCAAGCGCTGCAAAATGGCAGCGACGCCCTGGTGATCTTTGCCGGCGCCGAAGCCTACATCAGCCCGGCGTTTTATCCGGCCAAGGCCGAGCACGGCAAAGTGGTGCCCACCTGGAACTACATCGCCGTGCACGCTTACGGCAAGGCCGAGGTGTTCACCGATGCCGCACGCTTGCTCAAGCTGGTCAGTGCCCTCACCGACCGTCATGAAGGCAATCGCAGCCAACCGTGGAAAGTCAGCGACGCCCCGGCCGACTACATCGACGGCATGCTCAGGGCCATCGTCGGCTTCGCCCTGCCGATCGACCGCCTGATCGGCAAGCGCAAACTCAGCCAGAACCGCAGCGCGGCCGACGTTGCCGGCGTTCGCGAAGGCCTGGCCGCAAGCCCGGACGTGCGTGACCAGACCCTCGCGCGCTTTATTCCCCAAGGAGTTTCAGAATGAACCGGACCGACATCCGCCAGGTGACTGCTGCCGACCACGCCGCCTGGCTGCCGTTGTGGCAAGCGTATTTGAAGTTCTACAACACCGAACTGCCGGACGCGGTGAGCCAAAGCACCTGGCAGCGTTTGCTCGACGCCAATGAGCCGACCCATTCGGCGCTGGCCTGGCAGGACGGCAAGGCGGTGGGTATGGTCAACTTCATCTACCATCGCTCCAACTGGAGCATTGAAAACTCCTGCTACCTGCAGGACTTGCTGGTGGACCCCGCTCAACGCGGCACCGGCGTCGGTCGTCAGTTGATCGAATTCGTCTACACCACCGCCAAGGCCGATGGTTGCTGCAAGGTCCATTGGCTGACCCACGAAACTAACGCCACGGCGATCCAGCTGTATGAACGCATCGCCGAACGCCCAGGTTTCATCCAATTTCGCAAAGGCCTTTGAGGAGCGCAGCATGCCCATTTCCCCCGCCGACTGGAAAGGCGTCCCGGCGCCTACCGTGCAAGTGCTGGAAGGACGCTTTATCCGCCTGGAAAAACTCGACCCGGCGCGCCATGCCGACGATCTGTTCCAAGCGCTTCAAGGCCCCGGTGCCGACCCGAAACTGTGGGACTACCTGCCTTACGGCCCTTTCCCTGAGCGCAGCGCCTTCAATGACTGGTTGAATAATCACGCAGCTCACAGCGACCCGTATTTTTTCAGCGTGATCGACCGCGCCAGCGGTCAGGTCCAAGGCATCCTCAGCCTGATGTCCATTGTCCCGGCCCAAGGCCGTATCGAGATCGGCCACGTCACCTTCGGGGCGCCGATGCAGCGCTCACCGAAAAGCACCGAGGCGGTGTACCTGCTGGCCAGGCATGCCTTCGAACAGGGCTACCGCCGCCTGGAATGGAAGTGCAATAACGCCAACGCCCGCTCCAAATACGCGGCCGAACGCCTGGGGTTCAGCTTTGAAGGTGTGTTTCGCCAGCACATGGTGGTCAAGGGGCAGAACCGGGACACCGCGTGGTATTCCATCATCGACGCGGAATGGGCGGCGATTGGCGCAGGCTTCGAGGCATGGTTATCAGAAGCCAATCAGACGGGATCGGGCCAGTTGAAAACCCTGGCGCAGTGCCGGGCCTGACCCTCCCAGACGACGCATGATGCCTGTGGCAGGGAACGGGTTCCCTGCCACATTTGCAGTTGCGTTGGCCAACTACCCCAGCTTCTGGGCCAGCACCGCAATATGCTCAGGCCCGATCCCGCAGCAACCGCCCAGATGGCTGGCACCGCGCGCCTGCCAATCAGCGGCCCAGTGCAGGTAGCCGGGTGGGTCGAGGTCGTCGCGCAACGGGTCGAGGCCATCGTTGGCCGTGGCTTCCTTGGGCTGCGGAGGGAAGGCATTGGCGTAGGCACCGATCTGGATCGCTACGCCCAGTCGCTCAAAGGTCTGGCGCGCAGCATCAATCGCCGCGCCGATCACTTCCGGCTGGCTGCAGTTGAACAGCAGCACCTGCACGCCCAACTGCGCAGCCGCCTCGGCCGCGTCCGCCACCGGCTCGCCGGAGCGCAGCCGTGGTACTTCGTCGGTGTCTTCGTCCTTCAAGGTAAACGACAGCCAGAACGGCTTGCCATCCTGAGGCAGACCGGCCTTGATCGCCCGCGCTTCGACAATCGAGCTTTGGGTTTCCGCCAGCCACAGGTCAACGTGAGGCGCCAGGCCTTGCACCAGCGGTGTGAGTAACTCGGATACACGCTGCGCTTCAAATAAATCCGGGCGATATGAGCCAAACAACGGCGGCAACGAACCGGCCACCCGTACATGTTTACCCGAGGCCGTCACCGCCCGCCGCGCCAACTCACCCGCCAAAGCCGCCAAGGCTTGGCCTTCAGCCGCAAATCGAAGCTCACCAATATGAAACGGCACCACCGCATAGCTATTGCTGGTGATCACGTTCGCGCCACTGTCGATATAAGCCGCATGCACCGCCTCCACCGCCTGCGGCGCCTCGCTCAACGCCAAAGCCGACCACTCCGGCTGACGGAACGGCGCGCCACGGCGTTGCAGTTCACGGCCCATGCCACCATCGAGAATCACTGTTTCTGCGCCCATATGCTTTTTACTCATAAGCTTATGAAAATAACTCACTATGAGAGTCGTTTTTATAACTATTTAATACGCTGAATTCGCTGCATCACAACTCTTTTTTCTAAAGGTGTCATTCGTGAAACTTAAACCCCTGTTGGCCTTGGGCCTGCTGACGCTGGCGACTTGCACCCAAGCCTTCGGTGGCGCCACGCTGGATCGCATCGAGCAGAAAAAAGAGCTGGTGGGCGTGCTGATGGAAAGCTACCCGCCATTTTCGTTCCTCAACGACCAGAACCAGCTGAGTGGCTTCGACGTTGACGTGGCAAAGGCTGTGGCACAGAAACTGGGCGTGAAGCTGCGCCTGGAGACGCCCTCATGGGACGTGATCGCCGCCGGCCGCTGGAGCGGGCGCTACGACATTTGCATCTGCTCGATGACCCCGAGCAAAGCCCGCGCCGAAGTGTTTGATTTCCCGGTGGAGTACTACGCCTCGCCGGCGGTGATCGTGGTCAATGCCAAGGACGAGCGCATCCACACGGCCAAGGACCTGAGCGGCAAGAAAGTCGGCCTCACCAGCGCCTCCAGTTACGAAAGCTACCTGAACAAGAACCTGGTGATCGAAGGTGCCGAAGACACGCCGTTGCAGTACCCGTTCGAGAATGTGCAGATCGCCCCGTACGACACCGACAACGTCGCCTTCCAGGACCTCGGCCTGGGTGCCGGCGTGCGCCTGGATGCCATCCTCACCAACCTGGTTACCGCCCAGCCGCGCCTGACCGAAGACAAGCGCTTCAAGCTGGCCGGCGAGCCGCTGTACTCGGAGCCCAACTCGGTCGCCATCGAGAAAGGCGACGCGGCGTGGGACAGCAAGGTGCGTGAGGTCTTTGCCCAGCTCAAACAGGACGGCACCTTGAGCGCGCTGTCGCAAAAATGGATTGGCGCCGATATCAGCCGATGACACCGTCCAGACCCCCCTTGCTGCAGCGCCTGCTGGGCTTTCGCACACGGCTGTACCTTACTTGGGCGGCGCTGTTCGCCCTGTTTGCCGGCTTCTTCCTGAGCTTTGACCTGAAGTTCTCGATCATCCTCGACAAGTTGCCCAACCTGGTCGGCCTGCACTTGGCGCCCAACGGCTTCCTGCAAGGCGCCGCGCTGACGCTCTTCCTGTGCCTGTGCTCAATGCTGACGTCATCGGTGTTGGGTTTTATCGCCGCCCTGGGGCGCCTGTCGAAAAGTGCCGTGGCGTTCGGCATTGCCAGTTTTTACGCGTCGTTCTTTCGCGGCACGCCACTGCTTATCCAGATCCTGCTGATCTACCTGGGCCTGCCACAACTGGGCCTGGTGCCGGGCGCTATCGTAGCCGGCATCATCGCGCTGTCGCTGAACTATGGCGCCTACCTGAGCGAGATTTTCCGCGCCGGTATCCTGGGTGTGCCTCATGGTCAACGCGAAGCCGCCCTGGCCCTGGGCATGCGCGACAGTGCGATCTTCTGGCACGTCACCCTGCCCCAGGCCATGCGCACCATTGTTCCGCCCGCCACCAACCAGTTCATCTCCATGCTCAAGGACTCGTCCCTGATCTCGGTGATGGGCGTGTGGGAAGTGATGTTCCTGGCGCAGTCCTACGGTCGTTCAAGCTATCGCTATATCGAGATGCTCACCACGGCGGCGATCATCTACTGGGTAATGTCCCTGGCGCTGGAACTGATCCAGGCCCGTATGGAGCGGCACTACGGTAAGGGTTATGCCAAGCGATGAAGGCCAAAAGGGACACTGCGGCCTGCCGCCTGGGCGCAATTTTAATCGCAGCAGACTAGAGACATCTCCCGCAAACGAGGGGTAGCCGGCCTGACAGTTATCCCTTCTGCCCCCGCTAAATTCCACCGCCTCATACATGAAGAGGTGGGTTTAGATGACGTTTATACACAAGCAATTCGCACTCGCTATCACCCTGCTGCTGGGAGCCGCCAGCGCTCACTGCGCTCAGGCACGTGGCGATATGGAGCCTGACAGCGAGTGGTTTGCGCCAGCCGCGCAGAGCAGCGAAAAAGCGCACGTCGGCCCGGTGGAGCCTGCGCCTGAAGAGTTTTATTTTGCCGACCATGCCGGCAGCCGTAACGGCCTGAGCGTCGCCCGCGTGCTGGACTCCGCAGTCGACGCACTGCTGGCATCGGACACATTGAGCGAATGGGAAAAGCATCAACTTGAAGAGTACGGCCATTACCTGGGCAGCCTGGCGCCAGGCCGGTTAGCCGCCACGCTTGAACAATTGGCCGGCAGCCAGAACGCCAATCTGGGCACCGCGACTCAAAACAGCCTGCAGCCCGTGACCGCCAACCTGTTGTCGGCAATACGTCAGTTGGATAATGACACCCGCGAGACGGGGCGCTTTTGGCTCCAGGGCCTGGGAAGCGGCGGCCGGCTCAATGCCCAACACGGTAGCGCCGGCTTGAGTCAAAGCACCCAAGGCGTGCTGCTGGGTGCCGACTGGTCACTCGACCACGCATGGCGGATCGGTGTAGTGGGTGGCAAATCGGACAGCGACCTGAGCATCAAGGGGTTCCAGGGTGAGTTGGACAGTTGGCACCTGGGTGGATACGCCGTGCGCCGAGACGGCCCGTTCGCATTGCGCCTGGGCGCGCTCTACAGCCGGCATACCGGGCAAAACAAACGCACGGTCGATTTTGACTTCGTCGGCTACCGCGAGTCCCTCACCGGCAAGTACACCGCTCAGAGCCAAAACGCTTTCGCAGAGCTTGGCTATCAACTGGACACTGGCGGCCTACGTGCCGAGCCCTTCGCCGGCATCGGCTTGCAGCGCTACCAACGTGAGCGTTTCCAGGAAAAAGGCGGCTATAGCGCGCTGAACGTCGGTACACAGACCCAGCAAAACCTCAGCAGCACCGTTGGCCTGCGCTTGAGCCATGACTTTGCACTGGGTAACCGCATCGCCCTCAAACCGCACCTGAGCACCCACTGGAAACATCTGTATGGCAGCGTCGACAGCCGCGTGCGCCAGTCCTTCGCCCAGGAAAAACGCGAGGACTTCAACAGTGAGTTCACCATTGCCGGCGCTTCCCTGGACCGTGACAGCCTGGCATTGCGCACCGGCGTGGACATGGCCCTGTCGGCCGAACATAGCGTAGGCCTGGCCTATACCGCCGAGGTCGGCAGCCACAGTCGCAACCACGCGTTGATGGGGCAGTGGGCGATGACGTTCTAAGGCCGGACCGCCCGAGCGCCAGGCAAAAAAAAGGGGGCATATGCCCCCCGAGGTTTAAGCGGTAGTGTCGAAGGCTGTGGATCAGCCTTCGATTTCGATCAGGATTTCACCCGGGTTGACCCGGTCGCCCTTGGCCACATGCACCGCAGTGACCTTACCGGCAATGGCGGCCTGTACTTCGGTTTCCATCTTCATAGCTTCGGTGATCAGCACGGCCTGGCCGGCCTTGACCACGTCGCCTTCCCTGACCAGCACATCGACGATATTGCCCGGCATTGCCGTGCTCACATGACCCGGCGCGCTGGCGTGCTTGCGCTTGCTGCCGCCGCTGCTGACAAACTCGTTGAGCGGTTCGAACACCACCTCTTCCGGCATGCCATCAATGGACAGGTAGAAATGCCGTTTGCCTTCGGCCTTCACACCGACACCGGTGATATCCACGCGGTAGCTTTCGCCGTGCACGTCGATGACGAACTCGGTCGGTACACCTTCGCCCCCGGCGCGGGCCACGCCGCCGGCCTCAGGGATCGGCAACAACACTTCAGGGGCCAGGGTGCCGGCCTCACGTTCTTCGAGGAACTTGCGGCCGATGTCCGGGAACATGGCGTAGGTCAGCACGTCTTCTTCGGACTTGGCCAATGCGCCGATCTCGCCACGCAGCTTGGTCATTTCCGGCTTGAGCAGGTCGGCCGGGCGCACGTCTATCACGTCTTCACTGCCGATGGCTTGGCGACGCAGTTTCTCGTTCACCGTGCCTGGCGCCTTGCCGTAGCCGCCCTGCAGGTACAGCTTCACTTCATTGGTGATGGTCTTGTAGCGTTCACCGGCCAACACGTTGAAGAACGCCTGGGTACCGACGATCTGCGAGGTCGGCGTGACCAGCGGCGGGAAACCGAGGTCTTCGCGCACACGGGGGATTTCAGCCAGTACTTCGCCCATGCGGTTGAGGGCGCCCTGCTCCTTCAACTGGTTGGCCAGGTTGGAAATCATCCCGCCCGGTACCTGGTTGACTTGCACGCGGGTGTCGACCGCGGTGAATTCGCTTTCGAACTGGTGGTACTTCTTGCGCACTGCGTAGAAGTACAAACCGATTTCCTGCAGCAGCTCCAGGTCGAGGCCAGTGTCGAACTCGCTGCCTTTAAGGGCCGCGACCATCGATTCGGTGCCCGGATGGCTGGTGCCCCAGGCGAAACTGGAAATCGCGGTATCGATATGATCTGCGCCGTTTTCAATAGCCTTGAGTTGGCACATCGCGGCCAGGCCGGCGGTGTCGTGAGAGTGAATGAACACCGGCAGGCTCTGCTCGGCTTTCAAGGCCTTGACCAGTTCGCCGGTGGCATACGGGGTCAGCAGGCCAGCCATGTCTTTGATTGCGACCGAGTCGCAACCCATGGATTCCATCTGCTTGGCCTGGGCCACAAACGCGTCGATGGTGTGCACGGGGCTGGTGGTGTAGGCGATCGTGCCCTGGGCATGTTTGCCAGCGGCTTTCACCGCTTCGATGGCCACGCGCAGGTTACGCACATCGTTCATCGCGTCGAAGATGCGGAACACGTCAATGCCATTCACGGCGGCCTTGGCGACAAACGCTTTGACCACGTCGTCGCTGTAGTGGCGGTAGCCCAGCAGGTTCTGGCCACGCAGCAGCATTTGCAGGCGGGTATTAGGTAACGCGGCGCGCAGTTTGCGCAGGCGCTCCCACGGGTCTTCTTTCAGGAAACGCACGCAAGCGTCAAAGGTCGCGCCACCCCAGACTTCCAGGGACCAGTAGCCGACTTTGTCGAGCTTGTCGCAGATCGGCAGCATGTCATCGGTACGCATGCGGGTCGCGAGCAGCGATTGGTGAGCGTCGCGCAGGATGGTGTCGGTTACGAAAATCTTCTTGGTCATTGTTGTATTCCTCACAGGCCTGCGTGGGCGGCGATGGCGGCGGCGATGGCCAGGGCCAGCTCTTCGGGTTTGCGCTTGATCGAGTAGTTGGTCAGCTCAGGGTGGCTTTCCACAAAGCTTGTATTGAACTGGCCGCTGCGGAATTCCGGGTTGCGCAGGATTTCCTGGTAGTAGGCGGCGGTGGTCTTCACACCTTGCAGGCGCATGTCGTCCAGGGCACGCAGGCCACGGTCCATGGCTTCTTCCCAGGTCAATGCCCACACCACCAGTTTCAGGCACATGGAGTCGTAGAACGGCGGAATGGTGTAGCCGGTGTAGATCGCCGTGTCGGTGCGCACGCCGGGACCGCCGGGCGCGTAGTAACGGGTGATCTTGCCGAAGCTGGGCAGGAAGTTGTTCTTCGGGTCTTCGGCGTTGATACGGAACTGCAACGCGAAACCGCGGTGATGGATGTCTTCCTGTTTCACCGACAGCGGCAGGCCCGAGGCGATGCGGATCTGCTCACGGACAATATCGATCCCGGTGATTTCTTCGGTGATGGTGTGTTCCACCTGCACCCGGGTATTCATCTCCATGAAGTACACCTCGCCCTCGGCGAGCAGGAACTCCACGGTACCGGCGTTCTCGTAGCCCACCGCCTTGGCCGCACGCACCGACAGGTCGCCGATGTAGGCGCGCTGTTCGGGTGTCAGCTGCGGGCTGGGGGCGATTTCGATGAGCTTCTGGTTACGGCGCTGGATCGAGCAATCGCGCTCGAACAGATGCACCACGTTGCCGAAGCTGTCACCGAGGATCTGCGCCTCGATGTGCTTGGGGTTGACGATGCATTTTTCCAGGAACACTTCCGCCGAACCGAATGCCTTGGTGGCTTCGGAGATGACACGCGGGAAGGCTTGTTCGAGTTCTTCGCGGCTGTTGCAGCGACGGATACCGCGACCGCCACCACCGGAAGTGGCCTTGAGCATCACCGGATAGCCAATGCGATCGCCTTCGCTAAGGGCTTCATGGATATCGGCGACGTTGCCTTCGGTGCCGGGAGTCACCGGCACACCGGCCTTGATCATGCTGCGGCGCGCTTCGGTCTTGTCGCCCATGCGGCGGATGACTTCGGCCGATGGGCCAATGAACTTGATCCCACGTTCGGCGCAAATGTCTGCCAGTTCGGCGTTTTCCGAAAGGAAACCATAGCCCGGGTGCAACGCATCACAGCCGGTTTCCACCGCCAGGTTCACCAGCTTGCGCGGGTTCAGGTAACCGGCCAGAGGCTCGGCGCCAATGCTGTGGGCTTCGTCGGCACGCTTGACGTGCAGAGCATGACGGTCGGCATCGGAAAACACCGCAACCGAGCGAATCCCCATCTCGGCGCAGGCTCGCACGATGCGTACGGCGATTTCACCACGGTTGGCGATCAGGATCTTTTTTATCACTTGGAAATTCCCTTGAGCCGATTGCTGCGTTCTTCGACCCGCTAGACCCGGGTCGACGCGTGACCAAATGTTTCAAGCCAGTCGCGTGACACACACTAAGCCGCTCAAGGAATTAACAAAAATCAATAATTATTGGGTTAGGCATAAGTAAAGACTTATAGTTGGCCGGACAGGCCGCACCAACAGGAATTAAAAATGCGTAAGTCATTGATGCGTATGACATTGCGTCAACTTCAGATTTTCAATGAAGTGTGTGATTTGCGCTCTTACAGCCGCGCCGCCGAGGAAATGTCTCTCACGCAACCGGCGGTCAGCCTGCAAATCCGCCAGCTGGAAGAGCTGATCGGCCAGCCGCTGTTCGATTACGTCGGCAAAAAACTCTACATGACCGAAGCCGCCGAAGCCCTGCAACGGGCCAGTCGCGATATTTTCGGGCGCCTGGAAAACCTCGACATGCAACTGTCGGACATGCAGGGCTCGCTGCAGGGCCAGTTGAAGCTGGCGGTGGAGTCCAGCGCCAAGTATTTCGTGCCGCACCTGTTCGCGGCCTTCAAGCGCCAACACCCCGAAGTGCAATTGCAGCTGACGGTGGTCAACCGCGCCCAGGTGATTCGCAGGCTGTCGGACAACCGCGATGACCTGGTCATCATGTCCATGGTGCCCCAGGACATGGGCCTGGAATTCCTGCCGTTTCTCAACAACCCGATCGTCGCCGTGGCACCGCTCGACCACCCCTTGAGCCTGCAAGGCCCGCTGCGCCTGCAAGACCTGGAACCCTACACGCTGCTACTGCGCGAGCCCGGTTCCGGCACGCGACTGGCCTGCGAGGAATACTTCAAGGAGAAACGCGTGCACTTCACCCAAACGGTGGAAGTCGCGTCGGCCGAAGCCCAGCGCGAATGCGTGAGCGCAGGGTTGGGCGTGGCCTTGCTCACGCGCCACGCCGTCAATATGGAGTTGGCCACCGGCGGGCTCAAGGAGTTGCCGGTGGAGGAGCTGCCGCTGTACCGCAGTTGGTGCCTGGTGCAGGCCAAGGCCAAACGCCTGTCACCGGTGGCGCATGCGTTCCTGGGCTTTATCCGCAGCGAACGGGTGCAGATCAGCGTGCTGGCTGAGCGCTTCGCTGGGCAGCCACGGGTGCCTGCCAGTGGAGTTCCGGGTAGTCACTGAAGCTCTGGAGCAGTTGACGCTCTTCGCAGCGGTCTTCGATGGCGCGACGGAACGCCATGCGGCGTTGGTCTTCCTGTTGGCGACGGGTCTTGACGGTGCTGTTGCTGTCTTCGTAGTGCCGGGTCATTTGGAGTCTCCCAATGCGAGTACGGGGAGTTCAGGATGGCCTTGGGGGATGACGGGGCGATGACAACCTGATGAAGATTCTCGACACACAGGAAAACCCAATGTGGGAGGGGCAAGCCCCCTCCCACATTGGGATCTGCATACCGCTTCTAGTCGTCGAGGGCTTTGACGGATTTGGGCGACAGACGCAGGCTGCGCAAACTGCGCTTCACGCTCTTGAGATGGTTGACCAGGCTCGGACCACGCGCCATCGCCACGCCCATCGCCAGCACGTCAATCACCACCAGGTGAGCGATACGCGAGGTCAGCGGGGTGTAGATCTCGGTGTCTTCGTGCACATCGATCGCCAGGTTGACCGTGGACAACTCCGCCAATGGTGTCTGGCTCGGGCACAGGGTGATCAGCGAGGCGCCGCTTTCGCGCACCAGGTTGGCGGTAATCAGCAGGTCTTTGGAACGGCCCGACTGGGAGATACAGATCGCCACGTCGGTAGGCTTCAAGGTCACGGCCGACATTGCCTGCATGTGCGGGTCGCTGTAGGCCGCGGCAGTCAGCAGCAGACGAAAGAATTTGTGCTGGGCGTCAGCCGCGACGGCGCCGGATGCACCAAAACCATAGAACTCGACACGCTGGGCCTGGGACATGGCGGTCACCGCCTTTTGCAGCTCTACCGGGTCGAGCTTCTCGCGCACTTCCATCAACGTGTGCAAGGTGGTGTCGAAAATTTTCAGGCTGTAGTCGGCGACGGAGTCATCTTCATGGATCGCAAACTGCCCGAAGCTCGCACCGGCCGCCAGGCTCTGGGCCAGCTTGAGTTTCAAGTCCTGGAACCCCGAGCAACCGATAGCGCGGCAGAAGCGCACGATGGTCGGCTCACTGATGCCCACGCTGTGGGCCAGGTCGGCCATGGAACTGTGCATCACGGCCGCAGGATCAAGCAGCACATGATCGGCAACCTTGAGTTCCGATTTGCGTAACAGGTGGCGCGACTGGGCGATATGTTGCAACAGGTTCAAAGGGCAGGACTCTTGTTATTGGCAGACGCCAGGGATGTAGCAAGCTTGTAGTTATACTACAAGAATTGTCGTTTTGCCCGTCCGATGCATCACTAAATCGCCCTGCTGCCCTTTGAATCAAAGGGCAGGTACTTTGGTAGCCACAAAGGCGCTCTCGCGGTCGCTAAGGAAAATCTGCATTTTTCCGTAACAATTGCGCCAGCCCCTGCGCCTGCATCGGCCGACTGATCAGGTAGCCCTGCACTTCATCGCAACGCTCCCTGCGCAGGAAATCAAGCTGCTGCTGATCTTCCACACCCTCCGCCACCACTTTGAGCGACAGCCCGTGCGCCATGGCGATGATTGCACGGGTAATCGCGGCGTCTTCACGACCTTGGCCAAGGCCACGGATGAATGCCTGGTCGATCTTCACGTAGTCCACCGGGATACGCTTGAGGTAGCTGAGGGACGAATAACCGGTGCCGAAGTCATCGATCGCCAGTTTCACCCCCAAGTCACGCAGTTGCTGGAAGGTCGCGATGATGTGCTCGACGCTGTCGAGCAGCTGGCTTTCGGTCAGTTCCAGTTCGAGGTATTGCGGGTCCAGGCCGGTTTCTTCCAGCACTTGGCGCACCAGGCTGACCAGCTTGCCATGGCGCAACTGGTGCACCGACAGGTTCACCGACACCCGGATCGGCGCCAGGCCCTGGCGCTGCCACTCACACGCTTGCCAGCACGCCTGGCGCAGCACGAATTCGCCCAGTGGTGCGATCAAACCCGTCTCTTCAGCCAAACCGATAAAGTCCCCCGGCGGTACCATGCCCCACTGCGGATGCTCCCAGCGCACCAGTGCTTCGGCGGCGTTCAGGGTGCCAGTGGCCAGGCACAGTTTCGGCTGGTAGAACACCGTGAGCTGACGCTCGTCGATGGCTTTGCGCAGCTGGTTTTCCAGCTGCAATCGCTCCAGGGTGCTGGCTTGCAGGCTGTCGGTATAGAACTGGAAGTTATTGCCGCCCAAGTGTTTGGCATGCTGCATGGCCATGTTCGATTGACTGACCAATGCGGAAATTTCCCGCGCGTTATCCGGCAACAGGCTGACGCCCATCGAGGCACTGACCACCAGCTCGTGCCCCTCCACCGTCACCGGCACCCGCAGCTTGGCCAGCAGACGCGTGGCCACCCGCGCCAGGCTCGACAGGTTGCCGTAGGCATCGAACAGCACTGCAAACTCGTCGCCGGACAGCCGCGCAATGGTATCGGCCTCGGGCAACGCGTTGATCAAGCGGCGTGCCATTTTTTGCAGCAGTTGGTCGGCGACTTCATGGCCCAGGCTATCGTTAAGCAGCTTGAAGCGATCCAGATTGATATGCAGCAGCGCCAGGCTGCGCCCGCCCTGGCGCACCCGCGCATGGGCCTCACGCAGGCGTTCGCGGAACAGCGAGCGGTTGGCCAGGCCGGTCAATTCATCGTAATGGGTGAGGTAGCGCATGCGCTCCTCGGATTCGCGCCGCGCCGACAAATCGGCGAAAAAGCCCACGATATGACTGACTTTTCCACGCACATCACGTACGACATTCAGCTGTAGCCACTGCGGATACAGCTCGCCGTTCTTGCGCGTTTCCACCAGTTCACCTTGCCAGGTGCCGTGGCTGAGCAGGGCCTGGCGGATCACCGGGAAGTGACGGCGCGCATCGCGGCTGCTGGGTAATTCCACAACGTTACGGCCGATCATGTCGTCGATTTCGAAGCCGGTGACACGGCTGAACGCCTGGTTCACGGCGATCAATACATAATCCGGGTCGAGAATCACAATGCCTTCGCTGGCGGCCTCGAATACCGTTGAAGCCAGACGCTGCTGCTCTTCAAGCGCCTTGCCGGCACTGATATCACGACGAGTGCCGAGCATGCGCGTTACCCGTCCGCTGGGCGCCCACTCCACCGCGCGCCCCCGGTCTTCGATCCACACCCAATGGCCGTCGCCGTGACGCACGCGATATTCCACCTGATAGTCCTCGCTGCGGCCTTTCAGGTGTTCGACCAAGGCACGCTTGAGCAGCGGCAGATCCTCGGGGTGCAGGCGCGGCTTCAGGTGGCTGAGCATCGCCGTGACGTACTCCGGCTCCAGCCCGAACAGCTCTTTGAGCTGGGTGTGATGGACTTCGTCGGTTTGCAGGTTCCAGTCCCAGAGGCCCAGCTCGCTGGCCTGCAAGGCCATGGCCAGGCGCGCTTCGCTCTTGTCCAGGGCAAGGCTGGCGGCGTCCAGCTCCTGGCTGCGTTGTGCCACACGATCTTGCAGGCCGGTCTGGGCGTCGCGCAGTTCCTGTTCAGCCTGACGGCGCTGTTCGACTTCGCGTACCAGTTCCTGATTCAACTGTTCACTGCGTTGCTGTGCCTGCTGCAGATGCTCGATCAGGGCCTGGTTCTGGAAGCGTCGCAGCAACCCGCGCTGGATCAGGCGGTTGACCTGCCAGGCGACCAGGCTCAAGGACGCCAGCAGGATCAGGCCCAGCACACCCCAGCCTTGCTGCTGCGGGCCACCGCTCCAGAACAGATAAAGGATGGTCGGCACCAGGCACGGCATGGCAAACGACAGAAACGCCGGCAGGCTCACGGCATAGGCCACGCTGGCCGACAACGCTGCGGCCCCCAGCAGCCCGAACACCCAGGCCTGTTGTATAAAGCTGTCTGCCGGCACCAGCGCAATGGCGGCGATGGCCAGGGTCAAGCCGCTGACTGTCGAGCCGAGCATGAACATGCGCTGCCAGATCGGCTGGGCCTGGCGGCTGGGCATGGCTGACTCGAAGGCCGCCACCTGAATGACGCGCATCGCCACCAGGGCCAGCAACCAGACCAGCCAGATGCTGTCCAGCACGTACAGCTTGGGGCTCCACAACAGCCAGGCGCAGACCAGGCCATTGACCAGCATTAATAAGGTGGGCAGCAGCGAGCCCTGATACAGCAGACGCGTGCGCTCTACCGCCATCTCGGTTGCATAGTCTTTACGGATGACCTGTGCGGGCGCCGCCGAGGTGCCAGGCAGGTCGGTGCTGAGGGTCATAGGCAGTGTTCTTGTAATGGTGAGCCCGAAACGTCGACGGAGCATACACAAGCAAACGCGTGGGCCAAACTGCTCCATGTCATAAAAGCCGCTCGATGTTTGTGTGCAAAGATCGAGGCTGCACCGCTTGAGCGAGACGCTGCGCGGGTTGCGGCCCATGACCAACCGGTCATCACCAGCGGCGCAATGACAGCCGGTCGTCGCCGCGCCTGACACATTGCATCGACCACCCGGCATTGGGATTTGCCCGTCTCCCCCCAGCACCCTAGAATGCGCCGATGCGCGATGATCTCTCTCTTTTGCTGAACTCCCTCAACGATGCCCAACGCCAGGCCGTAGCGGCCCCCGTTGGCCGTCAGTTGGTCCTGGCCGGTGCTGGCTCCGGTAAAACCCGAGTGCTGGTGCACCGTATCGCCTGGTTGATCCAGGTCGAGAACGCGTCCCCGCATTCCATCCTGTCGGTGACGTTCACCAACAAGGCCGCTGCCGAAATGCGCCATCGCATCGAGCAGTTGATGGGCATCAGCCCGGCCGGCATGTGGGTGGGCACGTTCCACGGCCTGGCGCACCGCCTGTTGCGGGCACATTGGCAGGAAGCGGGCCTGAGCCAGACCTTCCAGATCCTCGACAGTGACGACCAGCAACGCCTGGTCAAGCGGGTGATCCGTGAACTGGGCCTCGATGAACAGCGTTGGCCGGCGCGACAGGCGCAATGGTTCATCAACGGGCAGAAAGACGAGGGCTTGCGCCCGCAACATATCCAGGCCAGCGGCGATTTGTTCCTGGCCACCATGCGCAGTATCTATGAAGCCTACGAGGCGGCCTGCGTGCGCGCCGGTGTCATCGACTTCTCCGAACTGCTGCTGCGCGCCCTTGACCTGTGGCGTGACAACCCAGGCTTGCTGGCCCATTACCAGAAACGCTTCCGCCACATCCTGGTGGACGAGTTCCAGGACACCAACGCCGTGCAGTACGCCTGGTTGCGCCTGCTGGCCAAAGGTGGCGACAGCCTGATGGTGGTCGGTGACGACGACCAGTCGATCTACGGCTGGCGTGGCGCGAAAATCGAGAATATCTACCAGTATTCCGAAGACTTCCCGGACGCGGTCACCATCCGCCTGGAGCAGAACTACCGCTCCACCGCCGGTATCCTCAAGGCCGCCAACGCCTTGATCGCCAACAACACCGGGCGCCTGGGCAAAGAGCTGTGGACCGATGGCGGCGAAGGCGAGGCGATCAACCTGTACGCCGCGTTCAACGAGCACGATGAGGCCCGCTACGTGGTGGAAACCATCGAAAGCGCGCTGAAAACCGGCCTGGCACGCAGTGATATCGCGATTCTGTATCGCTCCAACGCCCAATCGCGGGTACTCGAAGAAGCCTTGCTGCGCGAGCGTATCCCGTACCGCATCTATGGTGGCCAGCGCTTCTTCGAGCGCGCGGAAATCAAGAATGCCATGGCCTACCTGCGCCTGCTGGAAGGTCGTGGCAACGATGCGGCGCTGGAGCGGGTGATCAATATCCCGGCCCGTGGCATCGGCGAAAAAACCGTCGAAGCAATTCGCGACCATGCGCGCCATGCCGATGTGTCGATGTGGGAATCCATGCGCCTGCTGATCGCCAATAAAGGCCTCACCGGCCGCGCCGCCAGCGCGTTGGGCGTGTTTGTCGAGCTGATCGAGAACCTGGCCGCCAAGTGTGCCGACATGCCGCTGCACTTGATGACCCAGACCGTGATCGAACAATCCGGGCTGATCGCCTATCACGAAGCGGAGAAAGGCGAGAAAGGCCAGGCTCGGGTAGAAAACCTTGAGGAACTGGTCAGCGCCGCCCGCGCCTTCGAAAACACCGAGGAAGACGAAGAGCTGACGCCGCTCGCCGCTTTCCTTGGGCATGCTTCGCTGGAGGCCGGCGATACCCAGGCCGATGAGCATGAAGACAGTATCCAGTTGATGACCTTGCACAGCGCCAAGGGCCTGGAGTTCCCCTATGTGTTCCTGGTGGGCATGGAAGAAGGCCTGTTCCCGCACAAAATGAGCCTGGAAGAGCCCGGTCGCCTTGAGGAAGAACGCCGGCTGGCCTACGTGGGCATCACTCGCGCGATGCAGAACCTGGTGATGACCTACGCCGAGACTCGACGCCTCTACGGTAGCGAGACCTACAACAAGGTGTCGCGCTTCGTACGTGAAGTGCCCAAAGGCCTGGTTCAGGAAGTGCGCCTGTCCAACAGCGTCAGCCGCCCGTTCGGCGGCGGCCAGCAGCAGAACTCCAGCAGCATGTTTGCCGGTTCGGACATTCCGGAAACACCATTCAGCCTTGGCCAGCAGGTCAGGCACGCGATCTTTGGTGAAGGCGTGATCCTCAACTTCGAAGGCGCCGGCGCCCAGGCACGGGTACAGGTGAATTTCGCCGAAGGCAGCAAGTGGCTGATGATGGGTTACGCGAAGCTCGAAGCCGTCTGATCATTCCCACGATCTGCGTGGGAATGCAGCCCTGACGCTCTGCGTCCGCCGTTCAGGTCGTGACGCGGAGCGTCACATGAGGCATTCCCACGCGGAGCGTGGGAACGATCGGTGTGAGGAGTCCTGGCCCTCCCTTGTTTTTCGGCGTTGCGGGCCAATATCTGTAACTAGTCCTACAGACCCTTCGGAATCGGTCTTACGCAAAAGCCCGAAACATTATGTCGCTAGCCACTGTCACGACACCTGTGCAACATGGCGCGCGTGCAATCCACAAATGGGAATTCCCTTTATGAAACGTTTTCTTAGCATCGCCATGGCGTTGTGCATCGGCCTGACGATGAGCCTCGACGCCAACGCCAAACGCTTCGGTGGCGGCAAAAGCATGGGCTCGGCACCGACTCACCAGACCAGCCAGATGGCTCCGTCCGCCGGCGGCATGGGCGGCGCTGCCGCAACCGCTGGTGCAGCCGGTGCCGCGGGCGCTGCTGCCAAGGCCGGCGGTGCTTCGCGCTGGTTGGGCCCTCTGGCCGGTATCGCCGCCGGCGGCCTGCTCGCCTCCATGTTCATGGGTGGCGGCTTCCAGGGCATGCAGATTTTCGACATCCTGATCCTGGCGGTCATCGCCTTTGTGATCTTCCGCTTTATCGCCGCTCGTCGACGCAAGCAACAGGAGCACCTGGCTCCAGCCGGCGCGCCGATGCAGCGTGAAGTGTTCGAACAAAAACCTGCCATGGGTTCGATCTTCGGTGGTTCGGCTGCTCCTGCGTCCGCACGCCCGGTCATCAATGCACCCGCCTGGTTCAACGAAGAACGCTTCGTCGAAGCTGCCCGCAACCACTTCCAGTCCCTGCAGCAACACTGGGACGCCAACGAAATGGACAAGATCGCCGAGTTCGTGACCCCGCAGTTGCTGGAGTTCCTCAAGCGCGAACGCGCCGATCTGGGCGACGGCTTCCTGTCGACCTACATCGACGACCTGCGCGTCCAGCTGGACGGTGTGGATGATCGCGCCGACAAGACCATCGCCACCCTGACCTTCAGTGGCGTGTCGAAGACCTCGCGTTTCGACCAGGGCGAAGTGTTCAGCGAAAGCTGGAACATGGAACGCGTCCAAGGCGACAACCAGCCTTGGCTGGTCGCAGGTATCCGCCAGAACGGCTGATAACTGCGCGCTTGAGCACTTGGTAATAAAACCCCGGACCTGTTCCGGGGTTTTCTATTTCACGGTTGCACTTATAGCGAGCTACTGTATAAAACGCCTCTATAAACCGCGCCAACTAGCAAGAGGATCCCGGCCGTGGAAGAAATCATCGAACAATTGCGTGAAGCCAATGAACCGGTCCCGGTTCCTCTGGAACTGCCTGACGAAGACCAGTTGGTGGAAATCGAGGAACAGCTGTTCATCGATATCCCGTTTGTCTTCCGCGAATTCCTGCTGACCGTCAGCGACGTGGTGTACGGCAGCCTCGAGCCCGTGACCGTGACTGACCCGCAATCTCATACCTACCTGCCCGACGTGGCCGCAAATGCCTGGGATGCCGGGGTTGACCGCAGCCTGATTCCGATCTGCCAGGACGGCGACGACTACTACTGCGTCGAAGAAGACGGCACCGTGGTGCTGTGGTCCGGCGAAGAAGAACTCGTCACCGAAGAAACCTGGGAGTCGGTGTGGCACTGGGCACGGGACGTGTGGCTGGAAAGCTGAGCCCCGTTTCCTGACCTCTAGTGCTCCGGCGTATCCTTGTGGTTATCCAGCGTCTCCAGCAAGGCGACCTGCATCCGCGTATGCACGCGGATGAACCACCGCCAGAGCACCGCCGCCACCGCCGCAGTCACCACGGCTATCAATACCAGTAGCTTGTTGGTCGGCAGGATACTGGCCGACAAGGCTGCCAACAGCAGGAAGATCACCAGCAACGACAGGATCGGGATCAGTTCGGCGATCACCCGTCGTACACGCTGGGTATGCCGCCCGGCCATCTCCGGTTTCACGCTCATCTCCGCCAGTAACATCGACAGCGCCTTGAGCTTGCGATACGCCGCAATCAAAAACGGCAACGACAGCAGCAATGCTCCCCCCCAGATCAACGCCTTCTGCCAGCTCGGATCACTGATCCAACCCTGCAGATACCCACCGATACGTACCGCAAAAAAGCTGCCGGCGAAGAAGATCGCCACCACGAGCGCCAGGTTCACTCCCACCTGCAGGATGATCTTGCGGATCATCGACGCCAGCATCGCGCCTTCCCCTTGGGGCTGAATGCTGCGCAACCATTCGCCATACATCCCGAACACCCGGCCCAGGCGCTTGGGCATCACCGCAGCAAGCTTCAACGACAGTGGGTCGGCCCCGCGAATCAAGTACGGCGTAAGCAGCGTGGTGATCGCCGACACGGCCACTGCGACCGGATACAGGAAATCGCTGGTCACCTGAAGCGTCATCCCCAGCGCCGCGATGATGAAGGAAAACTCGCCAATTTGTGACAGCCCCATGCCCACCCGCAAGGAAGTGCGCCCATCATTGCCGGCGATAAAGGCGCCCAGGCCGCAGGAAAGCATCTTGCCCAGCACCACGGCTACGGTGATCACCGCAATCGGCCAGGCGTACTGCAGCAGGATCTGGGGGTCGATCATCAGGCCGATGGCTACAAAGAAAATCGCGCTGAACATGTCGCGAACAGGCTCGATCAGGCGTTCGATCTTAAGCAACTGCCTGGATTCGGCCATGATCGCACCGATCAGGAACGCCCCCAGCACCATGCTGTATTCGAGCTTGACCACCAGCAGGCAAAAGCCGAAACACAGGCCCAGCACGGTGATCAGCAGCATTTCATTGCTGTCGAACTGGGCCACGTAGGCCAGCAGGCGTGGCACCAGCAAAATGCCGATGACCAGCGCCACAATCATGAACAGTGAAAGCTTGCCCACGGTGGAGAACACCTCACCGGAACTGACCGTGCCACTGACGGCAATGCTCGACAGCAAGGCGATAATGCCGATGCCAAGAATGTCTTCGACGATCAGCACACCGAAGATCAACTGGGCGAAACGCTGGTTTTTCATCTTCAGGTCATTGAGCGCCTTGACGATGATGGTGGTCGAGGAGATCGCCAGGATCGCGCCGAGGAACAGCGAGTCCATGGTGTTCCAGTCAAACCAGCGGCCGATTTCGTAGCCGATCCAGACCATCAGGATGATCTCCAGGAAGGCTGCGATAAACGCCGTGGCACCCACCTTGAACAGCTTGCGCAGGCTGAACTCCAGGCCCAGGCAGAACATCAGGAAGATCACCCCCAGCTCGGCGAGGGTCTTGATGGTGTCTTCGTCGTGGATCAGGCCGAACGGCGGGGTATGCGGGCCGATGATGAAGCCGGCGACGATGTAACCCAGCACCACCGGCTGCTTGAGGCGATGAAACAGGATGGTAACAACCCCTGCCACCAGCATGATCACGGCCAGATCCTGGATAAAGCTGATGGCGTGCATGGCGAGGGGCTCCTTGAGGTACCGGCGCTTTTCCCACTTCCACCCGCGCCTTTGAACTGTCGCAAAGTGCGGAGGGAAAAGTCTGCCTTGATCGTAAGAAATGCCCTGAGATGGGCTTTTGAAGGTTAACACCGCGACTTCCGACAGAAAGCCGGTGCAATATATGGAAACAGATCGGTCCCGGCGTGACGGCGAGCCGCCCACCGGCGTCCCGTTAGGGAGAGCGCTGCAAAGATTTCAGCACCCGCAGAGGTGCCCCCCAACCGATGCCTACAACCCGTGAGTGTGCTATGGAACCCGGAAACGCCCAGCTGTCGATGACGGTATTGATGACCCCTGACATGGCCAACTTCTCAGGCAATGTCCACGGCGGCACCCTGCTCAAATACCTCGACGAAGTGGCTTACGCCTGCGCGAGCCGTTATGCCGGGCGCTATGTCGTCACGCTGTCGGTCGACCAAGTGATTTTTCGCGAACCGATCCATGTCGGCGAGCTGGTGACCTTCCTCGCCTCGGTCAACTACACCGGCAACACCTCAATGGAGGTGGGCATCAAAGTGGTGACCGAGAACATCCGTGAGCGCTCGGTGCGTCACACCAACAGCTGCTTCTTCACCATGGTGGCCGTGGACGACCAGCGCAAACCTGCCGCCGTACCGCCGCTGCAGCCACAGAACAGCGAAGACAAACGCCGGTTCGTGCAGGCCCAGCAGCGCCGGCAGATCCGCCAGGAGCTGGAAAAGCGCTACCAGGAAATCAAGGCTGACGCTTGATCACAGCCCGATCGGTGTAGCCTCGAAGCGCACCCGTGGATGAGCGATACGATCCTGGGCTCGCACCAGTTCCAACTCGTAACTGGCGCAGGCCTGGGTTTCCAGCAGGACTTCATGCACCGCTGCCGCCGTGAACTCGAAGGCTGCCAACAGGCTGTCGCCCAACAACACCCGCGCCAGGAACAGCCCGGACGTCAGATCGCCCACCCCCACCGGCTGACGCGGGAAAGCCAATAACGGCCGGCGCAAATGCCAGCTACCCTCCTCCGTCACCAGCAGCATCTCGAAGCCATCCGGGAGTTTGCCCGGATAATCCAGGTGCTTGACCAGCACCGCTTTCGGCCCCCGCGCCAGCAATGCCTTGGCCATGCCCAGGCAGTCGAACAACGATTGCGGCTTGCGCCCGGCAAAGCTGTCCAGCTCCAGTTGGTTGGGGCACAGGAAATCTGCCATGGCAGCGGCTTCATCGAGCAGGAAATCGCTGACTTCCTGAGGCACGATGCAGCCTTTTTCCGGATGCCCCATCACCGGGTCGCACAGGTACAAGGCCCTGGGGTTGATGGCCTTGATGCGCGCCACCCCGGTGAGAATCGCACGCCCCTGAGCGGCGCTGCCCAGGTAACCCGACAGCACCGCGTCGCAGTTACCCAGCTCACCAATCGCGGCAATACCTTCCACCAGCGCCGGAATTTGCTGTGGCGCCAACACTTCTCCTGCCCACTGGCCATACTGAGTGTGGTTGGAGAACTGCACCGTGTTGAGCGGCCAGACATTCACCCCGACCCGCTGCATGGGGAACACGGCGGCGCTGTTTCCGGCGTGGCCAAAGACCACATGAGACTGGATCGCAAGCAGATGAGGTGTGCGTTTCATGCGGGAGATTTCCGTAAAGCCATTGAAATTCTGGCCGGGCAGTATGCGACTAAACGCAGCCTGTACGACAGACCAGCGACACAGTTAAGCTGCTCTCACTTTGTTGGAGTTCATCGCATGCTGACCCTGGGAAACATCTTTGTGTTGATGCTGCTGGCGACGGGTGCCGCCTGGGTATGGCACAACCACGGCCTGCGCGAGCGGGCGCTGGAACGGGTCAAACAGCATTGCGCCAAGCTCGACATCGAACTGCTCGATGGCGCGGTGGCGTTGAAACGCATCGGTTTTGTGAAGGATGCCAACGGTCGGCGGCGTCTGGCACGCATCTATAACTTCGAGTTCACCGTGACCGGTGAAACCCGTCATCCCGGGACCATCACCCAGTTTGGCGCCCACAGCGCCCAGATCGAACTGGCGCCCTACCCGTTCGAGATCAAGACTCCCCTGCCCAGCGCCGAGGTGATTGAGCTGAGCCAGTGGCGTCAGGACCATGCCACCAAACACCGTCACTGACGGCAGGCGGCCAGCGCATGCTGCAACGCGGCCACGTCCTGTGGTTCGCTGAAAATCAATTCCAGGCGTGAATCGCGCCGCCATTCGCTGGGTTGCCAGATGAGCGGGCTGTTATCCACAGCGTTAGCCGAAACCCAGCCTTCGCCGCTGTGGATAACCAGCTTGGCACGACGCCATTCCAGGCTTGCCAGCCATTGATGCAGGCGCCGCGTATCGAATTGCTGGCCAGGGTGCCAGCGCCATCCGATGCTCCAGCCGCCCTCTTGAGATTGGCTCAGGCAGATAGGCTGCGCGGGGTCGTTCCAGACGGTCGGCATCTGCGCAAGACGGTTGGGCATTGGGATGTTATCCACAGCCGTCGTCGCATTTGAATTCAAGCCTGGCAATTGCGCCAACGGCAGTTGCGCCTGCTGGGTCCAGTAAAGCGGGCAGCCGGGCAGTTGTCGTTCAATAGCCGTGCGCTGAGCGGCATCCAGCGACTCATCCTTGTTCAGGACCAGCAGGCCGGCATGGGCCAGTGTTTCTCGTTGCGCTTCGGGCAAGACTTTGCCCGCCGCCAACGCCTGGGCGTCCAGCACCAGCACACAGGGTTGCACCGCCAACACCTGTTGCCAGGGCGCTTCCCGCAGTTGCTTGAGTAATTGCGCCGGATGGCCCAGCCCCGAGGGCTCTATAAACAAGCGATCCGGCTTGGCCTTACGCAGCAAACGGCCCAGGCCCACTTGGAAAGGTGCACCGTTCACACAACACAGGCAGCCTCCGGCCACTTCGCCCAGGGCAATGCCATCGTCCTCCTGGGTGAGCAAAGCGGCGTCCAGGCCGATCTGTCCAAACTCGTTGATCAATACGGCCCAACGTTCGTTGGCCGGGCGCTGGGCAAGCAGATGCTTGATCAAGCTGGTCTTGCCGGCCCCTAATGGCCCGGCAATCACATGGGTGGGAATGTTCTGCAGCATGAGGGGAATCATTCAGGGCGTGTAGAAAGCTTGATCCTACGCGGTTATGCAAGCCAATCCAGCGTCAGGATCAACCGTCGCTCATCTGCGTTGAGCGCTGGTGAGCGGTGAATCAAGCCATGCCCTTCATTGCCATGCCATTTAGTGCCCTTGAGCAGGGCGACTTCGCCACAGTGAATCTGCTCGATGCGCTCGACGGGTTCGGCCTGTGGCTGGCCCAGTTTCCGGCGGTCCATCTCGCCTTCGCGCAACCATTGGCTACCAACCCCGGCATAGGTGGTGATCAGTCGCACCGGCACGTGGTCGACGTGAAAACGTGGGCACATGGCCTTGTCCAACAGCCGCAGGCGCACCCCCACCCGCTTGGCGCCCAGCAGACACGCAAAGGCGCTGACCAGCCACGACACATCGGCGATAAAACCTTCGTAGCCTTCCAGATCACGGCAACCGGACGCCAAGCCCTGCAAGTCCGGTACGGCATTCTCATGGTTAAGCTCGATCACCAGGGACTCGGCCAACGGCTCGTTGAGCGCCACCAGCAAGGCACCAAACTCAGCAATATGCAGCGGTAATGGCCGCTGCCAGAGTGCCAGGTTGACGCCGTCTTCAAGAATGTCGGCCAGCGTCAGTGGGGTTTCGCCGCATGTCTGGCGGATCACCGGCAACGGCGTGATAACCGGGGCGAGCATCAGGCTGCAACCTCTTCATACCAAGGGCCGAAGGGATCGACCAACTGACGCCATCCTTCGACGCCCAGGGCCATTTCTTCATCGGTGAGCAGGCACGCGTCCAGTTCGGCGAGCATCCGGGCGAAGTCGATGTTCTGGCCGATGAAGACCAGCTCCTGGCGACAGTCGCCGGTGCTCAATTGCCAGTTGCCCATGATCGCCGCGATGCTTTCTTCATCTTGAGGCCATTGGCTTTTCGGCACAAAACGCCACCAGCGACCGGCGAAACCATGGCGCATCAACCCTCCCGCCTGAGACCAACTGCCTGCATCCTGATGTTTGCTGGCCAGCCAGAAAAAACCCTTGGAACGCAGCAGCTTGCCGTTGACCCACGGACGGTCGATAAAGTCGAAAAAACGCTGCGGATGAAACGGACGACGCGCGCGGTATGCCGTGGACGCAATGCCGTACTCCTGCGTCTCTGGCACATGCTCACCGCGCATTTCCTGCAACCAGCCCGGCGCCTGGGAGGCGCGCTCGAAGTCGAAGCGGCCGGTGTTGAGGATCTTGGCTAACGGCACTTCGCCCATGACCATCGGGATGATTTCCGCGTGGGCGTTCAGGCGTTCAAGAATGGCCATCAGCTCTTCGCGCTCGCGACTGCTGATCAAGTCGATCTTGCTGATCAGGATCACGTCAGCGAACTCGATCTGCTCGATCAACAGGTCGGTGATGGAGCGCTCATCCTCTTCACCCAGGGTTTCGCCCCGCGAGGCCAGGCTTTCGGCAGCCTGGTAGTCGAGCAGGAAGTTCATGCCGTCGACCACCGTGACCATGGTGTCCAGGCGGGCAATATCGGCCAGGCTCTGCTCGTTTTCATCGCGAAAGGTGAAGGTTTCAGCCACGGGCAACGGTTCGGAAATGCCGGTGGATTCGATCAGCAGGTAATCGAACCGACCCTCCTTGGCGAGTTTTCCGACTTCTTCCAGCAAGTCTTCACGCAAGGTGCAGCAGATGCAGCCGTTGCTCATTTCCACCAGTTTTTCTTCGGCACGATTGAGCGTGACGTCACGCTGAACTTCGCTGCCATCAATGTTGATTTCGCTCATGTCGTTGACGATCACGGCTACCCGCAGGTTTTCGCGGTTGCGCAGGACGTAATTGAGCAGCGTGCTTTTACCGGCGCCGAGAAAGCCGGACAACACAGTAACGGGAAGACGGTGGGTCATCAGGTAATCCTCATCAGGGGTGGCCGGTCAAATCGCCCGTTTATGGCGTTCGCGCAGCTCTTCACGTTCTTTGGCTTCGATACACAGGGTGGCCGTGGGACGCAGCAGCAGACGTTGCAGGCCGATGGGCTCGCCGGTTTCACGGCACCAGCCGTATTCGCCGCGGGCCAGCCGCTCCAAGGCGTCGTCGATCTTGTCCAATAGCTTCTTTTCGCGCTCCAGCAGGCGCAGTTGCCATTGGCGCTGTTCTTCGGCGCTGCCGACATCCGCCGGGTCGCTGTTGGTTTCCTGCTCGCGTAACGCCAGGAACTCGGCGTCGATACGCGCTTGCAGCTCATTGCGCTGGGCCAGCAACAGCTCGCGGAAGAAGCCTTGCTGGGCCTCATTCATGTAATCGGCGGGCGGTTGGGCCAGGAGGTCTTGCTCAGTCATGGGAAACGGTTCATGGGTCAGGCGGTTTTTAATGTTATAGTATAACAACACAAATAAGCCAATCCCCCTTGCTCGTTACGACGAAGGGCGCAATGCTGAAACACTCTCTTGTTGCGAGAACCCCGATGAAATACCTGTTGTGCGCGCTCTTGTTGGCTGCGGCAGGCCAAGCCCACGCTCAAACGCCGAGCCTGCTGGCCAACTGCACGCGCAGCGCCAACTTGCTGGCCTGTGTGGACCCATTGGGGAACGCCTATAGCGTGGCGACTGTCGGCAGCACCACGTATTTGCGCGGGTTCGAAGTGATCGGCAAACGCTACTGGGCGCAGACCAACAGCCGTTACGGCCAGCTGACGTTCTTTACCGGTTTGGCGTCCGATGGTGAGGCGTGGGTCGGCTACACCCGGCGCGTGGGCTGGACCACCCTCAACCGGTTCTCCAGTTCAGGTGGCGCCAGCGCCAAGTTCACGTGCAGCCGTATCACCGGTTGTTAGACCTGGCCGTTCTTTTGCTCCTGAACCCAGGCCATATAGCTGTTCATCGGCGGGTTCTTCTGGAAGTATTTTTTCAAGCCTTCGAACAGGCCATCTGCTACCGCTTGTTGATGACGCGCCGTCACCAGCCGCTGAGCGTCCTGAGTGTTGGAGATAAACCCGGTTTCCACCAGGATCGACGGTACATCCGGTGACTTGAGCACTGCAAAGCCTGCCTGCTCGACGCGTTTCTGGTGCAGTGTGGTGATGTTTTGCAGGCTGCCTAATACCGAGCTGCCCAATTGCAGACTGGACGCGATGGTGGCGTTCATCGACATATCAAGAATCACCCCCGCCAGCATCGGATCCTTGTCCTTGAGATTGAGCAACGTGGTGGCGCCGAGCAGGTCCGCGCCGTTTTCGCGCTGAGCCATGAAGCGCGCCGTGGCAGAGGTAGCCCCCCCTTCGGAGAGTGCATACACCGACGCGCCGGAGGCCGTCAGCCGTGGCGCGGCATCGGCATGCACCGAGATGAACATATCGGCCTTGTGCTGACGGGCGATGTCCACGCGCTTGCGCAGCGGCACGAAGAAGTCGTCATTGCGCACCAGCTTCACGGAAAAGCCCTTCTCGCGCTTCAAGCGTTTAGCCAGCAACTGCGCGATGGACAGCACCACGTCTTTTTCGCGCTGGCCTTTGGAGCCAACGGCACCTGGGTCCTTGCCGCCGTGGCCGGGGTCAACCACCACGATGATGTCACGCTTGGGGTGCGCTTTATCTACCGTCGCCGCTGATGCAACTGCTGGGGGCGCCGTTTCTGAGGCAATCAGGCGAGGCGCGTGGGTGGCATTAGTCAGGTCCAGCACCAGGCGGTGACCTTGGCCATCCTGCGGCGGTAAGAGAAAGCTGTTGAGCTGCATCGGCGCGGCCAGGTCCAGCACGATACGGGTGTCGTTTTTGCCGAAATGCCCGGAGCGGATCGAGGTGATCCCGCTGTTTTTCAATGCCAGCTGAGAAAAATCCCCCGCGAGCCCGGCACCGCTCAGGTCGATGATCACCCGTTCCGGTGCGGTCAGGGAAAAGGTCTTGTATTGCACCGGACCGCTGAGATCCAGCACCAACCGCAGTTTGTCATCCGAGCGCCACAGGCGCGCATTGCGAATCTGCGTGGCGTAAGCCCCCAAAGGCAAGGTGAACAGGGGACTGACCAACAGCAAGTTAAGGAGCTGACGTCTGTGCATGGCAAATACCGCAAATAAAGGAGCGTCCCTGCTCGACTTGACTGAAGAAAGGGTGAAGCAGAAAAATCATCGTCGACTCAATAGTTATAATATAACATGTCTTTTTATTTCCAACGATGGACCTGCCCATGAATGCGCTGACTCTGCCGGATATTGCCGCGCAGGCTTCACGCCAAGCCTTGCCACTCGATTGGGTGGGCATGTGCGGCATCGCCCTGCCCATCCTTATCGATGGCCAACGTCTGACCGCCATTGCCGACGCCGGCGTCAGCCTGGACGATGGCGCGGCCCGTGGCATTCACATGTCACGCTTGTACCTGGCCCTGGAAATGCTGGATCAGCAGCTTCTTACGCCTGCACTTCTGCGTAATGTACTTCAACGTTTTCTCGACAGTCATGAAGGATTATCTAAGAACGCTTACTTGCGTATTCACACGGATCTGCTGTTGAAACGCCCGGCTCTCGTCAGTCCATTGGCCGGCTGGAAAAGCTACCCGGTGAGCATCGAAGCGCGTCTGGAAAACCAGATGTTCCACGTGGAACTAAAAATTGACGTTACCTACTCCTCAACCTGTCCATGCTCGGCAGCCCTCGCCAGGCAGTTGATTCAGCAGCAATTTCTCCAGGATTTTGCCAATACCCAGTTGCAGCATGCGGACGTGTTGACCTGGCTCGGCAGCGCCAGCGGCATCGTTGCCACTCCCCATAGCCAACGCAGCAGCGCCCAATTGCACGTTCAACTGCAAGGCGAGCACCTGCCCTTCACTGACCTGATCAATGACGCAGAAGCCGCCCTGGGCACCGCCGTACAGACCGCAGTGAAACGAGCGGACGAACAAGCCTTCGCCCTGGCCAACGGGCAGAACCTGATGTTCTGCGAAGACGCCGCCCGCCGCCTGAACCTCGCCTTGAAACGCTCGGATGCCGTCAAAGCCTTCCACCTGAAAGTGATCCACGCCGAAAGCCTGCACGCGCATGATGCCGTGGCTGAAAGCCGCTGGACGAGACCCTCTGCATGATCACCTGCACCGCCTTACGCTGGGGCGCTCCCGGCCAGCCACTGACGCCCGCCCTGGATCTCACGCTGGCAAAAGGCAGCCTTACAGGGATCATTGGTGCCAACGGCACTGGCAAAAGCAGCCTGCTCAAAGTCATCGCCGGCCTGCAAAAGCCGCTGGCCGGCAAAGTCAGCGTGGAGGTGCCACGCCGCGGCGGCTTGTCGTTCCTGCCCCAGCAACAACACCTCGATCGCCAGTTCCCCATCAGCCTGCAAGAGTTGGTCGCCGCCGGCTTCTGGGGCACCCAGCTCAGCCCGCAGCAACGCAGCCAGCGTCTGCAAACAGTACTGAAAGACTGGTGCCTCAGCGGCCTTGAGCACCGCCCATTGATGGCGTTGTCGGGTGGCGAATTGCAGCGTGCACTGCTCGCTCGCATGAGCCTGGCTGAGGCGCCAGTCTTGCTGCTGGATGAGCCTCACGCGGCGCTCGATGAAGAAGGCCAGGCGCTGTGCTGGAAACATGTACATGCCTGGCATGAGGAAGGCCGCACCGTGGTTATCGTTTGTCACGACCTCGCCTCCGTGCGCCATCACACCCAGCAAGTGGTGCAGATCAAAAGCACTGGCTGCGTGTTCGGGTCGAGCCAGGAACTGATCCGCCCACAACCGCACATGCAGGTGGCTTGATGCATTTCACCGCCCACCTGTGGATGCCCTTCCATGACTTCGTCTTCATGCGCCGCGCGCTGATCGGCGGCCTGGTGCTCGCCTGCAGCACAGCGCCGCTCGGGGTATTCCTGATCCTGCGGCGCATGAGCCTGATCGGCGACGCCGTCGCCCACGGCATCCTGCCCGGCGCCGCGCTGGGCTTCTGGTTCGCCGGCCTCAGCCTGCCTGCCTTGACCATCGGCGGCCTCGGCGCAGGTCTGAGCATGGCGGGTTTATCCGCATGGATCACCCGCCGCACCGGCCTGCGTGAAGATGCCAGCCTCGCCGCCATCTACCCCATCTCACTCGCCGCCGGCGTGCTGATCCTCGGCCTCGCCGGCAAGCGCCTGGACCTCTTGCACCTGCTGTTCGGCTCCGCCCTGGCCGTGGATGAAACCACTTTGACAGGCATGCTCTGGGTCTCCGGTTTCAGCCTGGTCGCCATGGCAATGATCTATAAGCCGCTGCTGCTGGACACCCTCGACCCGCTGTTCCTGCAAACCGTCAGTCGCCTCGGCCCCCTCGCACACGGGTTGTTCCTGACCCTGGTGGTGCTGAACCTGGTGATCGGCTTCCAGGCCATCGGCGCATTGATGGTGGTGGGCTTGATGATGCTGCCGGCCATCGCTTCACGCTTCTGGAGCCGGCGCCTGCCGGTGTTGATCGCCGTCTCGGCGGTGCTGGGATGCCTGTCGGTGTGGTTGGGCCTGTTGTTGTCGTTCTACTACTCGCTACCCAGCGGCCCGGCCATCGTGCTGGTGGCTGGCGGCGGGTACCTGCTGTCCGTGGTCTTCGGTCCGGTGCACGGCTTGCTGCGCCGCCCGCCTTTGCTTACATCCCAATGAGGTGTTTCCCGATGCGCGCTCTACTCGTGCTGTTCAGCCTGCTGCTACCGCTGTCGATGGTCCAGGCCGCCGACAAACTCCAGGTGGTTACCAGCTTCAGTATTCTCGATGACATCACCCACCAGATCGGTGGCGATCATATCCAGATCAGCAACATGGTCGGCCCCGACGCCGACGCCCATACCTACGAGCCCACCCCGGATGACGCCAAGGCGCTGCTCAAGGCCAAGCTGATCATCAAGAACGGCCTGGGTTTCGAGCCGTGGCTTGACCGCCTGGTGACCAGCACCGAAACCAAGGCGACCGTGGTCACCGCCAGCAAAGGCGTGATTTCCCACACCATGGAAGAAGACGGTGAAACCATCCCCGACCCACATGCCTGGCACAACCTGGCCAACGCCGAAATCTACGTGAACAACATCACCAAGGCGCTGGTGGCAGCCGACCCGGCCAACAAGGCCGATTACCTGCGCAACAGCCAGGCGTACCTGAAAGAGATCTACCGCCTGCTGGCCGAAGCCAAAACCAAATTCGGCGCACTGCCAGCGGGCAACCGTCGCATCGTCACTTCCCATGACGCGTTCGGCTACCTGGGCCAGGCCTACGGCATCCAGTTCCTGGCACCTCAGGGCCTGTCGACGGAACGTGAGCCTTCGGCCGCCGAAGTGGCCGCGCTGATCACCCAGATCCGCAAAGACAAGGTCAAGGCCGTGTTCATGGAAAACATCAAGGACTCGCGCCTGCTCAAGCAGATTGCAGACGAAAGCGGCGCGCAGATCGGCGGCACGCTGTACTCCGACGCCCTCGCCGCAGAAGGCCCGGCCAGCACCTTCACCGGGCTGTTCGAATACAACCTCAACACCCTGTGCGCCGCCCTGAGCAAACCATGACCTTGAGCATGCTCGACCGGGAAAAGACGGCCCCTGGCAATTACGTCCCTATCATTACGGAGCCAGACGCATGATCCGCAAGAACCCTTCCGGCGATCTCCCAGTGATCGCCGAATCGGCCTACGTCGACAAGACCGCAATCATCTGCGGCAAAGTCATCATCGGCGAGAATGTGTTCGTCGGTCCCTATGCCGTGATCCGCGCCGACGAAGTCGACGCGTCCGGCGACATGGACCCCATCACCATCGGCGCCAACTCCAACATCCAGGACGGCGTGGTCATCCACTCCAAATCCGGCGCGGCGGTGACGATTGGTGAGTTCAGTTCCATCGCGCACCGCTCCATCGTCCACGGCCCCTGCACCGTCGGCGACCGAGTGTTCATTGGCTTCAACAGCGTGCTGTTCAACTGCGCCGTGGGCGACGGTTGTGTGGTGCGCCACAACTCGGTGGTCGACGGCCGCGACTTGCCCGCCGCCTTCTACGTGCCGTCCACCACGCGCATCGGGCCTCACACCGACCTGTCGCAGTTCCCGCCGGTCAGTGTCAGCGCCTCGGAGTTTTCCGAAGACGTGGCCCGCACCAACGTCGACCTGGTGCGGGGTTACAAAGCCCTGCAAAACGAGTTCTGAGCCATGAGCCGCCTGCTGATCCGCAATGCCCGCCTGGTCAATGAAGGCCTGGAGTTCGACGCCGATGTGCTGGTCGCCAATGGCCGTATCGAGAAAATCGCCGGCAGCATCGAAGGCGGCAACGAGCCGGTAGAGATCGACGCCCAGGGTCAATGGCTGCTGCCAGGCATGATCGACGACCAGGTGCACTTTCGCGAACCTGGCGCACCGGACAAAGGCAGCTTCTACAGCGAGTCCCGCGCAGCGGTGGCCGGCGGCATCACCAGTTTCATGGACATGCCCAACACCCACCCTGCCACCCTGACCCTGGAGGCGCTGGCCGATAAAAAGCGCCGCGCCGCCTTGAATTCGGTGGCCAATTACGGCTTTCACTTTGGTGTGAGCAACGACAATCTCGATACCGTGGCCGCCCTCGACCCACGGGAAGTCGCCGGGGTCAAAGTGTTCATGGGGGCCTCCACCGGTAATATGCTGGTGGACGACCCGCGTATTCTGGAGCGACTGTTTGCCGAAGTGCCGACCCTCCTGCTGGCCCACTGTGAACACACGCCCAGCATCCTGGCCAATGAACAGCGTCTGCGCGAGCGCTTCGGCGAACGGATTCCCGCCGTTGCCCACCCACTGATCCGCGATGCCGAGGCCTGTTACCGCTCGTCTTCGTTTGCCGTGGAGTTGGCCCAACGTCACGGCACGCGGTTGCATGTGTTGCACCTGACCAGCGCGCTCGAACTGGCTCTGTTCGAAGACAAACCCTTGTCTGAAAAACGCATCACCGCCGAGGTCTGCGTGCACCACCTGTTGTTCGATGACCGCGACTATCACCGTCTCGGCCACCAGATCAAATGCAACCCGGCCATCAAGACCCGCGCCGACCGCGACGCTCTGCGCCGTGCCTTTTTGAGTGATCGCCTGGATGTCATCGGCACCGACCATGCCCCGCATACTTGGGCGCAGAAACAGCTGGGCTATCGAGAGGCGCCGTCCGGGCTGCCGCTGGTGCAGCATGCGTTGCCGGCGTTGCTGGAGTTGGTGGCTGACGGGCACCTGCCGCTCACCACGCTGGTGGCGAAGACCAGCCACCGAGTGGCTGACCTGTTTGCCATTCCCGAACGCGGCTACTTACGCGAAGGCTATTGGGCCGACCTGGTGCTGATCCAACCCGAGCCCAAAGGCAAACCCGTCAGCAGTCAACCGATCCTGGCACGCTGCGGCTGGACACCGTTTGCCGAACGCAGCTTTCGCCACAGCGTCAGCACCACATTGGTGTCCGGCCACCTGGCGTGGCACAACGGCCAGGTCGTCGACAGTTGCCAGGGCTTGCCCCTGCATTTTTTGCGTTAAGCGCGGGGTTTGACCGTACCGCAGTCGTTGCCCAGCCACTGGGCATGGGTGTCGAGGCTGCCCTTCTGCTGGATGCCAGTGGCATTGAAGGTGCCGTTGACGGTGGTGGTGAACTCCTTCTGGCTCTGGAAGGTGGCGACGCCACTGCCTTGGGCTTTCGGGCAACTGAAACGGAATTTCCACTGGTTGCCGGTCTTGTCGGTCACTTCCTGCCTGCAGCCCGATTGCGGGTCGGTCAGCGGGATCGAATCGGAGGCGACCTGAGCAGGCGTGAGGCACACCTGCACGCCTTTGCCGGCCATGGTGATGCCCTGTTTTTCCAGCATTGCACGTTGTTCGGGAGTCATCTGTTGCTTGAGCTGACCGAGGATCAGCGAAAGGTCCGGCAAGTCCTGGTTATCAACTTTCATATTGCTGGTAGTCAATTCCCACAACCCCGGCGCCAGCATCTGCGCCTGAGCCGCCACGGGCAGCGACAATCCAACAACCATGGCCAAACCAAGCAGACGAGCATTCATCGAGTAACTCCTGGGTAATTGTGGGCGTTAGACGCCGCAAAGGCGCCAGTGTTGCACGGCAAATAAAATAGCGACATTCGCAGCCGTTCATGGTCTGTTAGGCAGTCGATTGTCTGGAGATATGTCGTCCATGGATTTTTTTGGCCCGCACCTGCTCGCCTACTTCATTGCCACGCTGCATTTTCTCGGGACTCTCGCCGCGATCCACGCTGTGCTGACTGTCAGGACCGCCCAAGGCTCGATCGCCTGGGCGTTGTCGTTGATGTTCATGCCCTACCTCACGTTGATCCCTTATCTGATCTTCGGCCGCAGCACCTTCGACGCTTATATCCAGGCACGCCGCCAGGCCAACCAGGAAATGCACACCGCCATTGCCGAGCTGAACTGGCGCCCTTGGGTCGAAGAAGCCCTCGCCGCACGCAATTCCAGCGCCTACGCGTCGCTGCGCGCAATGCCCAAGCTGGGACGCATGCCGTGCCTGGCCAACAACCAAGTGCGCTTGTTGATCAATGGTGATGCCACCTTCAGTGCAATCTTCGACGCGATCCGCAGTGCCAGGAGCGCCGTGCTGTTCCAGTTTTTCATCATTCATGACGACGAACTAGGTAGGCAGTTGCATGCCCTGTTGAAGGAAAAGGCTGCCCAGGGCGTAGCCATATATATGCTGTATGACCGCATCGGCAGCCATGCCCTGCCCCATCACTACGTGCAATCGCTGCGCGACGCAGGCGTACAGGTCAAGGCGTTCGCAACGCGCAGCGGCTGGCTCAACCGTTTCCAGGTCAACTTCCGCAACCACCGCAAGATCGTGGTGGTGGACGGCATCACCGGGTTTGTCGGTGGGCATAACGTCGGTGACGAATACCTGGGCAAAAAGCCGCCCCTGGCCCCGTGGCGCGATACTCACGTACAGGTGACCGGCCCGGTGGTGGCGTGCCTGCAAGAGTCGTTTGCCGAAGACTGGTTCTGGGCCGCGCGCAAGTTGCCGCCGCTGATCCTGCCTGACGCCTACCCCGAAGACGGCGTACTCTGCCAACTGCTCGCCAGTGGGCCGGCCGACTCGTATGAAACCTGCTCACTGTTTTTCGTCGAAGCCATCCACGCGGCGACCGAGCGGGTGTGGATCACCAGCCCGTATTTCATCCCCGATGAGGCCGTGTTCTCCGCGCTGCGCCTGGCCGTGCTGCGCGGCGTCGACGTACGCCTGCTGCTGCCTTCACGTCCCGACCACCGCATCGTCTACGCTGCGTCCAGCCTTTATGCGATCGAAGCCGTACGCGCCGGGGTGCGCGTGTTCCGCTACACGCCGGGCTTTCTGCATCAGAAAGTGGTGTTGGTGGACAGCGAAATCAGCGCGATCGGCAGTGCGAACATGGATAACCGTTCGTTCCGACTGAATTTTGAAGTGATGTTACTGACGGTGGATGAGGCGTTTGCCGGCGAAGTTGAGCAAATGCTGATGGACGACTTCGCCCTGGCCCATGAAGTCAGCCAGGAAGAAAGCCGCGAGACCCGCCGCCTGCAACAACTGGGCATGCGGGTCGCACGACTGATCTCCCCGATTCTCTAAATGTGGGAGGGAGCAAACCCCTCACCACACTTGAACTCCGGTGTCTTGAACGTCAGCGGTAGAGATCTTCCCGTGTCCACGGCAGTTCATGGCTGCCATCGGCATGGGGTTTCACCGCCAGGATCTGGTGCAGGTTGATCCAGCCCCGCGCAAACGCATAAGCGCAGCCTGCCAGGTACAAGCGCCAAATCCGCAAGGCCTGCTCCGGCACCATCTGCGCCGCCGCTTCAAGGTTGTCCTCAAGGCGCTCGCTCCAGTGGTCCAGGGTGCGTGCGTAATGCAGGCGCAGGCTTTCGACGTCGACCACTTCCAGCCCGACTTCACTGATCTCGGCGGTCATCATCGCCAGGTGCGGCAACTCGCCGTTGGGGAAGACATAACGCTCGATGAAGTCCCCGGCGCCGCGGCCGACAGGACGACCGTCAGTGTGCTTGGCGGTAATACCGTGGTTCATCACCAAACCGCCCTCGCGCACCGCGCCAAACAGGGTTTGGCAGTACTGCGCCAGGTTGGCGTGGCCGACGTGTTCGAACATGCCCACGCTCACCACCTTGTCGAACCGGCCATCCTGAGGCAGGTCACGGTAGTCGAGCAATTGCAGGTCAACCTGGTCTTCCAGGCCCTCGGCTTTCACCCGTTCCCGGGCCAGCGCCAACTGCTCCTTGCTCAAGGTGATGCCAAATACTTTGACCCCGAACTCCCGCGCCGCAAAGCGCGCCAGCCCACCCCAGCCACAGCCTACGTCGAGCAAATACTCACCCGGCTGCAACCGCAGTTTGCGGCACAGGTGGCGAAATTTGTCTTGTTGGGCCTGGTCGAGGGTTTCGCTGCCGGTTTCGAAATAACCGCAGGAGTACGCCATGTCCTGATCCAGCCACAGCTGGTAGAACTCGTTGGACAGGTCGTAATGGTAGGAAATTGCCGCAGCGTCGGTGGCCTTGTCGTGGATCGAGCGCACCGGACGACTCCCCTCGTCGTCGTCGATCAGGGCATGACTGAGCTCGTCACACACCCGGATGACCTCGGAAATGGAGCCTTCCAGCTCCAATTTGCCCTCAACGAAGGCTTCGCCCAGTGAATCGAGCGTTGGATGGGTCAGTTGGGACACGACCGTGGGGTCCTTCACCACGATGGTCACACTGGGCGCAGGGCCCAGGTTGAATTCATGGCCGTCCCAGAGTCGAAGACGCAGCGGTAGCTGAAGATTCTGTAAGGCCGGTGGAAGTTGCGCGAGCATGAGTAGTCCCCCCTTGTTTCAGACGTCTGGAGTGAGGGTAGACCATCAGAAGACAAAGTAGGAGGCTATCGAATTGATAGTGCTCTTCTATGGGGCTCTACGTTCGAGCAAACCATCCTGGACCCACTGCTTAAGCCACGTAACCGCCTGCAGTGGCGCACCCTCTGCATAGGTGACTACCAATTGCGCGCACAGTTCTGAAAAATTCCAGCCGGTGGTCACCATTCCGGCCAGGGCAAACGCTTCATCAGGTTCAAGGCTGCGGTAGTGGCACACGTTCTGGTGCCGCCATACCAGGCAGATGTGTGCCGGCGCCAGTGCGTGACTGCCGGGGAAGTCCGACTGATCCTTGCTCGCGCGCCATATCGCCACGCTGTTGAAATGGTACGGCATCTGCTGCACCGAAGGTACCAGGGCGACCTGTAAACCCGGCCAGTCTGCAGGCGGCAGCTGCGCCATGTCATCCAAGCCAAGCGGCTCACCCTGTGGCGCATCGAATGCCAGGGTAAACGCCCATTCGAGCCGCGCCAGTTCGGCCAGCGGCGCGCTCTGTTCAGCCACCAAATGCTCGACGATAAACGCAGGGAACCGCTCGCCCAGCCAGCGCAAGCTGTAATGGGCAGACGGATAACGACGCACGTAGGCTTCGGTCAGAGACGCAAACTCTTCATCCCCCAGCCAATACCAGATGGCGCCGAAGTCATGCCGCAGCACTTCCTGCAGCCGCGCCAGGTAGGCGTTGTGATAGATCGCCAGGCCCGTGTCGACATCCAGCGTCGGCCCCCCCAGCAACGTGTCGGCAAAACCGCTGTTGGCCGCCGGGGTTGCGGATAACAGATGCTGCTCAAAGGCCAATTGCCAGTCGGTCAGGCGCATAGCGACCTCCTGGCCAGCGCAGCAGCGCCCAGTTCACGAGCCTTGCCCAGCTCGGTGAGCAACTCTTCAAACGGAGGAAAATGATCGTCGCGCTCCAATAGCGTCGAGATCGGCCCCAGGTGTTCCAGGGTTTGTTGATACAGCGCCCACACCGGATCGCACACGGGATGGTCATGGGTATCGACGACATAGTCGCCGTAGTCCATATGCCCGGCCAGATGCAGTTGGCGAATGCTGTGTGGCGGCAGGTTGCGGATGAAAGTCCAGGCATCGAAGCCGTGATTACGCGAGCTGACGTAGACGTTGTTGACGTCCAGCAACAACTGGCAGCCCGTCAGGTGGGTCAAGGCATTGAGGAATTCCCACTCGGTAAATTCATCCGCCTTGGAACGCACATAGCTGGAGACGTTTTCCAGCACCAGTGGACGCTGCAGTATGTCCTGCACTTGCAGAACACGGGCTGCCACGTGGTAAAGGCTCTCCTCGGTGTAGGGCAACGGCAGCAGGTCATGCAACTGATGCGCGCTGCCGCGGCTCCAGCACAGATGATCGGAAACCCACGCCGGTTGCAGACGTACGGCGAGCTGTTTGATTTGCTTCAGGTAATCGGTATCGAGGGCATGCGGCCCACCGATGGACAAGGACACGCCATGCATCACCAGGGGATAGCGCTCGGCTATCGCCTCCAGGTAATACAAGGCTTTACCGCCCTGGACCAGATAATTCTCGGAGATGACCTCGAACCAATCCACCGCCGGTGATTGTTCAAGGATCTGCTGGTAGTACTCACTGCGCAGGCCCAGGCCGTAACCCAGACTCGGAAAGGAAGCGGACATGATGCACTCCTGGGCAAAGTGTCCGCAGCGGAAAAGGCATCCGCTGCGGTTGCACTCGGTTGCCGGTTACTCGCCGACTTTGCCGCCAGCCGCGTCACACGCTGCCTTGCTCATGGCCTTGAAGCCGTGGCCTTTGCAGACCGCCTGACCTTTGCAAGCGTTTTCAGCGGTTTTGCAGTCATTCATGCCTTTGCAAGAAGTCACACCGTAGCAATGAACAGTAGCGTCGGCGGCCTGTACCTGGGTAGCAACACCAGCAAACATAGTGGCGGCAGCGATGGCCAGGGCAGCACCGGAAACGGCATTCTTGATGTTCATTTTTGGTTCCTCAGAGTTCGATAGTGGGTGCCGGTCTGAACGGTTTGTTCAGTCTCGACACACCACTAGAGTGAGGTCCCTTGGCGGCGTTACAGCCTTTTGAAAAAACTTCCGGAAATTATTCCTCGAGCTTCAAAAGCGGCTCCTGGAAACGCAATAAACGCCCAGCATTGCCCAGCACCAACAACGTACTGAGGTTATGCAATACCGCTGCAATCATTGCGCCTGCGGCCCCCAGCCAGCCAAAGGCGGCGAACACCACGATCGCCAGGGTCCACCCCAGGCCGATGACGACGTTGACCTGCAAAGTGTGTCGACACTGGCGGCTCAAGCGCACACAGGTGCCCAGACGCCGCAAGTCGCTGCCGATCAGCACCACATCCGCCGACGCCAGGGCGATGTCCGCGCCACCGGCGCCCATCGCCACGCCGACCACACCGGCCTTCAGTGCCAGGGAGTCGTTGATACCGTCGCCCACCACCATCGGGCGGAAACCACTGCCGATCTCGCCCAGCACACGGTTGAGCTTGTCCTCCGGCAAGGCTTGCGCCTCGACATCGCTGATGCCCACGTCCAACGCCAGGCTGTCGGCGACGCTTTGACGGTCGCCGGTCAGCAGCAGTTGGCGTCCCAGGCCCAGCTCGCGCAGCTCTTGCAGCGCTTGGCGTGCTTCCGGCTTGACGCTATCGGCCAGCAGCAGCCAGGCCAGGAACCGCCCATTCAACGCCAACCCGGCAATCGGGCCGTCGTGGTTCGGAACGGACGTTGTCGCGATACCCAATTGTTCGAACAACTCCGGCCGGCCCAGCGCGGCTTCGCCCTGTTCGGTCTGCGCCACCACGCCCAGGCCCTGGCGTTCGCGGATGTCGGTCAGTGCGAGCATTTGCTCCTGGGCCGCCAGGCCCGCCAAGGCACGGCTGACCGGATGACTGCTGGCCGAACCCAGGCTGGCCGCCAGATTCAACAACACCTGCCGATCCGGTGCGGTGGTTTCGATCGATTGCAGACGCAAGGTGCCGAAGGTCAGCGTGCCGGTCTTGTCGACCACCAACGAGGTCAGGTCCGCCAATTCCTCCAGGAACGCCGAGCTGCGGATCAAAATCCCATGCCGAGCCGCCACGGCGATCCCGGCAATCGCCGTGGCCGGTGCTGATAGCACCAAGGCACACGGGCACGCCGCAACCAGCACCGCCAGCATTGCCTGGGCGTCATTGGTCACAAACCAGGTCACCGCCGCCAACAACAGCACCAGTACCATATAACTGCCGGCATAACGCTCCAGCAGCCGTGTGATCGGCGGCTTGGAGCGTTCGGCGTTCTGCATCAGCGCGATCACCTTGCCCAAGGTCGACTCGTTACCGGTGCGGGTCACTTCCAGGCGCAGCAAGCCATCGAGGTTGATCGCCCCACCAAACACCTGCACACCCACGCTGGCTTCCAGCGGCACCGACTCACCAGTGATCGGCGCCGTATCCAGGCTCGCCTGCCCCGACAGCACCACGCCATCAGCCGGCACTCGATCACCGGCGCGCACTTCGACGATATCGCCAGTGTTCAGCGTTCCGTTATCCACTTCGACAATGTTGCCGTCGGCCTGCACCAACCGCGCATGGCTGCGGGTCAGTTTGCCCAGGGCATGGATCGCCTCCTGGGAGCCGATCACGCTGCGCTCCTCCAACACATGACCGAAGATCATGATGATCGGCAGCAACGCAGCCGTCAGCAGATCGCCCGTGGCCCAGGCACCGAGCATGGCCAGGGCGATCAGTTGATCGGTGATCCCGTGCAGGCTGGGAAAACGCAGGCTGTACCAAGCCGAACGCATCACGGGTACGGCCACCAGCAACGATGCCACGCCCAGCAACAACTGACTCACGCCTGTCTGGTCCGGCGCCAGCCAGCGCCACACCAAGCCCAATATCAACAACCCCAGGGCCAGCATGGCCAAGGTCAATTGCCGGGCAGCACTGCGCTGCTCGGCTGAAGTCAGCATGGGTGCGCTCATTGTTCGGCTCCCTGGATAATCAAGCGGGAGTCGTCTTTAGGATCGACCGTGGTCACGGAGCCGGCCTGGCCGAGAATTTTCGGTAACCGCTCGCGATACAGACGCAGCAGTAAGCCGGGGTCTTTCACCTGGGCCAGGCTGGCGACGGTGGCGGTTTGCGCCTGGGCATTGGCCAGGCGTTCGCTGGCCTGGGCATGGGCAACCTGCACCAGGCGGTCAGCCGTCTGGTTGGCGGTCTGGGTGAGTTTTTCCGCGTCGGTGCGCGCATTGGCCACCGCTTTATCAGCTTGCTGGCTGGCGGTCAGTACCGCGTTGAACGCATTCACCGCCGGGCCCGGCAGACTCGACTGCACATCGACGCGAGTGACTTCGATGCCCAACCCCAAGCCCGTAGTGGCCAACTCGGCCAACCGTTTATTGATGCCCTGCACCAAGTCCCCGCGCAGTCGCTCGCGGCGCTCGGCGGCGCCGTTGTCGGTGCCTATCAATTCAGGGCGCGCCACCAGGATCGTGTCCAGATCGCGCGCGGCGGTCAGGGCCACGGCGCTGCGGGTGACCAGGCGATCCAGGGCCGGCAGCACATGCTCGCCCTGCAGCACAAACGCGTAGGGCTCGGTGACCTTGTAGAACACCCGTACATCCAGCTGTACCACGCCGGCATCACCGGTCAACAGGTAACCGGAGCCGGCCAGGGAATCGCTTAACGGCGTGGCGAAACTGGCCACGCGATCAGCCTGCGTCGCCGCATCGGAGCGCAGCAGGTTCTCCACCCGACGCTCGATTACGCGGTCCGCCGCCGGCAACAGCACCACTTGCTCGAACGGCTGCGGCCAGGCCAGCAGCAGCCCGGCATTCTGAATCCGATCCAGTGCGCCGAAGTGCAACACCACCGCACGATTCTGCGGGTCGATCTGGCGTACGTTGGAAAACGCCCAGGCCAACGCCGCCAAAACGGTCACCGCGTACAGCGCCACGAAGGTCAGGCGCCCGGCCTGGATCCATGGGCTGTCCGGGTTGTCACGCTCGATCATGGCTGGATGTCCTTGGGCCCATCGACCAGTGCGCGGAACGGCGCGGCGTCGGTGCGCAAGATGATCTTGGTGCCTGGCGTGACCACGGTGCCCAAGGTATCCAGCGAACGCAGCAGGTTATACAGCTGCGGATTACCTGCGTAAGCGCGGCCATAAATTTGCGCGGCTTCGACCCGCGATTGCGCTTCGATATCGGCGGCTTTCACCGTGGCGTCAGCCTGCACGATCCGCGCATCGCGCTCGGCAGCGGAACGAATCTGCGCGGCTTCACGCTTGCCCACGGCAGTGCGCTCGGTGGCGATGGTTTCACGTTCGGCACGCATGCGGTCGACGGTGGCGGTGAGGGTTACTGATGGCAAGGTCAGACGCTCCACGCCCACTTGCGCTACGCGCACGCCATAGGTAGTGAGTAATTGTTGATCAATCTGCTGACGCAACTGCGCTTCGAAATCGGCGATGCGCACCTGGCTGGCGTCAGTGTTGATCAGGCTCGACAGATCGAAACTCGCCGCCGTGGTTTCCAACGCTGAGCCCACGAACGTGCGAATCTGCCGCGCCGCTTCATCCGGCTGGTTCTGCACGGCGCGCATAAAACGCTGCACATTGTCGGCATCGCCCTGCACCTGCCACGCCACGTAAGCCTGCACAATGATGCGCAAGCCATCGCGGGTGCCCACGTCCTGCAAGCCGCTGGAGGTCGTGCGCAGGCGCAGGTCCACGGGGATCGCCGCTTCGAACGGCGCCGGCCAGCGCCAGCCCAGGCCCGGCTCCAGCAGAACCCGCGACGGGTTGCCAAAGCGCGTTATCACCGTGGCTTCGCCGGAACGCACCTGCACCAGGCTCGCCGCCGCCACCGCAAACAGCACCAGCAACACGGCCCAGGCCATTCGCCGCCAGGGGAAGGGGCCAGCGGCGTGTTCATCACCGTGATGGTGGTGGCCATGATGATGGTGGTGGTGGTGACCGTGGTCATGATCGTGAGAATGAGCGCTCAACAGACAAACTCCTTATTGAACGGCTTTGCGCGGCGCCATTGGGTCGGCCGGCAACGTAAAAGAACGCAGATCGATCGTCGGCGCGCCATCGGCGCCCAGGCGGTGATCCAGAATAAGCAGCTTGGCATTGGCCAGGCCCTGGCTGAGTTGGCCGAGGTACTGTTCCAGCACGAACGCTTTGCCTGCGGTGGCGTAAGCCTTCTGTTCAGCGGCAAAACGCAGGTCGGCGGCTTGGGCGCCGGCGTTCACTTCGCGGGCGCTGGCCTGGGCCTGGTCGCGTACCGTGCTGGCTTGCAGCAGCGCCTGATTGGTTTGCTCGCTGGCGGCTCCGCGCTCACGGGAGATCAGTGCCTGGGCGCCGATCTGCGCCGCCTGCACGCCGTGATAGGCGTTGGCCGCACCGGCCGGTGGGTGAATGGCCTCCACCACCGTAGCGAGGATTTCCACACCGCTGTCGAGCTTGTTCAGGTCTGCCTGCACCGCCCGGCCCACTTCATCGGCGAGGCTGGTACGTTGCTCACCCAGCAGTTCGTCGAGGGTGCGGGAAGCAAAGTCGTGCACGAGAATACGGCTGGCGGTGCTGCGGATCAGCGTCGGCACATCCGCGCTGTTGTAAGTGGCGGCGAGCGCGGCCTGATCGGTCAGGCCGATACGGTAGACAAAACGCACGTCCATATTGACGATCTGAAAGCTCTGCTTGTCGCCGCTGCTGCTGGCGATCACCTGGGACTTGTCATTCACATGGCTGGCGTCCCACAACCGGTTGGCAATCGTCGGCGCCGGGCCTTCGGCAGAAGCCAGTTCGGGCGTGGCGGCTTCGCTGACGCTGGTTGCCAGCTCATGCACCACGCCGTTCTCCACATTCAATACGCGCCCCAGCGGCCACGGTAAACCGGCATGCAGGCCAGGGCCGAAGACTTCAACAGGTTTACCGAAGCGTTCATAAATCCCGCGGCCTTGCAGGGGCACTTCATGCACGCCGGTCAGCGACCAGCCCACGGCGAGAACCACCAGCAACACTGGTAGAAAGGCCCGGCGCATGTAGGTAAACGCCCAGATCTGGCGCAGGTCGATGCCGAAGCGGTTGTGCAATTCATGCTGCAAGGCAAGCAGGGGTTGCGGCGGCCAGCGCAGCAGCCCGGCAATAAAACTCTGGGCCATCAAGCGCGGTTCGAGGCGCGGTTGGCGCGGGCTGAACAACGACAGCACGCCCCTGAGCAGGAACTCCAAAGCCACCAACGCCGGCAAGAGCCCCATCAGCGTCGCCAGGCGCAACGGCCAGACCGATTCGGCACCGGCAAACAACAGGCAAATTGCACTGATCACCAGGCAGATGATTGCCACCCGGCTCAATTGCGCCAATTGCGCGGCTTCCGGCCATTGCGTCAGCGTTTCCTGGGCCAGGCGGCGCTCGAACACCAGCAAACCGAAGGCCAGCGCCAACGCCAAGGCAGCGCCGATGCTGGCGGACTGGCCTACGACGGCGGCGGGCAACGCCAGGTTCCAGAACTCGAAGATGCTGACCAGCACCAGTAGAGACCAACCGCATAACCACAATACCGGGGTGCCGATCTGCGCCAACAGGCCACTACCCAGACGCCCGATCAGCCGCGTGTAACCTTCCGTGTCCGCCACGGGCACATCGACGCTCGGCTCTTCCAGCGACTGGGCGCGCCAATCGGCCACCCACCACGCCGATTGCAACCCGGCCACCAGCACCAGCAACGCCGAGGAGCAGTTGATCAGCACCACGGGCCAGATCGATAGCGGGGCGAACAATGCGACGAACAGGGCGAGCACCCAACCCGCGACCGCCAGGGTCGTCAGGCTGATACCGGCCTGGCGCAACCGACGGGCATGGAACAGCCCTTGTTGAAAACGCGGCAGGCCCTCAACCGAAGCGCCGTCAGCTTCTAGATCCACTTGCATCCACAACACCCACCTAAAACCGTTCGTTATCCTATAACAAAAAACGTGAAATTTCTGTTTGGCCATGAGGCATCGAACACGGGCTCTCAACACAGCCCGCCCTGTGAATCCAGGATCACTGCATAAACAAGTAAAAGAAACACTTAGATAAATAGTTGGCTGGAACGCTTCACTTGCTTTGCTTCACACAAAGACACGTCTATTTTATTACATAGGCGCAACTATCAGTCCTACAGGAAGCAGAGAATTGGCCATCAGTTTCAATCCATCTCATAACGTAAATTTTTCCTATCCAACAAATCCAGTTACACCTTCTAAGCAAGAAGTGCCACAGCATGAGACTGAAGTCCGTTCAAAAGATAAATCGGCAATAGACGCTAGAAACGCCCAAGACAACTTCAACCAAATTTCCCAACGCAAGACACGCTCCGTCAACACCCCTCCGGAGAATTCTCAACCGGTCATTCATTTTCATGGAGGAGGGACATGGGATCAGTACTATCAGACCTACGGAAATCTCTGGGGATATCTTCCTCCTGAGAATCCACCCGTTCGTCAAAAAGTCGCGGATCAAGACGACTCCGCCGACGGCCTTACGTTGACCTTGGATGAATATGAACAAGAACATAAATATGAAGAGGGCGATCACAAGCTGAGCCAGACCGTATCCAAGCATATGCTAAAGCACGACCCGGCCACTGACAGTCAGCCCATGATTGACGTCAATCAAGACACGACAATTCGTGGTTGGCTTGATCAATTAAGAAATGCATTCTCCAGTAATATCCTGAAAAAGTGGTACGAGACCAATGAAATTACTCCCGGCAGTTTGAGCTACGACTCAAAATACCAAAATGTTCAATTTGTCAGAAATGATGGAAGGACCTTGAGCATGTCGCTTGAGCAATTTTATGAGCGATACCCGACTGCTCGCCAGGGGCTTGAGCCAGTGATCGATGCCTGCAAGAAGCTGGCGCCAGAGGGAAGTGATGTGAAATTCACGGCCTGGCCACAGGGCAAGGCACCGCTTGATGTGATTCAGAATTTCTATGGGATCAAGCCGCCAGAAACCAAGGAGGCTTCCACGGCATGGGGCAAAGAACTGCAGAAAATCAAGGCATTCCCGGAACACACCTTGAACCTTCCGGAGAATGACTGGGCACTCTCACGCCAGCAACGCAGGTTGCAAAATATCAACGAAGGCTTTGTGACACAGCCCAAATATGTCGTGGAATATGAATCGTCTGCCGACCAACTCCACCGGGATCTAAATGCATGGCCCCTTAAACACAAAAATCCTGCCGATTATGAGCTCTCCCAATCCATCGGCGACATAATGTCCACGATGACAGAAGAAGCATTTACGAAACCGCTTCCAGAGATAACAGTTGAAAAAGGCACCTCGTTTTACCGTTGGATCGGTGTAATCAATCAGGCCTTTGAAAACAAAGCGCTTACAGAGTGGGCTAAAAAAAATAATGCCCGTGAATTCAGTTTTGACCCTGAGACTAGAACATTCCATGCCACGGTGGGCAACGAATCAAAAAGTTATACGGCCGATGAGTTCGACAAACAATTCCCGGCCTATTCCGGAGCTCTTGACCCGCTGAATGATGTTGCCAAAGTCGTTGCACCTTTCCAGACCGGAATTAAACTTCGGCCGATCAAAGATGACAAGGTTCCGGTTGACATGCTCCTTAGCTTTTACGGGCTGAAGTCCATGCGCGAGATCCTGGTTGAAACACATGAAGATGCTAAGGCGCAAGCAAACTCGATCATTGATGAAAACCATCGGAACACGGCTATTTCCAACATCGACAGTACCGCCCAAAAAGAAGCTATTGAAAAAATAAACAGGATGGGGACCCAATTAAAAAACAACGATAGCGTCTTCAGCCAGGAACCTTCATGGCGACGCGAAGATGAGACCTACGAGCACTCGCTGCGGGTCATAGAAATCACCAATTCGGAATACGGAAAGCCCAATAAACGAATGGTCATTGAATATAGCGGGCGCGACTCCGAAATTATTTATGCGTAAAGGGCTCCGAACCTGAGGTTCCGCCCTCTCAACGGTGCCCGCTCGTTTGGAACGCTCGGGCACTTGTTTTTTGCTGACCCGACTTTTGGGACAACCAGTCCGAAAGGATTTGTCCTACTTCGCAAAAACTCAAGAAACACGCGGCCAAGGTGAGCCATCACTAGAGTCCGCGGCAAGAAATCGGCACACTTCAGCACAGTTTTTCACGGGTTAACGGACAAGGAAGCGTCACCCCCCATGATTTCCATCTACCAACTCAAGCCACGCTTTCAAAACCTGCTGCGCCCCCTCGTGCAGCGTCTCTACGACAATGGCACCACCGCCAACCAGATCACCGTACTGGCCGGGGTCGTTTCCTTGCTCGTCGGCCTGCTGGTCGCAGGCTTTGCCCAACATCTGTGGCTGTTTGCGCTGATCCCTGTGTGGATGATCCTGCGCATGGCCCTCAATGCCATCGACGGCATGCTCGCCCGCGAGTTCGGCCAGCAATCGCGCCTGGGTGCCTACCTCAACGAATTGTGTGATGTGATCGCCGACAGCGCACTGATCCTGCCGTTCGCGCTGATTCCCGGCGTCAGTCTGGTACCGGTGGTGCTGGTAGCGCTGTTGGCGGTATTCAGCGAATACGCCGGGGTCCTGGGGCCGATGGTCGGTGCGTCACGCCGCTATGACGGGCCGATGGGCAAGAGCGACCGTGCCTTTGTATTGGGCGTGCTGGCCACCGGTGTGGCGCTCGGCTGGCTCGGCGCCGGTTGGGTCGACACGCTGATGTGGCTGGTTGCCGCCCTGCTCGCCTACACCCTGGTCAACCGTGTGCGCCAGGGCCTCAAAGAAGCACAAACCTCCCCGATTGCATAAGGATTTTTGCGATGTGCGAACAACAAGAGCACACCTTCACGACCCATGATGGCGTCGAGCTTTTCTACCGCCACTGGCCGGCCAGCGCACCTTCGAGTGATGAGCCGCGCAAGGCAATCCTGTTGTTCCATCGCGGGCATGAGCATTCGGGGCGCATTGCCCATCTGGTTGACGAACTCGACCTGCCGCACTTTGACTTCTTCGCCTGGGACGCCCGTGGCCATGGCCAGTCCCCCGGCGAGCGTGGCGACAGCCCCAGCTTCGCCACCAGCGCCCGTGACGTGCAAACCTTTTGCGACCACATTGGCGCCACCTACGGCATTGCAGAAGAAAACTTCGCCGTTATCGCGCAAAGCGTCGGCGCGGTGATCGCGGCGACCTGGGTCCATGATTACGCGCCGAAAATCCGTGCACTGGTGCTCGCCTCCCCGGCGTTCAAGGTCAAGCTCTACGTGCCCTTCGCACGCCCGGGCCTGGCACTGATGCGCAAGTTTCGCGGCAATTTTTTCGTCAACAGTTACGTCAAGGCCAAGTTCCTCAGCCACGACCCGCAGCGCGTGGCGTCCTACGACAGCGACCTGCTGATCACCAAGGCCATCTCGGTGAATGTACTGCTGGGCCTGTACGAAGCGGCTGATCGGGTGGTCGCCGATGCCCAGGCGATCCAGGTGCCGACGCAGTTGCTGATCTCCGGCTCCGATTTTGTGGTGCACCGCAAACCCCAGCAGCAATTTTTCGACCGCCTGGGCAGCCTGAAAAAAGAGCTGCACATCCTCCCAGGCTTCTTCCACGACACCCTTGGCGAACGCGACCGCGCCCCGGCCGTGAGCAGTGCCAAGCGCTTTATCCTGCAAAACTTCACCCAGCCGCTGGACCGCGCCTCATTGCTGGATGCCGATAAGCTGGGCGCCACCTGCGCCGAGTCCGAAGCCCTCGCAGCGCCACTGCCGCGTAATTCCCTGCGCGACCTGTATTGGCGCATGACCCGCGCCAGCATGGGCCTGGGCAAAACCCTGTCGGAGGGGGTGAAACTGGGCTTCGACACCGGTTTCGACTCCGGCAGCACCCTGGACTATGTGTACCGCAACAAGCCCAGCGGCAAGGGCGGGCTGGGCCGGATGATCGACAGCAACTACCTCAACTCCATCGGCTGGCGCGGCATTCGCCAACGCAAGCTCAACGTCGAGGAACTGCTGCGTTTGGCCATGGCCAAGTTGCGTGCCGATGATCGCCAAGTACGCATTGTGGACATTGCCGCCGGCCACGGTCGCTATATTCTGGAAGCCTTGCAGGGCGTGTCGCCGCTGCCGGAATCGATCCTGCTACGTGACTACAGCGACATCAACGTGCGCGATGGTGGCGCACTGATTCGCGAGAAAGGCCTGGGGGATATCGCGCAGTTCGTCAAAGGCGATGCCTTTGACCGGGCGGATCTGGCGGCGTTGGACCCCAAGCCAACCCTGGCGGTAGTGTCGGGGCTGTATGAGTTGTTCGCCGATAACGCCATGGTCGGCGGTTCGTTGGCCGGCCTTGCCGAAGCGGTGGAGCCCGGCGGTTACCTGGTCTACACCGGCCAACCGTGGCACCCGCAACTGGAATTGATCGCGCGTGCACTGACCAGCCACCGCCAGGGCCAAGCCTGGGTGATGCGCCGTCGCAGCCAGGCGGAAATGGATCAGTTGGTCGAAGCGGCGGGCTTTCGCAAGATCACCCAACGCGTGGATGAATGGGGCATTTTCAGCGTGTCCCTGGCACAGAAGATCTGAACATGCGCGAGCCCGGTTTACTGAAACCTGCCGTCCTGTGGCTGCTGCTGTTGGCACCGCTGTTTTTCAGCACCTACGGCTTCGCCACTTGGGTGACCAGCCAACGCAGCGACGTCGGCACGCTGGTGTTCGGCTGGGAAACCCACATGCCATTCTGGGCCTGGACCATCGTGCCGTACTGGTCGATCGACCTGCTTTACGGGTTTTCCCTGCTGCTTCCCAACAGTCGGCATGAGTTGAAACAGCACGCGCTGCGGCTGCTGTCCGCCCAGGTTATTGCGGTCAGTTGCTTCCTCATCTGGCCGCTGCGCTTCACCTTCGAGCGGCCGGAACTGCACGGCATATTCGGCTGGCTGTTCGCCGTGCTCGCCGGCTTCGACAAGCCGTTCAACCAGGCACCGTCACTGCATATCGCCTTGTTGGTGATCTTGTGGGTCATGTACCAACGCCATACCCGTGGCCTGTGGCGGTGGCTGGTGCACGGCTGGTTCGCCTTGATCGGCATTTCGGTGCTGACCACTTATCAACATCACTTTATCGACTTACCCACAGGCGCCCTGGCGGGATGGATATGTGTGTGGTTATGGCCGGTAGAGCATCCCAGCCCCCTGCTGAATGCACGACTGACCCACGACCCTCGGCGCTGGCGCCTGGGCGTGCGGTATGGCCTGGGCGCTGTGGTGCTGGTGATCCTGGCGTTTGTATTGGGCGGGGCGTGGCTGTGGCTGCTGTGGCCTGCGGTAGCCCTGGGTCTGGTCAAGGCGAATTACTTCGTCCTCGGCGCGCCGGGCTTTCAGAAACGCTCCGATGGTCGGCTGACCCCGGCGGCACGCTGGCTCTATGCGCCCTACCTGGCTGGCGCATGGATAAACTCACGCCTGTGGACACGCAAGCATCCACAACCTGACCTGATTGTGGATAACGTTTGGCTTGGGCGAATTCCCACAACCCAGGAGCAAGATTCATTCACGGCCATCGTCGATCTCTGCGCCGAATTGCCGATTAATCCACAGGGCCGCGCCTATCAATCCATCCCTGTGCTGGACCTGATCGCACCCACCCCGACCGAATGTCGGCAAGCCGCCCAAGCCATCGAGCAATTGCGCTTGAGCGGCCCATTACTGGTGTGTTGTGCCCTCGGTTACTCGCGCAGCGCCACCGCCGTTGCCGCCTGGCTGCTACATAGCAGGCGTGCCACTACGGTAGATGAAGCGCTGGCTATCATTCGTACAGCGCGGGCCGAAGTGGTCCTGCATCCCGCTCACCGTGAAGCTTTGGAGGGTTTACCCGATGCCCGCTGATATGGAACTCCAGGTAACTGCCAGCCTGCTACGTCGTGGGCGTTCACTGGATCAGTTATCCACAGGCCTGACGGTGCTCGGCTTTTTGTTCGGCCTGGCGCAGCTGCTGATGGCCAGTATCTCGACCGTCTGCCTGTTGCTGGCCTTGTGGATGATTATCCTGGGGCTGCTGCAAAAGTACTGGGCACTGCGTGTGGCGTTTGACGCCGACCTGTTCGCCCTGCTCGCCCGCGATATCGCACGCACCCCGGACCTCGATCAGGCCCTGTTGACCCTGGGCCTGCAATCGGCCAAGCGCGTCGGCCGGCCCTGGACCGAACGCCGGCGTGGCGCGCTGAAATTGCTGCGCAAACAAGCCTGGTTGCTCGGCGCGCAAGCGCTGCTGACCCTGGCCGTGATTCTCGCCAGCCCTTGGCTGCCTTTCGCCGGATAAGGAACGCCCATGTTCGAACCCGTAGTCGCCACGCTGATTACTTCGATGGCCCGCACCGTCACCGGTGCCCGCAGCCTGTGGCTCGGCTGCGCCCCGGTGCCGGTGCAGCGCATCTACTTCGCCAACCACAGCAGCCACGGCGATTTCGTACTGCTATGGGCCTCGTTGCCGCAGAACCTGCGCAAATTCACGCGCCCGGTGGCCGGCAGTGACTACTGGAACGCCAGTGCCTTGCGCCGCTACATTATCAACCGCGTGTTCAACGGCGTGCTGATCGACCGCGAGCGTAAAGACCCTGTGGATAACCCACTGCAACCCATGCTCACGGCCCTGGAAGGCGGCGACTCATTGATCATCTTCCCGGAAGGCACGCGTAATCTGGAAGACGGCCTCCTGCCGTTCAAGAGCGGTCTGTATCACTTGGCAAAAAGTTACCCACAGGCCGAACTGATCCCGGTGTGGATTGCCAACCTCAACCGGGTCATGCCCAAAGGCCGCGTACTGCCGCTGCCATTGCTGTGCACCACCAGCTTCGGCGCGCCGCTGCAACTGGAGGACGGCGAAGACAAGGCCGCCTTCCTCGCCCGCAGCCGCGACGCCCTGCTCGCCCTTGCCCCGGAGCACGTCTGACATGGATAGCCAAACCCTGATGTTATTCGGCGGCATCGGCGCGATCCTGGTGCTCGCCTCCCTGATCGGCCTGATCCTCAAGCTGCGCACGCGCGGTACGCCAAACGCGGTGATCGACAATCTCAACGCGCGCATCAATGCGTGGTGGGTGATGGTGGTCGTGATCGGCATCGCCTTCTGGCTCGGCACCGGCGCGGTGATCCTGCTGTTCTATGCCGTGTCGTTCTACGCCCTGCGCGAATTCCTGACCCTCACGCCGACTCGCCGCAGCGACTACCCGGCCCTGGTGGCCGCGTTCTACCTGGCGTTGCCGCTGCAATACCTGCTCATCTATTCGGATTGGTACGGGCTGTTCTCGATCTTCATTCCGGTGTACGTGTTCTTGCTGCTGCCGATCCTCGCTTCACTGGGGGGCGACAGCACACACTTCCTGGAGCGCGCCTCCAAGGTGCAATGGGGTTTGATGATCGCCGTGTTCTGCGTGTCCTTCGTACCGGCGCTGCTGACCCTCGACATCCCCGGCTACGAAGGTCGCAACCTGTTGCTGATCGCCTATCTGGTGATCGTGGTGCAGTTGTCGGATGTGCTGCAGTACGTGTGCGGCAAGCTGTTCGGCAAACACAAGATCGCGCCTAACCTGTCACCCTCGAAAACGGTGGAGGGGTTTGTCGGCGGGATCCTGCTCTCGTCCCTGATCGGCGCGGCATTGTGGTGGACCACCCCGTTCAGCCCCTGGCAGTCGTTCTTGATTGCGCTGCTGATCAATCTGCTCGGATTTGCCGGCGGCATCGTGATGTCGGCGATCAAGCGCGATCGAGGGGTGAAGGATTGGGGCCATATGATCGAAGGGCACGGAGGGATGCTGGATCGACTCGATTCAGTGTGCTTCGCAGCGCCGATTTTCTTTCATCTGGTGCGCTATTGGTGGACCTGATCCCCAGGCTCCAGAAGCCCAAAAATGAAGATCAAGCATGTGGGAGCAAGCCCGCTCCCACAGTAGAATTTTGTGATGTATTCACGTCATCTTTTATCTCAAAGACGCGTGTAAGATAGCCGCACTTTGCCAGGGATGCTCACCATGTTCGATTCGTTGAAAGCGATCAGCCGCCGTATTGCCGGTGCCTTATTGACCGTGGTGGGGGCCGTTTTCGGTCAATGGCATCCGCCGCGCTGGCTACGCGCCATTGGTCAAGGCCTGGCCAACCTGGGCGGCAAGGCTCGCGCTTATCCACGCCAATCCGGTGCAGCAGTTGTGGGTCTGGCGTTGTTGGCGGGTGCCGGTTTCTATGGCTGGCAGTGGTATTCACATCTGCCCAAACCCCATACCGTGGGTTACTCGCTGCACAAACCGAACCTGACCGATTACACCCAACCACAACCGGTTGTGGATAACTTGCAGGTGCGCTTCGCCGAGTCCGTCGCCCCACTGGCAGCAATTGGCAAGCCGGTGACCCATGGCATCACCCTGAAACCAAACGTAGCGGGTAGCTGGCGCTGGTCCGATGACCGTACGTTGCTGTTCGTGCCGGAAAAAGACTGGCCCATCGATGCTCACTACACCCTCGATATGGGCAAGAAAAACCTGCTGGCCGACGGCGTGCTGCTGGACCAATACAGCACTCAGTTCTCCACCCAACCGTTCCGCGCCACCCTGGCGCAAAACGAGCTGTATCAGGACCCGTCCAACCCGACACTGAAACAGCTGGTGGCGACTTTCCATTTTTCCCACCCGGTAGATGAAGAAAACCTGCGCAAGCGCGTGTCGATCACCCTCGGCAAAGGTTTGGCCTACCGCGACGCGCAGTTGCCCAACCGCCCGGAAATCACCTTCGACGAGAAGAAACTCAACGCCTACGTGCGCTCCGCTGCCTTGGCCACCCCGCTGGAAAGTACGCCGGTCAGCGCCAAGCTCGACGAGGGCATCAAGGCCCGCGACGGCGGCAACGCCAGCACGGCGCCGCTGGTGTCGGAAGTCACCGTACCCGGTCGCTACCGCCTGACCTTCACCGGCGCCGAAGTGAGTTTTGTCGACAACCAACGCGGCGAACCCGAACCGGTATTAATGTTCAGCAGCTCCAGCGCCGTGGCCGACGAAACCATCGCCGGTAAGGTCCAGGCTTGGCTGTTGCCGGAAAAAGCCCAGGACGATACGCGCCCCTATTCCGCCAACGACATCGACGACGCCCTGCTTGCCCGCAGCACCAAGGTCAACCTGACCCACGTGCCCAGCGTCGAACCCCTGAACACGCTGCACGCGTTCAAATTCAAGGCTCCGGCCGGTCGCGCACTGTATGTGCGCGTTCCTGCCAACCTGGAGGCCATCGGCGGCTATCTGGCGAAAAACCCTACGGCATCGCTGATCAGCATGCCGGCGTACCCTCGCACGTTGCAGTTCCTGTCTGACGGCGCGTTGCTCAGTCTCAACGGTGAAAAACGCCTGGGGTTCATGGCCCGTGGCGTACCCGGCGCCCATGTGGAAATCGCCCGCCTGCTGCCCAACCAGTTGCAACACCTGGTGGATCAGAGCAGTGGCAGCTTCGCCCGGCCGAATTTCAGCAACGAATATTTTGATCGCATGGTCGAGCGCCAGGCATTGGAGATTCCCCTGTCATCCAATGACCCGGCGAAAACCGTCTACGACAATGTCGACCTCAGCCCCTACCTCACCGCCAATGGCGGCCGGCGCGGCATTTTCGTGCTCAAGCTCAGCCCGCAGGATGACCCGGCCACGCGCACGTTCGAATACGACCGCAGCAGTACCAGCGACCTGCGTTTCATCGTAGTGACGGATCTGGGCATCATCGCCAAACGCTCCAGCGACGGCAGCCACGATGTGTATGTGCAGTCCATCAGCAATGGTTCGCCGGTGGCCGATGTGCAAGTCGACATCATGGGTCGCAACGGCCTGCCGGTCGCCAGCGGTCATACCGACAGTGAAGGCCATGCGCATTTCGCCAAGCTGGATGAATTGCGTCGTGAGAAAACGCCGCTGATGTATGTGGTCACTCGCGGCAACGATCAGTCGTTCCTGCCGATTGCCCGTCAGTCCCAGCAGCTGGATTTATCGCGCTTCGATGTCGGCGGCTTGCAAGAAGACGGTGCGATTGATCGCCTCAGCGCCTACCTGTTCACTGATCGCGGGCTCTATCGCCCAGGCGAAACCGCGCACCTGGGCATGATCGTGCGCAGCGGCAATTGGAAAGGTGCTCTGCTGGGGCTGCCGGTGGAGCTGCAAATCACCGATCCCCGTGGTCTTGAAGTGATTCGCCAGCCGTTGAAGCTGTCCGCCAGCGGTTTTGAAAGTTTCGATTTCCCCAGCAGTGAAGTCGCCCCCGCCGGCGAATACACCGCGACCTTGCAGTTGATTGGCCAGAAGCAGACACGCACCGATTTGGGCAGCGTGAACTTCAAGGTCCGCGATTTCGAGCCCGACCGCATGAAGGTCAACCTGAGTTTGCACGACACCCCGGTACAGGGCTGGATCCCACCGGACCAGGTGGTGGCCAAGGTTACCGCCATGCACCTGTTCGGCGCCCCGGCAGCTGGCCGGCGGGTCACCGCAAAAATGTCCCTGAGCCCGACGCTCGCGGCATTTGACCGTTACCCCGACTACCGTTTCCGCCTCAATAACGGCCTGGAAGAAACCAGCACCGAAGACCTGGCGGAAACCACCGTCGACGACAACGGCCAGGCCGTGCTCGACCTCAACCTACAGCGTTTTGCCAACAGTACCTATCGCTTGCAAGTGATGGCCCAGGTATTCGAAGCCGAAGGAGGCCGTAACGTCGCGGCGCAAAGCGCATTGCTGGTGTCGCCCGCGCCTTACCTGGTCGGTGTGAAAAGTCAGGATTCACTGTCATACGTCGCCAAGGACACCCCGCGTGAAGTGCATTGGCTGGCCGTGGCGCCAGACCTGACGCCACTGGCGGTAGACGGCCTGACCACTGAAGTGGTCGAGCATCGCTATGTGTCGGTACTGGTGAAACAGTCCAATGGCACCTACAAGTACGAGTCGCGCATCAAGAACATCAGCCAGCCGGCCTCACCACTGACGATGACCAAGGAAGGCGCCAAGCAGGCCCTGAACACCGGCACGCCAGGGGATTTCACCCTGCAGTTGAAAGACGCCAATGGCAACCTGCTCAACCAGATCGACTACAGCGTGGCCGGGCGTGGCAACACTTCGCGTTCCCTGGAGCGCAACGCCGAACTGCAACTGCGCCTGGACAAGCGCAGCTATGCCACGGGCGATGAAATCGCCATCAGCCTGCGTGCGCCGTATACCGGTGCCGGTTTGATTACCATCGAGCGTGACAAGGTCTACACCCAGCAGTGGTTCAAGGCCGATAGCACCAACAGCGTGCAACATATCCGCGTGCCGGCCGGGCTTGAGGGCAATGCCTACGTCAACGTGCAGTTTGTGCGCGATATGGGTTCGGCTGAGGTGTACATGAGCCCGCTGTCCTACGGCGTGGTGCCGTTCAGCATCAACCTGGATGCGCGACGCATGGCGCTGAAGGTAGAAGGCCAGGAGAAGATCGAGCCGGGGCAGACCCTGGACATCAAGGTCACCGCCGACCGACCAGGCCGTGCGGTGGTGTACGCGGTGGACGAAGGCATCCTGCAAGTAGCGCGTTATCAGGCGCCGGACCCGCTGGGCTTCTTCTTCCAGAAGCGTGCGCTGGAGGTCGGTACGAGCCAGATTCTTGACCTGATCCTGCCTGAATTCAGCCGCCTGCTCAGTGGGGCGGCGCCCGGCGGTGATACCGAAGGCGCGCTGGCCAACCACCTGAACCCGTTCAAGCGCAAACATCAACCGCCCGTGGCATGGTGGTCCGGCCTGGTGGACTTGCCGGCCGGTGAAACCGTGCTGCATTACCAGGTGCCGGACAGCTTCAACGGCAAACTGCACCTGTTCGCAGTGGCGGTGGACAGCGACAGTGTCGGTGTCAGCGAGGCCAATACCGAAGTGCGTGGCCCAATTGTGATCACGCCGAACGTGCCCGCCTTCGTGGCGCCGGGGGATGTGTTCAACGTCAGCGCCGGGGTGTTCAGCAACCTCGACGCAGCGGCGGATGTGAAGTTTGAAGTGCAGACCAGCGACGGCCTGGCGGTGCAGGGCGGTAAAGGCAGCACCCTGTCGCTGCAACCACGCAAGGAAGGCACCGCCGAGTTCAAGATCAAGGTCGGCGAAACCCTCGGCTCAGCGGACCTGCGTTTTGTCGCAGTGTTGCCCAATGGTAAGCGTATCCAGGTCGCCGAAACCACGTCGATCCGCCCACTGAGTGAACACCGCGTCGCCCTGAGCCTGGGCCGTTTCGACAGCGCCAGCAAAGAGCTCAAGCCGACCCGCGAGCTGTTCAGCCAGTTGCGCGACGTACAACTGGGCGTAGCGGCATCACCGCTGGTGTGGGCCAACGGGCTCAAGCATTACCTGGATGACTACGGCTACGCCTGCACCGAACAACTGGTGTCCAAGGCCATGCCGGCACTGATCTGGGGTGGCACCGCCCCCGAAGCCGAGCAGGCATTCAGCGGCGCGGTGCGTATGCTGCGCCAGCGCCAGAACTCGGCCGGCGGCTTCGGTCTGTGGGCTGCCAACCCGGACGTGGCGCCGTACACCAGCCTGTACGCCACCGATTTCCTGATCGAAGCCAGGGAGCGCGGGCTGCCCGTACCGGAAGATCTGTTGGTGCGTTCCAACGCTTACCTGACCGACCTGGCCAATGGTCCAAGCGAAGGTCTGTCGGAATTGCGCAACCGGGCCTACGCCAGTTACCTGCTCAGTCGGCAGGGTATCCTGGTAAGCGGCGCCCTGAGCGATATCCGCGAGCGCTACGAGAGCTACTTCAAGGACAGCTGGCAGAACGACCTGGGCGCAGCCTACCTGGCCGCCAGCTACAAGTTGCTCAAGCAGGATCGCCAGGCCGATACGCTGTTCCGTAAAATCCCGTGGCGCTCGCTTGTGGATAAGTGGGACAGCGACGGCCTGTATTACGACCCGCTGGTACACGATGCCGAACACCTGCACCTGCTGGCGCGGCATTTCCCCGAGTTGCTGGACGAGGTGCCGACAGCCTTGCTGGATAAGCTCGGCAAACGCCTCAACGAGCAGCGCTACAACTCGCTGTCGGCGGCACTGCTGTTGCGTGCGCTGGATAACTATGGCCAACGTGCGCAGAGCGACATGACCCTCAAGGCCACCGCCTGGCTGAGTGACAAGCAGCAGCAATTGCTGGAGATGGCCGGCCAACCGCCCCGCGCTGCCGTGCCGCGCACCACGCAAAAGCTGGTGATGGAGAAAACCGACGGCCCGGCCGCGTTCTACATGCTCAGCGAGGCCGGCTTCGACAAGGGCGCCAAGCTCAAGCCGATCAACAATGGCCTGGAAATCATCCACGAATACCTCGATCTCAAAGGTGAGCCGGTGAGCAAGGTCGCCGTGGGTGATGAGTTCCTGGTGCGCCTGCGTCTGCGCGCCACCGACCGTGATCAGGTGCAACAAGTGGCCGTGGTCGACCTGCTGCCAGGTGGCGTCGAGCCTGTGTATAACCTGCCGCCGGAGCCGGAGCCCGCCAGCACCGAGGAAAGTGAAGGCGACGACGCCGAGTACGTGGAAACTGCAGACGGCGACGAAGCGGCGGATACCTGGCAAGCGCCGATCGGCGAAACCGAGCTGAGCAACTGGCAGCCCGACTACGTGGACGTGCGCGATGATCGAGTGGTGTTGTACGGCACCGCGCTGCGCGACGCAGGGACCTTCGTCTACCGTGTACGCGCCACCAACGCGGGTACCTTCAATACGCCACCGGCTTACGCCGAGGGCATGTACGAAACCACCCTGCAAGGGCGCGGCAAAGTAGGCCAGCTTGAAATTACCAAGCCTTAAACGCGTGACGCCGCTGCTGGCAACGGCGGCGTTATTGGTGGGAGGGCTGGCGGGGCTGCGGTTGTGGCCCCACGCCTCGCTGGAGCAAGCGGTTACGTCGTCACGGGTGGTATTGGCTGACGACGGTTCGCTGCTGCGCATGACCCTGGCGGATGACGGGCAGTATCGCCTGTGGCTCCCACTGGAGCGCATGTCACCGTCACTGGTCGAAGCCTTGTTGCTCAAGGAGGACCGCAATTTCTATTGGCACCCGGGGATCAATCCCCCGGCGTTGCTGCGCGCGGCCATGGCCACCTACAGCGGCGGACAGCGCCAGGGCGGTTCGACCTTGAGCATGCAACTGGCGCGACGCCTGTGGGATTTGAACACCCGCCAAGTGCCCGGCAAATTGCAGCAGATGGCCCTGGCCGTTTGGCTGGAAGCACGTTACAGCAAGCACGACATTCTTGAGGCCTACCTGAACCTGGCCCCTATGGGTGGCAATATCGAGGGCGCCGAGGCGGCCAGCCGTATCTACTTCGGCAAGTCGGCGACCCAGTTGTCCTTGTCCGAGGCTTTGGCGCTGGCGGTGATTCCACAACAGCCGGGGCGGCGCGCGCGCTTTGGGCCGTCATTGCAAAATGCGCGGCTGCGGTTGATGGCCGACTGGCGCGAGACTTATCCACAAGACCCGCGCAACGACAGTCTGCTGGAGTTGCCCCTGGAAGCGCGCAACCGCCAGCAGATCCCGTTTCTGGCGCCACACCTGAGTGAACAATTGCTGGCGTCCCAAAACGGCAATGAGTTGAACACCACCCTCAGCCTGCCCTTGCAGCAACTTCTGGAACGCCTGATCAGCGGCTTTATCGCCGAGCGGCGCAGCACCGGTGTGGAAAATGCCACGGCGATCCTGATCGACAGCCGCGACCAGAGTGTCAAGGCGCTGGTGGGCTCGGCCGATTACTTATCCACAGGCATTCATGGTCAGGTCAACGGCGTGTTGTCACGACGTTCGCCAGGGTCGACGCTCAAGCCGTTTTTGTATGGGCTGGCACTGGATCAAGGGGTGATTCATCCCATGAGCATCGTCAAGGACCTGCCCAGTAACTTCGGTTACTTCCAGCCAGAAAATTTCGACGGCAGTTTTGTCGGCCCACTGACGGCACGCGATGCGTTGATCCGTAGTCGTAATATTCCCGCTGTTTGGCTGGCCAGCCAGCTCAAATCGCCTTCGCTGTACGGTTTGCTGCAACGAGCCGGGATCAAGGGCCTGCGCAACGAGAGCCACTACGGCTTGGCCTTGGCCCTCGGCGGCGGCGAAATGACGCCCGAAGAGCTGGCACGCCTGTATGTGATGCTCGCGGGTGACGGGCACCTGCGGCCGTTGCGCTATCTGCAGGAACAACCGCAAACCACCGGCGCACAACTGCTGACGCCTCAGGCCGCCTTCATGGTGCGCGACATGCTGCGCCATAACCCGCGACCGGACGGCTTGCCGGGCCGCCATTGGCGCACCGCGTGGAAAACCGGCACGTCCTGGGGTTTTCACGATGCCTGGAGTGCCGGCCTGGTCGGCCCCTATGTGCTGGTGGTGTGGGTCGGTAACTTCGACGGTCGGCCGAACCCGGCGTTTATTGGTGCCAAGACCGCTGCGCCGCTGTTCTTCCGCATTGCCGACGCCCTGCCACTGGCTTTGCCCAACGTGGTGATCAAAGCCGACAAACCGCCCGCCGGGCTGGTGCGCATCGATGTGTGCGCAGCCTCCGGCGAACTGCCCAACCGCTGGTGCCCGCAAACCCGCAAGACCTGGTACATCCCTGGCGTGTCACCGATTCGCGTCTCCAACCTGCACCGTCCGGTGCTGATCGACACCCGCACCGGCAAGGCGGCGTGCCCGCCGTTCGATCCGCAATACACGCGTGAAGAAGTCTTCGAGTTCTGGCCCAGCGACGTACAGCGCCTGTACCGCGCCGCCGGCCTGCCCCGACGCACACCGCCCAATGTGATGAAAAACTGCCAACCCAACCGCATCAGTGATTCAAGCGAAGCGCCGCAGATCCGCTCGCCGCTGACGCAGGTCAGTTATCAACTGCGCCTGTCCCAACCACAGGAAAGCATCCCACTGAACGCCAACGCAGCCAGCGATGCGATGACGCTGTATTGGTTTGCCGACCAGACGTTGGTTGGCCAGGGCTCACCGCAGACCACACTGAACTGGCGGCCGGGCAAGTCGGGAGAGTATCGGTTGCGGGTCAGTGATGATCAGGGACGCAGTGCGAGCCGGGGGTTGAGGGTGGAGTTTGTGCCGTGAACCGGCACCTCTGTTACCTGACTCAGTAAAACCGCCGGTGAAGATCCGGAAATATCATCTGTGCAAACCAGACGGGAAGCCCAGGATAGATCGAACGCGACTTTGCCGAAGGCGCTTCAACCACCCCCATATCAATCAACTTCTTAAGCTGATCACTCGCTACACGGTCATGCAAACCAGAGAAAATCTTAAAGTCCGCCCGAGCAATTTCGCCCTGAGTCAGCAAGATATGGATGGCCTTGGCCATTTCTTGTTTCACCCCGGACTCTACGAATACCCCTTCAAGCCCGATCACCCTCTCAAGTCTCTGGCGTAATGTTACAAGGTCCATCGCTTTCTCTACGTACTCCATCTGATCAATACAGACTTGCAACATGAACTCTACAAACTCGAACAACCCTCCTTGAGTCAACTGACCACGACCGTCGAGGTCCCCTCGACGAGGCTGATCAGCAGCGCGCAAGCGCCCATAATATTCTTCCTGTTTTCTCGCCAATCCTCGGGAAAGCGACCAAAGGGGTGATGCGAGCCCCAGACGCATCAGTTGCAAGTGCGTAATCATGCGCACCACTCGGCCATTCCCATCTTCAAATGGGTGAACAAACGCGAGACGATGGTGATAAGAAAGAGAGCTGAGAATGCGTGAAGTCAGGTCAGGTTGCCCGCCGTATACATGCTGTAGGCGCTTGAGCATTGGAGTGACTGACTCCCACGCAGGCGCAGCATGGTCCCCTACCAGAACATTACGTTTTGCTGTATCCCGCAATTGGCCGGGCGCGAGTAATCGACCGTCACTGAGTCGCAAGTCCTTATCGCCGGCACCTACAAAAAGCCGGCGATGTATCACAGACATAAATTCAGGGGCAAAGAAAACGCTCCAAGGCGCGTCAACTGCTTTTGGTCGTCGCACCACCCGCTCTAGCAACTCCTGAACGCCGATATGACTTTCCGCCAATTCGCGCAACTCTTTTGAGTCACGCCTCGGCACTCGCGCAGACAAGGTTACAGGCTCCGTATACTGGCCTTCGATCAGGTTGCTGTAATAGCTATTGGTGATTCGCATCAGCCCGCCGATACGCGTGGCGGTGTTTTCGGGGAGTAAGCCAGTGAGTTTTCCTGCACGGAACGACAGCGTCTCCGCCGTACGTAAAATCGACGCTGGGAAACCAGGAGATGGCCAGATAGGCTCCAACCAGTGATTTCCGGATATGAATTGCTGCGCCATTTTTCTCACCTTATTCCGATTTTTTTTCGGATCTATTTTCCCCTAATCTCCAATAATAACGGGATGAATCGACATTTTTATACAACTATTTAGTAGAGAGTTTTCCGATTTATTTTCTGATTATTTAAACCTATGCAACAAGCTCCACATAGCTCGACTCCCCTCCCCCCGTCGCCCCCGATAACCAGCCCCATTTGAAATGCAGCGTGGTATATCCGGCGGCGTCGACACCGAGGGTGCCACGCGACCAACCGCACAGCAGCTCACCTTCCACAGTCAGGCACTGATACAGCAACTCGATAGTGTCCGGGCCGGTCACTCGCCCGACTTGCGTGCCCAGCCGAATCCGACCGCCCTGGTAGGTGCCGGAAATGGCCTCGCCCTCGACCTGGTAATGAAACACCGTATCCGCGCCGGATAGCCCGTGGGCATTATTGGCGACGGTGAATCGGCGGTTGTTCAAGCGCTGGTGAATCTGGGAAGGGGTTTGCATCGAAGTGGCATCCTTGCGCGGGAAGCCTGGAGACCCAGGGCGGGTCTCCAAGGTGCAGCGGGTTACTCCACAGTCACCGACTTCGCCAGGTTACGCGGCTGGTCCACGTCGGTGCCTTTGAGCACGGCCACGTAGTACGACAGCAACTGCAGCGGGATGGTGTAGAGGATCGGCGACAGGGTGTCGTGGATGTGCGGCATATTGATGACGTGGGTGCCTTCACCGTTGGCCATGCCGGCCTTCTCATCGGCGAACACGATCAGCTGGCCACCGCGAGCGCGTACTTCCTGCAGGTTGGATTTGAGCTTCTCCAGCAGTTCGTTGTTCGGCGCCACGGTGACGACTGGCATGTCGTCATCGACCAGGGCCAGCGGGCCGTGTTTCAACTCACCGGCCGGGTAGGCTTCAGCGTGAATATAGGAGATTTCCTTGAGTTTCAGCGAACCTTCCATCGCTACCGGGTACTGCGCGCCACGGCCGAGGAACAGGGTGTGGTTCTTGTCGGCGAACAGTTCGGCGACTTTTTCCACGGTGGCATCCATCGCCAGGGCTTCGCCCAGACGGGTTGGCAGGCGGCGCAGTTCTTCAACCAGGGTCGCTTCAAGACCTTCAGCGAGCGTACCGCGCACCTGGCCCAGGGACAGGGTCAGCAGCAGCAGGGAAACCAACTGGGTGGTGAAGGCTTTGGTGGAGGCTACGCCGATTTCACGACCCGCCTGGGTCAACAGGGTCAGGTCGGATTCACGCACCAGGGAGCTGATGCTGACGTTGCAGATCGCCAGGCTGCCGAGGAAGCCCAGCTCCTTGGCGTTACGCAGTGCAGCCAGCGTGTCGGCGGTTTCGCCGGACTGGGAGATAGTCACGAACAGGGTGTCAGGCTGCACCACCACCTTGCGGTAGCGGAACTCACTGGCCACTTCGACCTGGCACGGGATGCCGGCCAGTTCTTCCAGCCAGTAACGGGCGACCATACCGGCGTGGTAGCTGGTGCCACAGGCGACGATCTGTACGTTGCGCACTTTGGCGAACAGTTCGGCGGCCTGCGGGCCGAATGCATTGACCAGCACTTGGTTCTGGCTCAGACGACCTTCCAGGGTACGTTGCACCACGGACGGTTGCTCGTGGATTTCCTTGAGCATGAAGTGGCGGAATTCGCCCTTGTCAGCCGCTTCGGCGCCATCACGGTATTGCACGGCCTCGCGCTCGACCGATTGACCGTTGATATCCCAGATCTGCACGCTTTCACGGCGAATGTCAGCGATATCGCCTTCTTCCAGGTACATGAAGCGGTCGGTGACCTGGCGCAGTGCCAGTTGATCGGACGCCAGGAAGTTCTCACCCAGGCCCAGGCCGATCACCAGCGGGCTGCCACTACGGGCGGCAACCACACGGTCGGGCTGGCTGGCGCTGATCACGGCCAAGCCATAGGCACCGTGCAGTTCCTTGACCGTGGCCTTGAGGGCATTGGTCAGGTCGCTGTGGTCCTTGAGTTTGTGGTTCAGCAAGTGCGCGATGACTTCGGTGTCGGTGTCCGAAGTGAACACATACCCCAGGCCCTTGAGCTGTTCGCGCAGCACTTCGTGGTTTTCGATGATGCCGTTGTGCACCACAGCCAGGTCACCGGAGAAATGCGGGTGAGCATTGCGTTCACACGGCGCGCCATGAGTCGCCCAGCGGGTGTGGGCGATACCCAGGCGACCTACCAGCGGCTCGCCGGCCAATGCCTGGTCCAACTCGCTGACCTTACCTGGGCGACGCATGCGCTCAAGCTTGCCCGCGTTGGTGAAAACCGCCACACCGGCACTGTCATAGCCGCGATATTCGAGACGCTTGAGGCCTTCGATCAGGATGGCCGTAATACTACGTTCAGCGACTGCGCCAACAATTCCACACATGGTATTTCTCCTAGATGACTGCCGCGCATATCAGCGTAATGCCGCGGGCTTGGATCTGGTCGCGGGCCTCAGGCGGCAGGCGATCATCGGTAATTAAGGTATGGACGCTGCTCCAGGGCAGTTCCAGGTTGGGAATCTTGCGGCCGATCTTGTCGGACTCGACCATCACCACCACTTCACGAGCGACTTCGGCCATTACCCGGCTCAAGCCGAGCAATTCGTTAAAGGTAGTGGTGCCACGTTCCAGATCGATGCCGTCGGCACCGATGAACAACTGGTCAAAGTCGTAGGAACGCAGCACTTGCTCGGCGACCTGGCCTTGGAACGAGTCTGAATGCGGATCCCAGGTGCCACCGGTCATCAACAACACCGGCTCATGTTCCAGCTCGCTCAACGCACGGGCCACGTGGAGGGAGTTGGTCATCACTACCAGGCCGGGTTGATGGCCCAGTTCGGGAATCATCGCGGCGGTCGTACTGCCGCTGTCGATGATGATGCGTGCGTGTTCACGCAAACGCATCACGGCCGCACGGGCGATCGCGCGCTTGTAGGTCGAGATGGGCTGAGCGGCGTCGCCGACCAGTTCCTGCGGCATGGTGATAGCGCCACCGTAGCGGCGCAGCAGCAGGCCGTTGCTCTCAAGGGCAGCCAGGTCCTTGCGGATAGTCACTTCCGACGTTTCGAAATGCTTGGCCAATACGTCCACGCTGACTTCGCCCTGCTCATTGAGCAAGGTCAGAATATTGTGGCGTCGTTGGGGGGTATTTCGTTTCGACATGGTGATGATAAGTTTCGTTTCGAAAGATAACGGACGCAATCAAAACCTATTACCGAAAGATCGTCAAGTAACATTTCTTGAAATGTGGGAGGGGGCTTGCTCCCGATAGCAATAGATCAGTCAACTCAGGCATCGACTGAAAACCGCCATCGGGAGCAAGCCCCCTCCCACACTGGAGTCTTGTTGCTGGGGAAATTGTGGATAACTCAGCTCTTTTTGATCTTGACCGGGCGTTTCCAGCCGTCGATGTTGCGCTGGCGGGCACGGGCTACGCCGAGCTGCAAGTTATCCACATCCTGGTTGATGGTGGAACCTGCAGCTGTGGTCGCGCCATTACCAACTTTCACCGGGGCGACCAGTGAATTGTTAGAACCGATAAACACATCTTCACCCAATACAGTCTGGTGCTTGTTGGCGCCGTCATAATTGCAGGTGATGGTGCCAGCGCCGATGTTGGTGCGTGCACCGATAACCGCATCACCCAAGTAAGTCAGGTGACCAGCCTTGGCGCCTTGGCCCAGGTGGGCGTTCTTCAGTTCAACAAAGTTACCCACATGGGCTTTGGCTTCAAGCACGCTACCCGGACGCAACCGCGCAAACGGGCCTGCATCACTGCCCTCGCCCATCACCGCGCCATCGAGGTGGCTGTTAGCCTTGACCACCACACCTTTGCGCAGGGTACTGTCCTTGATCACGCAGTTCGGGCCAATCACCACGTCGTCCTCAATCACGACGCGACCTTCCAGAATCACGTTGATGTCGATGAGGACGTCTCGGCCCACGGTGACTTCACCGCGCACGTCGAATCGCGCCGGGTCGCGCAAGGTCACGCCTTGGGCCATCAGGCGGCGACCTTCGCGCAGTTGGTAGTGACGTTCCAGTTCGGCCAGTTGCTTGCGGTCGTTGGCGCCCTGCACTTCCATCGGGTCGTGAGGTTGCTCGGTAGCGACCAGCAAGCCATCGCTGACGGCCATTTCAATCACGTCGGTGAGGTAATACTCGCCCTGAGCATTGTTGTTGGACAGACGGCTCATCCAGTCAGCAAGCTTACTGGCCGGGACCGCCAGAATGCCGGTGTTGCCTTCGGTGATAGCACGCTGGGCTTCGGTGGCGTCTTTGTGCTCGACAATGGCCGCAACCTTGCCGTCGGCGTCACGCACGATGCGCCCGTAGCCGGTAGGGTCGTCCAACTCCACGGTGAGCAGGCCCATCTGGCCGGGTACTACGTGTTTGAGCAGGCGTTGCAGGGTTTCCACTTCGATCAGCGGCACATCGCCATAGAGGATCAGCACCGTGTCGGCACTGATGAACGGCACGGCTTGTGCCGTGGCGTGGCCAGTACCCAGTTGCTTGTCTTGCAATACGAAATTCAAGTCATCCGCGGCGAGACGTTCACGTACCACATCGGCACCGTGCCCGATCACCACGTGAATCCGCTGCGGGTCCAACTGCCGAGCGCTGTGGATAACATGGCCGAGCATGGAGTTCCCCGCGACCGGGTGCAGCACCTTGGGCAGGGCCGAACGCATGCGAGTGCCCTGGCCTGCGGCGAGAATGACGATTTCAAGAGACATGAATGGCTACCAATCCTGGGCGGTCCGAGTTCAGACCAAAGAAGTGTTTTACAAAAAAAGAAAAAGGGTAGCCGAGGCTACCCTTTTTAATCAATCGCGCATGAAGCATGACGGCATGGCCGTTTACTTCTTGCGGATCTGCTGGAGCGTGCGCAGCTGAGCTGCAGCCTCGGCCAGACGTACAGCAGCAGCGCTGTAGTCGAAGTCCGCACCCTTTTCGTTCAGGGCCTTCTCGGCAGCCTTGACGGCTTCCTGAGCGGAGGCTTCATCCAGGTCGCCAGCACGTTGCACAGTGTCGGCAAGTACCTTGACCATGTTCGGCTGAACCTCGAGGAAACCACCAGAGATGTAAAACACCTCTTTTTCCCCGCCTTGCTTGGTCAGAGTGATCGGACCTGGCTTCAAGCTGGTGATCAACGGCGCGTGACCCATGGCAATACCAAGGTCACCGAGTTCGCCGTGTGCAATCACCATCTCTACCAGACCGGAGAAGATTTCCCCTTCCGCGCTGACGATATCGCAATGGACTGTCATAGCCATCTGATTGCCTCAACCTGATGAGCGCCCGTTTCCGGGCGCCTGGATTACAGTTTCTTGGCTTTCTCGATCGCTTCTTCGATGCCGCCGACCATGTAGAACGCTTGTTCTGGCAGGTGGTCGTAGTCACCGTTGAGGATGCCTTTGAAGCCAGCAATGGTGTCTTTCAGGGAAACGTATTTACCCGAAGCACCGGTGAAGACTTCAGCCACGAAGAACGGCTGCGACAAGAAACGCTGGATCTTACGAGCACGGTTTACCAACTGCTTGTCGGCTTCCGACAGCTCGTCCATACCCAGGATCGCAATGATGTCCTTCAGTTCTTTGTAACGCTGCAGCACGTACTGAACGCCGCGAGCGGTGTCGTAGTGCTCCTGGCCGATCACGTTCGGGTCCAGCTGGCGCGAAGTCGAGTCGAGTGGATCGACCGCTGGGTAGATACCCAGGGAAGCGATGTCACGGGACAGAACGACGGTGGCGTCCAAGTGGGCGAAGGTGGTCGCAGGCGACGGGTCGGTCAAGTCATCCGCAGGTACGTATACCGCTTGGATCGAGGTGATCGAACCTTCCTTGGTCGAAGTGATACGTTCTTGCAGAACGCCCATCTCTTCAGCCAGGGTCGGCTGGTAGCCTACTGCCGAAGGCATACGGCCCAGCAGTGCGGATACTTCAGTACCGGCCAGGGTGTAACGGTAGATGTTGTCGACGAACAACAGTACGTCGTTACCTTCGTCACGGAACTTCTCGGCCATGGTCAGGCCAGTCAGTGCTACGCGCAGACGGTTTCCCGGCGGCTCGTTCATCTGACCGTAAACCAGTGCCACTTTGTCCAGAACGTTGGAGTCCTTCATCTCGTGGTAGAAGTCGTTACCCTCACGAGTACGCTCACCCACACCCGCGAACACGGAATAACCGCTGTGCTCGATGGCGATGTTACGGATCAGTTCCATCATGTTTACGGTCTTGCCTACACCGGCACCACCGAACAGACCGACTTTACCGCCTTTGGCGAACGGGCAAACCAGGTCGATAACCTTGATGCCGGTTTCCAGCAGATCGTTGCCGCCAGCTTGCTCGGCGAACGAAGGTGCTGGACGGTGAATGCCCCAGCGCTCTTCGGTGTCGATCGGGCCAGCTTCGTCAATCGGGTTGCCCAGTACGTCCATGATCCGGCCCAGGGTCGCTTTACCGACCGGTACGGAGATGGCTGCGCCAGAGTCGACAACGTCCAGACCGCGCTTCAAGCCTTCGGTGGAACCCATCGCAATGGTACGAACTACGCCGTCGCCCAGCTGCTGCTGAACTTCCAGAGTAGTGTCCGCGCCTTGTACTTTCAGCGCGTTGTAGATGCTCGGTACGTTGTCGCGTGGAAATTCCACGTCGATAACGGCGCCGATGATTTGAACGATACGTCCGCTACTCATAGCTGGATCCTCTGAATATTTGAACCGTTAAACCGCGGCAGCGCCGCCGACGATTTCCGAGATCTCTTGGGTGATCGCAGCCTGACGCGCCTTGTTGTAGATCAGCTGCAAATCGCTGATCAGATCACCGGCGTTATCGGTAGCGTTTTTCATCGCGATCATCCGCGCCGCTTGTTCAGCTGCGTTGTTCTCGACCACCGCCTGGTACACCTGCGACTCCACGTAGCGCACCATCAAGCCGTCAAGCAGCTCTTTGGCGTCTGGTTCGTAGAGGTAGTCCCAGTGGTGCTTGAGTTCCTGATCCGGAGTCGCCACCAGTGGAATCAATTGCTCCACGGTTGGCTGCTGGGTCATGGTGTTGATGAACTTGTTGGATACCACGGAGAGACGGTCAATCCGGCCTTCCAGGTATGCATCCAGCATCACCTTCACACTGCCGATCAAATCATTGATCGACGGCTCTTCACCCAGGTGGCTGATAGCTGCAACGACGTTACCGCCGAAGTTACGGAAAAAGGCCGCACCCTTGCTACCAACAACACACAGATCGATCTCGACGCCCTTTTCGCGGTTTACCGCCATGTCCTTGACCAGGGCCTTGAACAGGTTGGTATTCAAACCACCGCACAAACCACGGTCACTGCTCACAACCACATAACCAACGCGCTTGACTTCGCGGTCGATCATGAACGGGTGGCGGTATTCCGGGTTGGCGTTGGCCAGATGCCCAATTACCTGGCGGATACGCTCCGCATAAGGACGGCTAGCAGCCATGCGCATTTGTGCCTTGCGCATTTTGCTGACCGCCACTTTTTCCATGGCGCTGGTAATTTTTTGCGTGCTTTTGATGCTCGCAATCTTACTGCGAATCTCTTTTGCGCCTGCCATGTAACACCTATCAGGTTAGCAAGCGGGAGCCTTGCGGCTCCCGCTGCGGCTTACCAGGTTTGGGTGGCCTTGAACTTCTCGATACCGGCTTTCAGGCCAGCGTCGATTTCGTCATTGAAGTCACCCTTCACGTTGATCTTGGCCAACAAGTCGGCGTGATCGCGGTTGAAGTAAGCAATCAGCGCTTGTTCAAAGCTGCCGACCTTGGCGATTTCGACGTCAGTCAGGAACCCACGCTCAGCGGCATACAGCGACAACGCCATGTCAGCGATCGACATAGGGGCGTATTGCTTCTGCTTCATCAGCTCGGTAACGCGCTGACCATGCTCAAGTTGCTTACGGGTCGCTTCGTCCAGGTCAGAAGCGAACTGGGCGAATGCCGCCAGTTCACGGTACTGAGCCAGAGCGGTACGGATACCACCGGAGAGCTTCTTGATGATCTTGGTCTGAGCGGCACCACCCACACGGGATACCGAAACACCGGCGTTCACAGCAGGACGGATGCCTGAGTTGAACATGGCCGATTCCAGGAAGATCTGACCGTCGGTGATGGAAATCACGTTGGTCGGAACGAACGCGGAAACGTCGCCAGCCTGGGTTTCGATGATCGGCAGAGCGGTCAGGGAACCGGTTTTGCCGGTCACTGCGCCGTTGGTGAACTTCTCTACGTACTCTTCCGAAACGCGGGATGCGCGCTCCAGCAGACGGGAGTGGAGATAGAACACGTCGCCTGGGTAAGCTTCACGGCCTGGTGGACGGCGCAGCAGCAGGGAAATCTGGCGGTAAGCCACTGCTTGCTTGGACAGATCGTCATAAACGATCAGCGCGTCTTCACCGCGGTCGCGGAAGAATTCACCCATGGTGCAACCGGCGTACGGTGCCAGGTATTGCAGCGCAGGAGATTCCGAAGCACTGGCAGCCACGATGATCGTGTTTTTCAGTGCACCGTTTTCTTCCAGCTTGCGAACCACGTTGGCGATGGTCGATTGCTTCTGACCAATGGCTACGTAGACGCAGAAAATGCCGCTGTCTTTCTGGTTGATGATCGCGTCGATGGCCAGAGCGGTTTTACCGATCTGACGGTCGCCGATGATCAGCTCACGCTGGCCACGGCCGACAGGGATCATGGCATCGACAGCCTTGTAGCCAGTCTGTACAGGCTGGTCTACCGACTTACGCCAGATCACGCCTGGAGCAACTTTCTCGACCGCGTCGGTCTCGGTGTTGCCCAGTGGACCTTTGCCGTCAACAGGGTTACCCAGTGCGTCGACTACGCGACCCAGCAGTTCCTTACCAACCGGAACCTCCAGGATGCGGCCTGTGCACTTGGCGCTCATGCCTTCAGCCAGAGACTGGTATGCGCCCAGGATAACGGCACCTACGGAGTCCTGCTCCAGGTTGAGGGCCATACCGTAGACGCCGCCCGGAAACTCGATCATCTCGCCGGACATGACGTCGGCCAGACCGTGAATCCGCACGATACCGTCAGATACGCTGACGACAGTGCCTTCGTTACGGGCTTGGGAGGTCACATCGAGCTTGTCGATGCGGCCCTTGATAATTTCACTTATTTCGGAAGGATTGAGTTGCTGCATTGCTCTGCTGCCCCTTCAAACTCAAGATTTCAATGCTTCGGCAAGTTTCGCGATTTTGCCGCGAATCGAGCCATCGATAACCAGGTCGCCGGCACGGATAACAACACCACCGATCAGTGATGCGTCCTCCGAAGCTTGCAGGCGCACTTCCCGATTGAGTCGTGCACTGAGAACCTTGGCGAGTTTGTCTTGCTGTTCTTGGTTCAATGCAAAAGCACTGGTCACTTCAACGTCTACCGACTTCTCTTCTTCGGCCTTATACAGGTCGAACAGAGCGGCAATCTCCGGCAAAAGCAGGAGACGGTCGTTTTCGGCAACGACGTGGATGAAGTTCTGCACTTTCACATCAAACTTGTCGCCGCACACTTCAATAAAAGTGGCGGCCTTGTCTGCGCTCGTCAGGCGCGGGGCCTTGAGCACGCGCTGCATGGTGTCGTCTTGCGACACTGCTGCAGCCAGGCCGAGCATGGCTGACCAAGAGGCCAGCTGCTGGTGGGCCTGGGCGTGCTCGAAGGCTGCCTTGGCGTAAGGTCGGGCCAACGTGGTCAGTTCTGCCATGATCGCCCTCGCTTAAATTTCAGCAGCCAGTTTATTAACCAGCTCCGCGTGCGCGTTTTGATCGATTGTGGCACCGAGGATCTTCTCAGCGCCGCCGACCGCCAGGGCACCCAGTTGGGCACGCAGCGCGTCTTTGACGCCGTTCAGTTCCTGTTCGATCTCGGCATGAGCCGAAGCCTTCACACGGTCAGCTTCGACGCGGGCTTTTTCAACAGCCTCTTCGACGATCTGGTTACCGCGTTTCTTGGCTTGCTCAATGATTTCAGCTGCCTGTGCTTTAGCTTCGCGCAGTTGATGACCCGCTTTCTCTTGGGCCAACTCCAGGTCGCGAGCTGCACGGGTGGCAGCGTCCAAACCATCCGCGATCTTCTTCTGACGTTCGTGCAAAGCCGCGATGACCGGAGGCCACACGAACTTCATGCAAAACACTACAAAAATGAAGAACGCAACGGATTGGCCAATCAGGGTTGCATTAATGTTCACGCCAACACCTCGCTCATTCGTTGTCCATCACCCTAATCACTCGAAAATTCGAGTGATTAGCCAGCGAGTTGACCAACGAAGGGGTTCGCGAAGGTGAAGAACAGAGCGATACCAACGCCGATCATGGTCACGGCGTCGAGCAGGCCGGCGACGATGAACATTTTAACTTGCAGCATTGGAACCATTTCTGGCTGACGCGCTGCGCCTTCCAGGAATTTGCCGCCCAGCAGGCCGAAACCAATGGCAGTACCCAGAGCGCCCAGGCCGATCAACAGTGCAACAGCGATAGCGGTTAGACCAACTACAGTTTCCATCTTTCCTCCCGACTTTTACGTCGTATGGTTTAGGTTTTTAGATTTTAAAGCGGTAAAACAAATCGTTTCATAGCCCGCTAGGGCCACCTTCCCGTATTACCGGGAAGGACATCAGACTAGTCGAGACTGGTCTTAATGGTTCTCTTCGTGCGCCATCGACAGGTAGACGATGGTCAGCATCATGAAGATGAAGGCCTGCAGGGTGATGATCAGGATGTGGAACACAGCCCACGCCCACTGCAGAACCACGCCCAGGCCGCTAAGCCAGAGCAGACCGCTGCCGAACATCACAGCGATCAGAATGAACACCAACTCGCCGGCATACATGTTGCCGAACAGTCGCAGGGCCAGGGAGATAGGCTTGGCGACCAGGGTCACGAATTCCAGCAGGAAGTTCACCGGGATCAGCAGGGCTTGAACGAAGATGTTCTTGCTGCCGAACGGGTGCAAGGTGAGTTCGCCGATGAAGCCGCCGATGCCCTTGACCTTGATGCTGTAGAAGATGATCAACGCAAACACCGACAGGGCCATGCCCAGGGTGGCGTTAGGGTCCGTGGTGGAAACCGCACGGAATGGAATGTGGTGGTCGCCGGAGATCAGGATGGCCAGCTGAGGAATCCAGTCGACCGGTACCAGGTCGACGGCGTTCATCAGGAACACCCAGACGAAGATGGTCAGTGCCAGCGGTGCAATCACCGGGCTACGGCCATGGAAGCTGTCTTTCACGCTGCCATCGACGAATTCGACCAGTACTTCAACGAAGTTCTGCAATGCACCTGGCTGACCGGAGGTCGCCTTCTTCGCCGCCATGCGGAAAATCAGGACAAAGATCAGGCCCAGTGCGACCGACCAGCCCAGAGTATCCAGGTGGAAAGCCCAGAAGCCCATTTCCTTGGCTTCAGCTGCGGTATGGGCGAAGCCCCAGCCGCCGTTGGGAAGCTGACCGAAAGTCAGGTTCTGCAAGTGGTGCTGGATATAGCCCGAAGCGGTTGTTTCTGCCATGTGTGCCTCAAACGCCCTAAGGTTTCGAAAGTCTTGTTTTCATTAGCAGGGGAGCGAACCAGCTGACCAATTGGGTCAACACGAAGGCGCCGAATACAGCCAGCGGCGCCAATGGCTTCACACCTGCAAAGGTCAGTGCGAACAGCACTGCCGTCAAAATCAGTTTCCCTGCTTCACCGGCATAAAAAGACCGGACGATAGCCTGGGCTGCTCGGGCGCCGGAAAACCGAAAGGCCCTGTGAGCAAAATACATATTGGGCAGCAAGGCTATCAGGCCTCCGCAGAGTCCTGAATATCCGGCTACGACTCCATGCCAGTACCAAAGCGCCAATGCGGCGATCAGCAAAACGACAAATTGAGCCAATAAAACCGGGAAAACGGCCAAGCGATGGAACGGCAACGTGTTTGGCGTGCGGGTTTCCATCACTCTTGCTCCTCAATGGTCGGCTGCCGGAAATCAATAACTTGGCATAATTTGTGCCGACAAAATGCGCGCAGAGTATAGGGGCGGTTCAGCCCCTATTCAACTGTCGGGTAGTGTTTTCCGATCGCGCGCTACATAAGCAAATGTTTCAGCGGATGTGGGCAAGGACGCCCTGAAGCTCATCGAGGGAGTTATATCCGATGACCAGTTGCCCTTTGCCCTTCTTGCCATGGCGAATTTGCACCGCCGAGCCCAGCCGCTCGGCCAGGCGCTGCTCAAGGCGCGCGATATCCGGATCAGGTTTGGCCGCTTCGACCGGTGCAGGTTTGCCGCTGAGCCATTGGCGAACCAGCGCCTCGGTCTGACGAACGGTGAGGCCGCGTGCGACAACGTGTCGCGCCCCTTCAACCTGTTGATTTTCCGGCAATCCGAGCAAAGCACGAGCGTGGCCCATTTCCAGGTCGCCATGGGACAACATGGTCTTGATGACTTCCGGCAATGCGATCAGGCGCAGCAAGTTGGAAACGGTGACGCGGGATTTACCCACCGCCTCAGCCACTTGTTGCTGGGTCAGCTGGAATTCCTGCTGCAAACGCTGCAAGGCAATCGCTTCTTCGATCGGGTTGAGATCTTCACGCTGGATATTTTCGATCAACGCCATGGCGATGGCGGCTTCATCCGGCACATCGCGCACCATCGCCGGGATGGTGTCCTTGCCGGCCTGCTGGCTGGCACGCCAGCGACGTTCGCCCGCGATGATTTCAAAACGGCCACCACCAATGGGGCGTACCACAATGGGCTGCATCACCCCCTGTGTCTTGATCGAGTTGGCCAGTTCCTCCAGCGCCTGGGGGTCCATGTCCCGACGTGGCTGGTACTTACCGCGCTGGATCAGGTCCAGCGGCAGGTGTTGCAGCTCGCGCTCATCGGCCTGCACCGCTTGTTCTTCAAGCGATGTGACGGTCGGACCACTCAACAGTGCATCCAGTCCACGTCCGAGACCTCGTTTCTTGACGGCCATGGGGATTCCTTAAGTTGGCTGAGCTGCAGCGGTACGTGAGTTGCGGCGCTGACGGCGAACCATCTCGCCGGCCAATGCCAGGTAGGCAATGGCACCACGTGAGGATTTGTCATACGCCAGCGCGGGCATGCCATAGCTTGGCGCTTCGGCCAGACGGATGTTGCGTGGGATCACGGTGTCGTACAACTGATCGCCGAAGTGTTCCTTGAGCTGCGCCGACACATCGTTCATCAGGCTCAGGCGTGGGTCGAACATCGTCCGCAGCAGACCTTCGATCTGCAGGTTCGGGTTCAACAACTCGGCGATACGCTTGATGTTATCCACAAGGTCGCTCAACCCTTCCAGTGCGTAATACTCGCACTGCATGGGGATAATCACCCCGTCGGCGGCCACCAGCGCGTTCAACGTCAACATCGACAGCGACGGCGGGCAGTCGATCAAAATGTAGTCGTAGTTTTCGCGAATCGGCGCCAGTGCGCTGCGCAGACGGCTTTCTTTCATCTGCATTTCCAGCAGCACCACTTCCGCCGCGGTCAAATCGCGGTTGGCCGGCAGCAGTTGATAACCGCCGTGCTCGGAAAAGTGCATGGCCTGGGTCAGGTCGCACTCACCGATCAGCAAGTCGTAGACCGAGTTTTCCAGGCCATGTTTATCCACACCGCTACCCATGGTGGCGTTGCCCTGTGGATCAAGATCGATCAACAGCACCCGACGCTTGGTAGCGACCAGGGATGCTGCGAGGTTGATGCAGGTGGTGGTTTTGCCCACGCCACCTTTCTGGTTCGCTATCGCGAATACCTTAGCCATTCTTGCTTGTGTTCCCAATCATGCCGTGCGGCGCAGTATCAGCAGATGGCGTTGGCCTTGGCAACCAGGTACGGCCAAGGCGTGTTCGCTATCGAGGTGGAAGTCTGCCGGCAATGCTAACAGCTCGTCGCTTGGATGAACGCCCTTCATTGCCAGCCAGCGCGTATCGCGGTCGCCCAGGTGGCGGGTCCAGTTGCTGAAGTTCTCCATGCTGCTGAACGCCCGGGAGACGATACCGTTGAATGGCTGTTCAGGTGTGAAGGCTTCGACACGGCTGTGGATAACTTGCAGGTTATCCAATTTGAGTTCGAGTTTGACCTGGGTCAGGAAGCGGGTTTTCTTGCCATTGCTGTCCAGGCACGTCACTTGCGACTCTGGAAACAGGATGGCCAGCGGAATACCGGGCATGCCACCGCCGCTGCCGACGTCGAGCCAGCGACCGTTTTCGATAAACGGCATCACGCTCAAGCTGTCGAGCAGGTGGCGGGAGACCATTTCATCGGGATCACGCACAGCGGTCAGGTTGTAAGCCTTGTTCCATTTGATCAACAGGGCCAGGTAGCCCAGCAGCAACTCATGCTGGGCGGCGGTCAGGTCGACGCCCAACTGGCGTGCACCTGTGGATAACTCTTCGGCGTGTTGTACGGTGACCAACGAACTCAAGCGCTTTGCTCCAACTGACGGCCCGCGCCGCGTTTTTTCAAATGAATCATCAACAGCGAAATCGCTGCCGGAGTGACACCGGGAATACGTGAAGCCTGGCCCAGGGTCTCCGGACGCGTTATCCCCAGCTTGCTTTGAATTTCTTTCGACAGACCGGAAATCCCGGTGTAGTCGATATCCACAGGCAGCTTGGTGTCTTCACTGGCGCGCAAGCGGGCGATCTCATCCTGCTGGCGGTCAATATACCCGGCGTATTTGGTCTTGATTTCGACCTGCTCGGCCACTTGTGGATCTTCTGCACCTTGTCCGGTCACTTCGACCAAGCCAGCGTAGTCGATTTCCGGCCGGGACAGCAGGTTCAGCAAGTTGTACTCGTGGGTCAGCGGCGTGCCGAATTTTTCTGCAATCGCACCGCCTTGCTCGGTGCCTGGGCGGACCCAGGTGCTTTTCAAACGCTGCTCTTCCAGCGCGATGCTCTCGCGTTTTTTGCAGAATGCCGCCCAACGCACGTCATCGACCAAGCCCAGCTCGCGACCTTTCTCGGTCAGGCGCAGGTCGGCGTTGTCTTCGCGCAGGATCAGGCGATATTCCGCCCGGGAAGTGAACATCCGGTAGGGCTCCTGAGTACCCAGGGTAATCAGGTCATCCACCAATACGCCGATGTACGCTTCATCGCGACGCGGGCACCAGCTGTCTTTGCCTTGTGCACGCAGTGCTGCGTTGGTCCCGGCCAGCAAACCCTGGGCGCCGGCTTCTTCGTAGCCGGTGGTGCCGTTGATTTGCCCGGCGAAGAACAAGCCGCCGATGACTTTGGTTTCCAGGCTGTACTTCAAGTCACGCGGGTCGAAGTAGTCGTACTCGATGGCGTAGCCCGGCCGCACGATGTGGGCGTTTTCCATGCCGCGAATCGACTGCACGATCTGGATTTGCACGTCGAACGGCAACGAAGTGGAAATCCCGTTCGGGTACAGCTCGTGAGTGGTCAAACCTTCCGGTTCGATAAAGACCTGGTGGCTTTCCTTGTCGGCAAAGCGGTGGATCTTGTCTTCAATCGATGGGCAATAACGCGGGCCGATGCCTTCGATCACGCCGGAATACATCGGCGAACGGTCGAGGTTCGCGGCAATGATTTCGTGGGTACGCGCATTGGTGTGGGTAATCCAGCAACTGACCTGTTTCGGGTGCAGCTCTTTGGACCCCATGAACGACATCACTGGGATTGGCGTATCACCGGCTTGTTCGGTCATCACCGAAAAATCTACAGAACGCCCGTCGATACGTGGCGGGGTTCCGGTTTTCAGGCGGCCGACACGCAGCGGCAATTCACGCAGGCGTTTTGCCAGGGCGATCGAGGGTGGGTCACCCGCACGACCACCGGAATAGTTTTGCATTCCGATGTGGATAAGTCCGCCGAGGAAGGTACCGGTGGTCAACACCACGGATTCTGCGAAAAAACGCAGGCCCATTTGAGTGACAACACCGCGTACCTGGTTCTGTTCAACGATCAGGTCATCTGCTGCCTGTTGAAATATCCACAGGTTCGCCTGGTTTTCCAGGGTTTCACGCACCGCCGCCTTGTACAGGATGCGGTCAGCTTGTGCCCGCGTAGCACGCACGGCCGGGCCTTTGCGGCTGTTGAGCACGCGAAATTGAATGCCGCCTTTATCAGTAGCCATAGCCATCACGCCGCCAAGGGCGTCGATTTCTTTGACCAGATGGCTTTTACCGATCCCACCAATGGCGGGGTTGCAACTCATGGCACCGAGGGTTTCCACGTTATGCGTCAACAACAGGGTTTTTACACCCATGCGTGCTGACGCCAGTGCTGCCTCGGTACCGGCATGACCGCCGCCGATGACGATCACTTCAAAACGGGAAGGGAAATCCACCACGCACCTCGTGCCTGCTTATGTAGGTAATTAGGAATTGATTGGTTGAGCTGGTTTTAGAGCTTTGGCGGCAAGTATAGGGACTTAGCCCTTCCTAAAGAACCCTTTGCACAAAATTTAACCAGCTGTGGATGAGTCACGAGCAAAAGAAATTAAAAAGAAAGAAATTTATAAGATCTTTGTTTTTATGTTTATTTCTACTGAGGTACCTTTCTGTGGATAAACCTCTGTCTCCCTTTATTTATGGGGTGTACAGAGATTCAAAAGGTTGTGGTCATGTGCCAATGAGGCCCTTGGATAACTGCTTTAAGCCTGTGGATTAAATGCATCGTTATCCACAGAGGGGTTTTTAATCAGGTTTCAGGCCTTGTTATCAACCGGGCACAAGGGCGGTTATTCACAGGGCTTAACTCACAGAAAAGTACCGATATGCTCAAGTTTCGAGCACGGCAGAGCTCCCCCGGATCCTTCGATGCAGGGAGTAACGCTTCAGATAGCGGGCTATTGTGAGAAGTCAGCGGCGTAGTTAATAATAGCGATTATCATTAACCTGTGTTGTCGTGCCTAATGCCCCTTCCTCCACACACGGTTTCAGTCCAGCACATCTATGAGCAGCACCATTCCTGGTTGCAGGGTTGGCTCAAGGCTAGATTGCATAACGCCTGCGATGCAGCCGACGTCGCACACGATACGTTCGTGCGTATTCTGGGCGGCCGGAACGCCGCGCAAATCCTGGAACCCAGGGATTATCTGGCGACCATTGCCAGGGGTTTGGTGATTGATCGATATCGCCGGCATGCCGTTGAACAGGCCTATCGGCAGACCATGGCCGAGCGCCCGCAAGCCACCGCGATCAGCGAGGAGGATCGGGCAATCATCATTGAAACGTTGGTGGCTGTGGATAAAGCCCTGTCGGGGCTGGGTGAACGGGCTCGGCGGATTTTCATGCTTTCACAGATCGAAGGCCTGACTTATCAACAGATTGCCGATCAATTGCAGGTGTCGCTGACCACCGTTAAAAAACACATGATCCGTGCCCTGACTGAATGCACTCTGATCATGGCAGGCCTGTGATGGTCGCCCCCGATCGCAAGACCTTCGAAGCCGCGGCTATCTGGTATGTGCAATTTCAATCCCAACCGCCCACCGCCGCCGAGCGCCAGGCCTGGCAGCAATGGCTTGACCACGATCCCTCCCACCAGCTCGCCTGGAGTCAGATGGAGCAGTTGCAACGCAGCCTTGGCACCCTGCCGCAGGATTTTACTCGGCGTGCGTTATCCACAACGCACCAAAGGCGGCAGGTGCTCAAGTGGATGCTGGCACTGGGCGGCACGGGTTATCTGGGTTGGAACGTCCAGCAACACACGTCGATGGGGAATGTCTGGGCCGATTACCGCACACGGGTGGGCGAACACCGCCGCGTCGAACTGGCCGATGGCACTCGGATAGACCTGAATACCCGCACAGCCATCGATGTGGTGTTTGATGGGCGCCAGCGTTTGATCCGCCTGCGCGAAGGTGAAGTACTTATCCATACTGGCAAGTCAGGCGGGCAAACACCGTTCTATGTAGAAACCCGCCAGGGCCGCGTACAGGCATTAGGTACCCGGTTCACGGTACGCCAGTTGCCGGACTCCACCCGGGTCGGAGTCCTGGAAGACCGCGTGAGTTTGTCGCCTGGGGATAAACCGGATCAGGCTCGCTTGCTCGTAGCCGGGGAAAGCGCGGACTTCAATCGACAGGCCGTGGAGGCCAACCAGCCCTATAAGGGAACCCAGGCTGCCTGGGTCGATGGGCAAGTCATCGTACTGGATACCCGGCTTGGCGATCTGCTCGAAGATTTGGCGCGCTATCGACCCGGCGTTCTGCAGTGCGATCAGGCCTCGGCACGACTGCGGGTTTCCGGGACTTTTCGACTGGACTCCACCGATGCCGTGCTGTCCAACCTGCAAGCGACCTTGCCGATTCAGGTGAAATACTTCACACGCTATTGGGTTTCGGTAAAGCGCGTCGCTTGATCAAAAAAATAATCCACAAGAGGGTTATCTTTTTTTGACCTGGCACGGCCCTAAGGATAATCACGACGCTACCTTCAGGGCTTATCCGCTAATGCGCCTTCCTACTACGCTTCGCCAACGACTCTCCTGCCATGGCATGACCTATGGTCTGCTGCTCACCACCGTCACTGCAGCCACCATGCTATCCGGTGGTGCCATGGCTGCCAGTTCGGTTCAACACTACGCCATTGCTGCCGGCTCCCTGGACACTGCTCTGAGCCAGTTTGCCGCGAGGGCGAATGTGATTCTGTCCTTCTCGCCTCAGCAAACTGCGGGCCTTACGACGTCAGGCCTTGAGGGTGACTATTCGGTGGAACAGGGTTTTGCGCTATTGCTGCAGAATTCTCAGTTGCAAGCGGCAGCCCAGGGTCCGGGAAGCTATGTACTGCAAGCGGCGCCCTCCGGCCAACTCACCCTCGCCCCGACTACGGTGAGCACTTATCAACAGAATGGGTTCAATCAGGACATCGCCCGGGACGTGGGTTACAAGGCGCAAAACAGCCGTATCGGCACCAAGACCAGTACACCCCTGTCGGAAACCCCGCGTTCCGTCTCGGTGGTCACGGGCCAGCGCATCAAAGACCAGAAGTCACAGACGCTGACTGAAGTGCTGGGCTACGTCCCGGGTATCTTCGCGCCGCCCTTTGCGGCCGGCGATAGCTTGGCCGGTGACCTGTTCTTCATTCGCGGTTTCAACGCCACAGATTATGGCTACGGCTTGCTGCGAGACGGCCTGCGTGTACAGGGCAATCGGTACGACACTACCAGCGAGCCGTATGGTCTGGAGCGGGTTGAAGTTTTCCGCGGGCCTTCTTCACTGCTCTACGGCGAAAACGCGCCCGGTGGGTTGGTCAATCTGGTCAGCAAACACCCGACCGCCACTCCGCAAGGCGAAGTGCAACTGGGCTATGGCTCCAACAATCGGCGCCAATTGGGTGTGGATATCTCCGGGCCACTCAATGACAGCGACAATATCCTCGGCCGCGTTGTGTTGCTCGGCCGCAAATCCGACACCCAGACCGACCACGTGCCAGATGATCGCCTCTACCTGGCGCCGTCCCTGACCCTGAACTTCGATGACTACAACACCCTGACGCTGTTGGCTAACTATCAGAAGGACCACACCAACCTGGAACTCGGCCTGCCCGCCGCCGGCACGTTACTGAAAAATCCCAACGGCAAGCTCTCCAAGCACACCATGCTCGGCGATCCGGACTGGAACACCTTTGAACGCGAAGCCTGGAGTACCGGTTACGAATTCAGCCACAGCTTCAATGACGATTGGCAGTTCCGTCAGAATTCGCGCTACATGCAGTCACGCATCAATCGCCATGAGACCTGGCCTGGTGCCTTGAATAACGGTGGTTTCGGCACACAATTGAACATGACCGCCTACGATCGCTACAACAAGTCGATGGTCTATTCCCTGGATAACCAGCTCGAAGGCAAATTCCAGGTGGGCGGGCTGGAAAATACCGTGCTGTTCGGTGCCAGCTACGACCGCACCTCCTTCAATCAGGACTGGGACGCGGGATTTGCCGGCACCATCAATGTGTACAACCCGGTGTACCTGCGCGATCCGCTCACCCCAATCGCAGTGCAGAACACTTTGCTCGAACAGCGGATGAAAGGGGTTTATGCACAGCTCCAAAGCAAGTACGACCATTGGCTGTTACTGCTCGGTGGCAGACAGGACTGGGTCGACAGCGATTTCCGCGACAAGGTGAACAAGGCCAGTAATACCAGCTCCGAAGACCGCAAGTTCACCTATCAGGGTGGCGTGATGTATCAGTTCGACAACGGTCTTACGCCGTATGTCAGCTATTCCACCGCGTTCGTACCGGTGCAGCAGATCTCCAACGCGGGCTCCCCGCTGAAACCGATCACCAGCAGCCAATATGAAGCGGGTGTGAAGTACGAGCCGATCGGCTGGGATACCGCGATGACCCTGTCGGTGTATGACCTTCGTAAGCAGGACGATACTTACCTGGATGCCACCACCAATAGCTACCGCCAGGTGGGTGAAAGCCGGGCCAAGGGCGTGGAAGTAGAGGTCAACAGCAATATCACGCCCAATCTGAATGTGACGGCGGCTTACACTTATACCGACGCACGGATCACCAAGGATTCGGCAACATCGCTGGTGGAAGGTCATCAGATGACCGGCGTCCCACGTAACCAGGCGTCAGTGTGGGGAAAATATCGCTTCCTCGATGGCCAACTCAAGGGCCTGTCCCTGGGCGGCGGCGTGCGTTATTTCGACAGCACTTTTTCCTACACAGCACCTACGCTGTACGGGAAATTGGACGCGGGAAGTGTGACGTTGGTAGATGCGTCCGTTGGCTATCAGATCGATAAGAACTGGTCGGTGGATCTGAATGCCAAGAACCTGTTCGACAAGGAATATGTGTCTGGTTGCAACGACGCCGGGCGTTGCTACTGGGGCGACAGCCGTACCTTGCTGGGTACGGTGTCCTACAACTGGTGACGGTGTGGATAACTCGGTTATTTGCCGATACAGAAGCTGGAGAAGATTCGCCCGAGTAAATCATCGGAGCTGAACGCGCCGGTGATTTCGCCCAACAGCTGCTGCGCCTGGCGCAAGTCCTCGGCCAGCAGCTCGCCCGCACCCGCCAAAGTCAGCTGAGCTCGGCCGTGTTCCAACGCTGAGCTGGCATGGCGCAGTGCCTCCAAGTGCCTGCGGCGCGCACTGAAGCTGCTTTCCGAGGTCTGTTCGTAGCCCATGCAGGCCTTGAGGTGCTCGCGCAGCAGTTCCAGGCCATCCCCTGCCGACTTGGCGCTCAGGCTGAGCGTGACGTGGCCATCCTCGCTGGTTTCCATGGTAATCGCTTCGCCGGTCAAGTCGGCCTTGTTGCGGATCAAGGTGACTTTGCTCGGGTCGGGCCGTTGCTCAAGGAATTCCGGCCAGAGCGCAAAAGGATCTACAGCCTCCGGTGCCGTGGCATCGACGACCAGCAGTACCCGGTCCGCTTCACCGATAGCCTTGAGCGCCCGTTCCACGCCGATTTTTTCGACCTGATCGTCGGTATCACGCAACCCCGCCGTGTCGACCACATGCAGGGGCATGCCATCGATGTGGATATGTTCGCGCAAGATATCCCGCGTGGTGCCGGCGATCTCCGTGACGATAGCCGCTTCTCTACCTGCCAAGGCGTTGAGCAAGCTGGATTTGCCGGCATTGGGGCGGCCAGCGATCACAACGGTCATGCCATCGCGCAGCAAGGCCCCCTGCCCGGCTTCACGCAGCACTGTGGATAATTCATCACGAACCTTATCCAGCATCGCCAAGACATGGCCATCGGCGAGGAAGTCGATTTCTTCCTCCGGAAAATCAATTGCCGCCTCGACATAAATGCGCAAGCTGATCAGTTGCTCGGTCAAGTTATGCACACGCAGGGAAAAGGCGCCCTGCAACGAGCGCAGAGCATTGCGCGCGGCCTGTGCAGAACTGGCCTCGATCAGGTCGGCAATCGCTTCAGCCTGGGCCAGGTCAAGCTTGTCGTTGAGGAATGCCCGCTCACTGAACTCGCCTGGGCGTGCCAACCGGCAGCCCAGTTGCAGGCAGCGCTGCAGCAACATATCAAGGACCACCGGGCCACCGTGGCCCTGCAGTTCCAGCACGTCTTCACCTGTGAAGGAATTGGGGCCCGGAAAATACAGGGCCAAACCTTCGTCCAGCACGGCTTCATCGGCATCCAGAAACGGACCGTAATGAGCAAAACGCGGCTTCAGCTCTCGACCACTGATTGCCCGCGCCGCCACACCCGCAAGCGGCCCGGAAATTCGAACGATGCCGACACCACCGCGACCTTGAGCGGTAGCGACAGCAGCGATGGTTTCACGAGGAGCGCTCATCATCAGGTTCCAGAACAAAAGTGACGGAAAGCAAAACGCCCCACTAGGGGGCGTCTTGAGTGGTTATCCACAGAGTAAGTTACGCCGCGGCTTTTTTGGTAGCCGCTTCGATCTTACGAGTGATGTACCACTGTTGGGAGATCGACAACACGTTGTTGACTACCCAGTACAGAACCAGACCAGCTGGGAACCACAGGAAGAAGAAGGTGAAGATGATTGGCATCATTTTCATTACCTTGGCCTGCATCGGGTCCGGTGGAGCCGGGTTCAGACGCTGCTGGATGAACATGGTCGCGCCCATGATGATCGGCAGGATAAAGAACGGGTCTTTGATCGACAGGTCAGTTATCCACAGCATGAACGGAGCCTGGCGCATTTCCACGCTTTCCAGGAGAACCCAGTACAGCGACAGGAACACCGGCATCTGTACCAGAATCGGCAAGCATCCACCCAACGGGTTGATCTTCTCTTTCTTGTACAGCTCCATCATGGCCTGCGACATTTTCTGCCGGTCATCACCATGCTGTTCTTTCAACGCGGCCAGTTTCGGCGCCACGGCACGCATGCGCGCCATCGACTTGTAGCTGGCTGCCGACAGAGGGAAGAAAAGCCCTTTGATCAGCATGGTCAGGAAGATGATCGACCAGCCCCAGTTACCGACGATGCTGTGGATATGTTGCAGCAGCCAGAAGATCGGCTGGGCAATGAACCACAGGAAGCCGTAATCCACAGTCAGTTCCAGACCTGGGGACAACTCTTTCAACACTGCCTGGCTTTTTGGGCCGGCATACAGAGTAGCGCTGGTTTCAGCCTTGGCACCTGGCGCGACGGTCAACGACGGGCCAGTGAAACCGATGATGTAGTTGCCTTGGCTGTCTTTGCGGGTTTGAACCAGGTTGGCTTCACCCTTGTTCGGGATCCATGCGGTCACGAAGTAGTGTTGCAACCACGCAACCCAACCGCCTTGGACGGTTTCTTTCAGAGCGCCCTTGTCGATATCTTTCATCGACACTTTTTTGTACGGCTCGCTACTTGTCCACAGGGCGGCGCCCAGGTAAGTCGCGGTACCGGTGGCGGTGCTGGAAGAAGGATCGGCGCTGTTGTCACGCTTGAGCTGGGCAAACAGGTTGCCGTTCCAGGGTTTGTCGCTTTCGTTGTCGATCAGGTAAGTGACCTTCAAGTCGTACAAACCGCGGGTGAAGCTGAAACGCTTGATGTAATTGACACCGTCGAGGCTGAATTTCAGGTCGACGTTCAACTGGTTCTGGCCATCAGCCAGTTGATAATTCTTTTGTTCGGTCGAATAAACCGGACGACCGGTAGCACGTGCATCCGGGCCGTTGGGGCCAGTCAGGCCACTTTGTGCCAGATAAATACGCTCGCCGCCGTTATCGAACAGTTGGAACGGAACATCCGGGTGGTCTTGACGACGTGGATACAGCGGCAGTTTCAACTGCGCGATGTCACCGCCTTGTGGATCGATAGCCAGGTCGAGCACATCCGTTTTTACGTGGATGAGGTCTTTATTGGTGACCACCGGCGTTTCTACAGGGGTGCTGGTATCGGCATTCGCGCTGGGTACATCGGCACTGGCGGAAGCATTGTTACCCAGCGGGGTGTCCGGAATAGCCGGCGCAGCCTGATTGGTAGCAACATTCTGAGTCGGCAGGGCAGCTTGACCATAGTCCTGGTTCCACTTAAGAACCATAACGTAGGACACGATTGCCAGGGCGACGATCAGGATCGTGCGTTTAATATCCATGATTACTCGGCCATCGAAGAAGAACGGGAGGTAGGGATAGGCGGAACCGGGTCATAACCACCGGGATTCCACGGATGACAGCGACCTAAACGACGAAAGGTCAGCCAGCCACCGCGCAGAAGACCATGATTTTCTATGGCCTCTAACGCGTAGCAGGAACAACTGGGGTAGAAACGACAGTGGTTGGCCATCAGAGGACTAATGGCATAGCGATAAAACTGGATCGGAACGAGGGCCAGTTTACGCATCAAGGCTGTCTACCCCTACAGTTTCGGTGCTGACTGCTGGTGCTGGCTTGTGGGTACGCGCCAAACGTTTCCAGAGCTTGCCGAAATGCTGAATCAATTCGGGGTTTTCTACGTCCCCCAAGCCTTTACGCGCGACGATAACAATATCCCAACCAACCAGAGTGTCCTGGTGGAGGCGAAACGATTCGCGCATCAGACGCTTGAGGCGATTGCGCTCAACGGAGAGCTTTACGCTCTTCTTGCCGATCACCAACCCGAGACGGGGGTGATCCAGATCGTTGTTACGCGCAAGGAGCAGGAGATTTTTCCCCGGAACCTTGCCGGTGGGGGAGTCAAAGACTGCCTTGAAATGCCGGGGAGTTAGCAGACGCTTTTCCCGACTGAAGTCCTGACTCACCACCAGTGCCGGATTATCAAACTGCCAGACGCGCGCGACCTTTGGCGCGACGACGCGACAGGACGGCACGACCGTTCTTGGTGGCCATGCGGGCACGGAAGCCGTGGGTACGGGCGCGTTTGATGGTGCTGGGTTGGAAAGTACGTTTCATGGCGTTGTTACCTGGTTCGTCCACAACGGGCCGGAATGGCCCCCGTTTTAAGAGACCGGCGATTCTAGAGAAAGCAAGCCTCTAGGTCAATTTCCAACCAGCTTTTCCTTTAATTAGATCTCTATAAAGGCAAAGCGCCCTTTTCTGCCTTCTCGCTTTCATGTCGAGTGTCATAGATATAAAAATAGAGAAGGAAGTTATTTAAAGCTTTTCTGTAAAGCTTATAAAAGCTAGGCAGCCCTTCATCTGTGGATAACTCCCTTTAGGCCTTATTTCACGTGCTGTACAGAGAATGACAACACGGGGGAGAAACGGTGCTCTGCCTGTGCTGCGCTATCGGATAAGCTGTGGGTGGAACAGCTAGTTATCCACAGGCCAGTTACCCACAGACTTTCACCCCCACTTTTGCAACGAGCTCAGGCAGGTTTATCCACAGAGCTTATGCACAGACCATTGGTCGCCTTTTTTGCGGTTAACGCATTGATTTTGGGTGCCCTGTGGGCAACCTACATGTGGATAAGTGAGCGGCCGACCGCTACAATGGCGGCTGTTTTTGCCTCACCGGCTTTCAACTTAGGGGATATCCGTGTCAGTGGAACTTTGGCAGCAGTGCGTGGAGCTATTGCGCGATGAGCTGCCTGCCCAGCAATTCAACACCTGGATCCGTCCGCTACAGGTCGAAGCCGAAGGCGACGAGTTGCGTGTCTACGCGCCGAATCGTTTTGTTCTCGACTGGGTCAATGAGAAGTACCTGAGCCGCGTTCTCGAATTGCTCGACGAACATGGCAACGGCCTTGCACCTGCGCTTTCCTTATTAATAGGCAGCAAACGCAGCTCGGCACCGCGCGCGGCGCCGAACGCACCGTTGGCCGCTGCCGCGTCGCAGGCCCAGGTTGCACCGGTTGTTGCTACGCCAAGCCCGACGCCGGCGCCGGCCAAATCGTCCGCGCAAAAAGATGTTTCGGAGAATGAAGAACCGTCTCGCGACAGCTTCGACCCAATGGCCGGTGCGAGTTCGCAGCAGGCCCCGGTCCGCGCCGAACAGCGCACCGTGCAGGTCGAAGGTGCGCTCAAGCACACCAGTTACCTGAACCGTACCTTTACCTTTGAGAATTTCGTCGAAGGTAAATCCAACCAACTGGCTCGTGCAGCGGCCTGGCAGGTCGCCGATAACCCCAAGCATGGTTACAACCCACTCTTCCTTTATGGTGGCGTTGGTTTGGGTAAGACTCACTTGATGCACGCTGTGGGTAACCACCTATTAAAGAAGAACCCGAACGCCAAGGTCGTGTACCTGCATTCGGAGCGTTTCGTGGCTGACATGGTCAAGGCCCTGCAGCTCAATGCAATCAACGAGTTCAAGCGTTTCTACCGCTCGGTGGATGCCTTGCTGATCGATGACATTCAATTCTTCGCGCGCAAAGAACGCTCTCAGGAAGAGTTTTTCCATACCTTCAATGCCCTGCTCGAAGGCGGCCAGCAGGTCATCTTGACCAGTGACCGTTATCCGAAGGAAATCGAGGGCCTCGAAGAACGCCTGAAGTCCCGCTTCGGCTGGGGCCTGACCGTTGCGGTCGAGCCGCCGGAGCTGGAAACCCGGGTAGCGATCCTGATGAAAAAGGCCGACCAGGCCAAGGTCGAACTGCCGCACGATGCTGCATTCTTTATTGCCCAGCGCATCCGCTCCAACGTGCGTGAGCTGGAAGGTGCGCTCAAGCGGGTTATCGCACACTCGCATTTCATGGGGCGCGATATCACCATCGAGCTGATTCGCGAATCCCTCAAAGACTTGTTGGCACTGCAAGACAAGCTGGTGAGTGTGGATAACATCCAGCGCACTGTTGCCGAGTACTACAAGATCAAGATTTCCGACCTGCTGTCCAAGCGCCGCTCGCGCTCGGTGGCTCGTCCCCGTCAGGTTGCCATGGCCCTCTCCAAGGAGCTGACCAACCACAGCCTGCCGGAAATCGGTGATGTATTTGGCGGTCGTGACCACACCACGGTCTTGCACGCGTGCCGCAAAATCAACGAACTTAAGGAATCCGACGCGGATATTCGCGAGGACTACAAGAACCTGCTGCGTACACTGACAACGTGATGACACCAGCGCAGCTTATTAAGGCAAGGGACTAGACCATGCATTTCACCATTCAACGCGAAGCCCTGTTGAAACCCCTGCAACTGGTCGCGGGCGTCGTCGAGCGCCGACAGACCTTGCCGGTGCTTTCCAACGTATTGCTGGTAGTCGAAGGCCAGCAATTGTCCCTGACCGGTACCGACCTTGAAGTCGAGCTGGTCGGTCGTGTGCAGTTGGAAGAGCCCGCCGAGCCTGGCGAGATCACGGTGCCGGCGCGCAAGCTGATGGACATCTGCAAGAGCCTGCCGAACGACGCCCTGATCGACATCAAGGTGGATGAGGGTAAGTTGGTCGTCAAGGCCGGCCGCAGCCGCTTCACCCTGTCTACCTTGCCGGCCAATGATTTCCCGACTGTAGAAGAGGGCCCCGGCTCGCTGACGTGCAGCCTGGAACAGAGCAAGCTGCGTCGGTTGATCGAGCGTACCAGCTTCGCCATGGCGCAGCAGGACGTGCGTTACTACCTCAACGGCATGTTGTTGGAAGTGTCGGAAGGCATCATCCGTGCTGTCGCCACGGACGGGCACCGCTTGGCAATGTGCTCGATGAAGGCCGACATCGGCCAGCCGGATCGTCACCAGGTGATCGTCCCGCGTAAAGGTATCCTTGAACTGGCGCGCCTGCTGACTGAGCCCGATGGCAACGTCAGCATTGTCCTGGGTCAGCACCACATCCGTGCAACTACCGGCGAGTTCACCTTCACTTCCAAGCTGGTTGACGGCAAATTCCCGGATTACGAGCGCGTACTGCCTAAAGGTGGTGACAAGCTGGTACTCGGCGATCGTCAGGCGTTGCGTGAAGCCTTCAGCCGTACTGCGATCCTGTCCAACGAAAAGTACCGTGGTATCCGTCTGCAACTGGCTAACGGTCAGCTGAAGATCCAGGCCAACAACCCGGAGCAGGAAGAAGCGGAAGAAGAAGTGGGCGTCGACTACAACGGCGGCTCGCTGGAGATCGGCTTCAACGTGAGCTACCTGCTGGACGTATTGGGTGTAATGACTACCGAACAGGTTCGCCTGATTCTGTCGGACTCCAACAGCAGCGCCCTGGTGCAAGAATCCGATAACGACGACTCGGCTTACGTTGTCATGCCGATGCGCCTGTAATTATGCTCAGCAGAAGCTAGATGTCCCTCAGTCGCGTCTCGGTCACCGCGGTGCGCAATCTGCACCCGGTGACCTTCTCCCCCTCCCCCCGCATCAACATCCTCCACGGCGCTAATGGCAGTGGTAAAACCAGCGTGCTGGAAGCCATTCATTTGCTGGGGCTCGCCCGTTCGTTTCGCAGTGCTCGGCTGTTACCCGTCATTCAGTACGAACAATTGGCGTGCACGGTATTTGGCCAAGTTGAGCTGGCTGAAGGTGGGCATAGCAGCCTGGGGATATCTCGGGATCGCGGTGGGGAGTTTCAAATTCGCATTGATGGGCAAAACGCGCGGAGTGCGGCGCAACTTGCCGAAATTCTGCCGTTGCAATTGATCAACCCTGATAGCTTTCGCTTGCTGGAAGGCGCACCCAAAATACGCAGGCAATTCCTCGATTGGGGTGTGTTCCACGTGGAACCACGATTCATGGCCACTTGGCAGCGCCTGCAGAAGGCCCTGCGGCAGCGGAACTCGTGGCTGCGGCATGGTACACTTGACGCCGCTTCACAAGCGGCCTGGGACCGGGAACTGTGCCTGGCCAGCGACGAAATAGATGAATACCGCCGTGCTTATATCAAAGCCTTGAAACCAGTCTTTGAGCAGACCTTAAGAGAACTATTGGATCTCGAAGGGCTGACGCTGAGCTACTACCGCGGATGGGATAAAGAGCGTGAACTGAGTGCAGTGCTCGCCACATCCCTGCAACGGGATCAGCAAATTGGCCATACACAGGCTGGCCCGCAACGTGCTGATTTGCGCCTCAGATTGGGCGCACACAACGCTGCGGATATCTTGTCGCGCGGCCAGCAGAAGTTGGTGGTGTGTGCTTTACGTATCGCCCAGGGTCACTTGGTTAGCCAGGCCCGGCGCGGTCAGTGTATTTATCTGGTGGATGACCTGCCATCTGAACTCGATGAGCAGCACCGCCGTTCGCTATGCCGCTTGTTGGAAGACTTACGCTGCCAGGTGTTCATCACCTGTGTAGACCATGAATTATTGAGGGAAGGCTGGCAGACGGAAACGCCAGTCGCTTTGTTCCACGTGGAACAGGGCCGTATCACCCAGACCCACGACCATCGGGAGTGAAGGCATGAGCGAAGAAAACACGTACGACTCGACCAGCATCAAAGTGCTGAAAGGTTTGGATGCCGTACGCAAACGTCCCGGTATGTACATCGGCGACACCGATGATGGTAGCGGTCTGCACCACATGGTGTTCGAGGTGGTCGACAACTCCATCGACGAAGCGCTGGCCGGTCACTGCGACGACATCAGCATCATCATCCACCCGGATGAATCCATCACTGTGCGCGACAATGGTCGCGGCATTCCGGTTGATGTGCATAAAGAAGAGGGCGTTTCGGCGGCCGAGGTCATCATGACCGTGCTCCACGCTGGCGGTAAGTTCGACGATAACTCCTATAAAGTGTCTGGCGGCTTGCACGGCGTAGGTGTTTCGGTAGTAAACGCCCTCTCGGAAGAGCTGGTGTTGACCGTTCGCCGCAGCGGCAAAATCTGGGAGCAAACCTACGTGCATGGCGTGCCTCAGGCACCCATGGCGATCGTGGGTGACAGTGAAACCACCGGTACCCAGATTCACTTCAAGGCTTCCAGCGAGACGTTCAAGAATATCCACTTCAGCTGGGATATCCTCGCCAAGCGTATTCGTGAGCTGTCCTTCCTTAACTCCGGTGTGGGTATCGTCCTCAAGGACGAGCGCAGCGGCAAGGAAGAACTGTTCAAGTACGAAGGTGGCCTGCGTGCGTTCGTTGAATACCTGAACACCAACAAGACCGCGGTCAACCAGGTGTTCCACTTCAATATCCAGCGTGAAGACGGCATCGGCGTGGAAATCGCCCTGCAGTGGAACGACAGCTTCAACGAGAACCTGTTGTGCTTCACCAACAACATTCCACAGCGCGATGGCGGTACTCACCTGGTGGGTTTCCGTTCCGCACTGACGCGTAACCTGAACACCTACATCGAGGCCGAGGGCCTGGCGAAGAAGCACAAAGTCGCCACCACCGGTGACGATGCGCGTGAAGGCTTGACCGCGATCATCTCGGTAAAAGTACCGGACCCCAAGTTCAGCTCCCAGACCAAAGACAAGCTGGTGTCCTCCGAAGTGAAGACCGCAGTGGAACAGGAGATGGGCAAATACTTCTCCGACTTCCTGTTGGAAAACCCAAATGAAGCCAAGCTGGTAGTCGGCAAGATGATCGACGCCGCACGTGCCCGTGAAGCAGCACGTAAAGCCCGTGAGATGACCCGCCGCAAAGGCGCGCTGGATATTGCCGGCTTGCCAGGCAAACTCGCGGACTGCCAGGAGAAGGACCCTGCCCTCTCCGAACTTTACCTGGTGGAAGGTGACTCTGCTGGCGGCTCCGCCAAGCAGGGTCGTAACCGTCGTACCCAGGCCATCCTGCCGTTGAAGGGCAAGATCCTCAACGTCGAGAAAGCCCGTTTCGACAAGATGATTTCTTCCCAGGAAGTCGGCACCTTGATCACGGCACTGGGCTGCGGCATCGGTCGTGACGAGTACAACATCGACAAGCTGCGCTACCACAACATCATCATCATGACCGATGCTGACGTCGACGGTTCGCACATCCGTACCCTGCTGCTGACCTTCTTCTTCCGTCAGTTGCCGGAGCTGATCGAGCGTGGCTACATCTACATCGCCCAGCCGCCGTTGTACAAAGTGAAAAAGGGCAAGCAAGAGCAATACATCAAAGACGACGACGCCATGGAAGAGTACATGACGCAGTCGGCCCTGGAAGATGCCAGCCTGCACTTGAACGACGAGGCGCCGGGTATCTCCGGTGAGGCACTGGAGCGTCTGGTTAACGACTTCCGCATGGTGATGAAGACCCTCAAGCGTCTGTCGCGCCTGTACCCTCAGGAACTGACCGAGCACTTCATCTACCTGCCGGCGGTCAGCCTGGAGCAGTTGGGTGATCACGCGGCCATGCAGGAATGGTTGGCTCAATACGAAGTGCGCTTGCGTACCGTCGAGAAATCCGGCCTGGTCTACAAAGCCAGCCTGCGTGAAGATCGTGAACGTGGCGTGTGGTTGCCCGAGGTCGAACTGATCTCCCACGGCCTGTCCAACTACGTCACCTTCAACCGCGACTTCTTCGGCAGCAATGACTACAAGACCGTGGTTACCCTGGGCGCTCAACTGAGCACTCTGTTGGACGAAGGCGCTTACATCCAGCGTGGCGAACGCAAGAAGCCCGTCAAGGAATTCAAGGAAGCCCTCGACTGGCTGATGGCTGAAAGCACCAAGCGTCATACCATCCAGCGATACAAAGGTCTGGGTGAGATGAACCCGGATCAGCTGTGGGAAACCACCATGGACCCAAGCCAGCGTCGCATGCTGCGCGTGACCATTGAAGACGCCATTGGCGCAGACCAGATCTTCAACACCCTCATGGGGGATGCGGTCGAACCTCGCCGTGACTTCATCGAGAGCAATGCCTTGGCGGTGTCCAACTTGGACTTCTGATCAAGTCTGACTGCGTGCTAAAAAAAGGCCAACGCTTAGCGTTGGCCTTTTTTATTGCCGTGTGGATAACATTTTAAAAATGCTCCACGTGGAACATCCTCAGTTTTTCACCTTAAACCGTAGCGCCGCGTAACCCCTCAGCCAGCCTTTTAAGCATGGGGGCGGGTTCCCAGTTTTCACCAAAACGCGCCTGCAACTTCACCAGGTTGTCATGCAGCGCCAGCACGTTTTGCGCCCAGCGCCCCATGGGGCCAGACTGGTAGGGTGGGTAGCCATAGCCGCGGGTGACCAGCATATCAATATCCGCAGGATTCATCGCCAGCCCAGCGCTCAGCAGGTGACAGCCCTGATTGGCAATAGAGCAGAGAATGGCGTCGAGCACGTCTTTATCGTCGAGTGGGCAGTCGAGCTCGGTGGTTTGGTGGGAGCCATGTGGCGACCATTGCAGAGCCTCCAGCGACAGACCGAAGCTTTGGCAAACTCGCATGATAGATTCCAGGCTTACCCCCTGGTGCAGGAGGCTATTGAAGTCGGTTATCCAACCGGCCTTCATTTCTGGTCCCAACATTCGCTGTCCAGATGAATGCATGCACGCCAGCCCTACGGCGCGCCCACCACGTACTGCCAACTGGACGTGACTGGATTGATTCGACTCACGAGCCCAGAACTGCAGGAGTGACTTGGGGCCTGTGCCGTAGACAAAAGCAGGCAACAGCGCATGCCCTTGTATCTGTTCGGGGAGCTGATGCAGGTCGATGCTCTCCCCTTCGCGAATTGCATAAACAATAACCGCGCCCGGCTTCATGGCCGCACAATAGCTGGCGAAGGTCTCCAACCGATATGCCTGTGGCTCATCGGTGAAGTCCAGCCATACATCTGCGGCCTCCAGAGCAGTCAATGTCTGGGAGCGCATTTCATGAGGCTTGATCCAGTTCACCTGCAATCCATCGACACTCTGTTTGCAGCCGAGCGGAAGCTGCGCTCCTGTCAACGTCACTGCGCCTATCGATGGCGCATGCTCGTCGGGCCGTCCTGTCGTACGCCACGCCGCAGCTTCGTCCTGCATGAAGCTGTTCATCAAGGCGTTCTTCTGGCCGGATTGCTCAACCTCCAGGTAAAGGCTTTCCTCCAGCTCATAGCCCTTGTCAAACTCATCCGGGTCGATAGCTTCCATCGCCTGCAATATGGCGGCCTTGCCTTTGTACACAAAGAATTCTGCGGGTCTGGCGGCTCGGAATTCGCTGAAGAAGCCCTCCGGCGTTTGCGCGAGTAGATCACTGCGGTTGCGGGTCTGTTGAGGCACTCCGAGCATCGCGGCCCATTCTGCGATCGTTTTGAAGTCACCCAACCCATCCTTTTCCAAAACCTTATCGACCAGCTTGAGGTCTCGGGCCTGCTCGGCGGTGATGATTGTGCCCTCCAACAACATATTCAAGGCTGGCTCAACCCCGATCAGCCGTGGCAAGCGCTGGGTAGCGCCGGCTCCCGGTGGCAAACCTATGTGGATTTCCGGAACCCCGATGCGGGCGGTCACGGTTGCCACGCGCCAATGGCACGCCAGCGCGAGCTCCAGCCCCGCCCCCAGCACGCGACCGTGCATCAAGGCTATGAGCGGTTTCGCACAAGCCTCCACCGCGTTCACCAGCGGTCGGGCGGCGTCGCTGTTGTACACCGAGCCCAACTCGTGCCCCAAGGCTCCGATCGAGAAATCCGCGCCTTGTCCATGAACGACGGCCAGTCGCGCCTCATCGTCCTGCTCGTAAAGCGCCAGGCAGTGAGCGAAATCATCCAGCAGAGTTTCGCTGAAGGCGTTAAAAGGCGGGTTATTCAGTTGCAGCAGCGCGAGTGTGCCTTCGCGACGGTAGTTGACCAGAGACATGCGGGGCTCCTGTAAGAGACGGCTCAGGCCGTCCCTCCAACGATAAGATTGTCAATTTTCAGTGTGGGCTGCCCAACGCTGACCGGTACGCTCTGGCCTCTTTTTCCACAGACCGCCATGCCTGGGTCCAGCGCCAGGTCATTGCCGACCATACTGATTTGGCTGAGCGTTTGCGGGCCGTTGCCTGTCAGGGTGGCCCCGCGCACGGGGGCAACCAGCTTGCCGTCTTCGATCAGGTAGGCCAGCGCACTTTGGAACGTGAATTGACCGCTGACGATATCGACCTGGCCGCTGCCTGGAGTGGCCAGGTAAAGGCCCCGCTTCACTGAAGCGATGATTTCCTCAGGCTCCAAGTCGCCGTTGCGCATGAAGGTGTTGGTCATGCGAGGCATCGGCAAATGGGCATATGACTGGCGCCGGCCGTTGCCGGTAGGTGCCATGTTCATCAACCGGGCGCTGAGGCTGTCGTGCATGTAGCCGCACAGGATCCCATCCTCGATCAGCGGCGTGCATTGTCCCGCTTCGCCCTCATCGTCGATATTCAGCGAGCCCCTATGGCCGACCAGCGAGCCATCGTCGACCACATTGACGCCTTTGGGCGCCACCCTCTCCCCCATGCGCCCGCTGTAGGCGGAAGTCCCCAGGCGATTGAAGTCACCTTCAAACCCGTGGCCCATGGCTTCATGCAGAAGAATGCCGGTCCAACCGGGCCCCAGCACTACCGGCATACTGCCGGACGGGCTGGGAATGGCGTCAAGATTGAGCAATGCGCCATCGACCAGCTTGCGCAATTCCTGGCTGATGCTGGCCTCGTCCAGCGTCTCCAGCGCATAACGCCCACCGAGGCCGGTACTGGCCATTTCGCGTTGCTTGCCGTTGGCGACCATCACGTTCATTTGCACGATGACCAGCGGTCGCACATCGGCAGCCAGGCGTCCATCGTGGCGCATGACCATGAGGGTCTGTTGCTCTACTTCGATCATGGCGAAGACGTTGACTACCCGCGGGTCCATGGCGCGGGCCATACGGTCGATGTTTTTCAGGATTGCGACCTTCGCATCCGTACCCACGGAGTCGATCGGATCGACGTTGGCATACTGCGCCTGCGGCGCAGTCGGCTGAAGGTTGACCTGAATCGGCTTACCCCCGGGGCGAGCAATGGTGCGCACTGCACGCGCAGCCTCCATGAGGAACCGCTCATTGATCTGCTGGGAGTAGGCAAAAGCACTTTGGTCCTGGTCAAGCGCCCGCAGGCCAAAGCCCTGATCGACACTGAACGAACCAGACTTGATCAGCCCGCCTTCGATATTCCAGCGCTCTCGTTTGACCGATTGCAAATATAAATCCGCAAAGTCGACCTGATGCGTCATGACATCGTCCAGGACGCGCGCCAAGAGACGCTCGTCCAGCCCATAGGGCTCGAGCAGCAACTGCCTGGCGGCCTGCAGATTATTTATGTGGGTATGAGGTGCGTTCATGATATCCCGGCTAGCTCGTTCAAAAGGAGGTGGATGATCATTCGGCGTCGGCCGCAATCCCCTTATCGATAAAACCGCGCAGCCGCAGACGCGACTGCACACCGACCACCCGTGTTACCTCTTGGCCGTTTCGGTAAATCACCAGGGCGGGAATACCCGCCACTTGGAACCGTGCCTTGCCGGCCTCCGGATCCTGTGCGTTGACTTCATCCATATTGCATTTCATGACCTTGAGCCGGCCGTCATACTCTTCGGCCAGCTGGTCGATCACCGGCGCAAGCATCTTGCACGGGCCGCACCAAGGCGCCCAGAAATCCACCAGCACTGGCAGCTCGGAATCAGTCACCAGGGCGTCGAAGGTCGCCAGGGACAGGTCTTGAATCAATTCGCTCATAGGGTTCGCTCCGTTCAGATTTACAAGTTATTGGCCGCCGACTCGCAGCCGGTCGATCAGGACTGAGCCACTGCTGATATTGCCCAGGGTCAAGGTGTCGCTTCCCACCGCGACGATGCCGGCGAACATCTCGCGCAGATGCCCGGCGATGGTGATTTGCTCGACCGGAAACTGTATCTGGCCGTTTTCAACCCAGAAGCCTTGGGCCGCGCGTGAATAATCACCGGAGGCCAGGCGCACGCCATCGCCCATGAGGTGGGTGACCAGAAGCCCCGTATGCAGCTTGCGCAGCATGCCGGGCAGGTCGTCCTCGGCACGCGTCAGCCGGCTTTTGAGGGTAAGGTTGTGGGCTCCCTGGGCATTGCCGGTACTGGCCATGCCGAGGCGCCGGGCACCGTAGGCGCCGAGAAAATAGCCGTTGACCCTGCCCTGCTCGACCACGGCGCGACGCTGCCCGGCGACGCCATCGGTGTCGAAACAGGCGCTGGCCGTGCCACCGACAAGGAAGGGGTCCTCAAGCAGGTCAATGTGTTCGGCAAAAACCACTTGGCCAAGGCTGTCGCGTAGAAAGCTCGAGCCGCGTGCCAGCTCGCCCCCGCTTACCGCCTGGAAAAAATGCTGGGTGAGGCTGTGGGCCGCTCTGGAGGCAAACAGCACCGGGCAACTGCGCGAACTGATCGAGCGTCCACCCAAGGCTTCAAGTGCAGATCGCGCAGCGCGCTCACCCGTTGCCTCCGGCGTCTGGAGGCGGTGCGGTGCAATTTGAAAATCACTCCACGAGTCCGGCTTGTTTTGCCCATTGCGATTGGCAATTACCCTGGCGGAGATGTTGTGGTCGGTACGGATCGCGGTCCGGCAAAATCCCCGTGACGTGACCAGTTGGAATTGCGAGCGCGACGTGCTCAAACTGGCTCCGTCACTGCGCACTTCATTGCCTGCCGCGCGTACGCCGGCCTCAACGCGATGGGCGTGTTCAAGTGCCTGCTCGATACTCAGGTCCCAGGGGTTATCAAGCTTGAGGTCTGCGTAGAAACGGCTAAGCCCGTCGCCATCCACCAATCCCGCGTGCGGGTCCTCATTGGTGTAGCGGGCGATATCCAGCGCTTTACCGACCATGCGCTGCAGGTTGGCGGCGCTGAAATCGGTGGAATGCGTGGTGCCTTGTCGGTCACCGCGAAAAACCGTGAGGGAAAGCCCGCTTTTGGCATGTTGCGAGCGTGTGTTCACACGGCCGTCCATGACCTCGACGCTCAGGCCGGCCATCTCCGAGAGTGAGACCTTTACATCGCTCGCACCAGCCGCCTGGGCCTGCGCGATCAGCTCATGAGCCACTTCTGCCAATTGTTCCTCGGTATAAGCGAACTGATGATCCATGGGTAACTCCGATTCAGAAAGAATATCCAGAAGCGCCTTCACGCTGCGGATGGTTGGATGAGAACGGCGGTGGCGCGTCCAGATCGAGCACGTGGTCGTGCAGGCTGTCCAAGGCGGGCCGGTGGCTGATACTCACGATCGTGGTGGCCGGCAACTGAGCGAGCATATGGCGGTAAACGGCGGCTTCGGTCTCAGCGTCCAGCGCACTGGTGGCTTCATCCAGGAACACGAGGTCCGGGCGTTGCAGTAGCAGCCTGGCGAACGCCAGCCGCTGCTGTTCACCGCCGGACAGCTTGTGTTGCCACGCTGCTTCTTCCTGTAGCAACACTGCGCATTGCGGCAGCCGACAATCACGCAGTGCCTGCTCGCACTGCGCGTCGCTGAACTGAGTCGCTTCGGCGGGGTAACAGAGTGCTGCCTTGAGTGTGCCGGTAGGCGTGTAGCTGCGCTGGGGAACGAACATCACCTGCCAATGGCCAGGCGTCTGTATCAGCCCGCTGCCATGTGGCCACAGGCCGGCGATGGCGCGCAGCAAGGTGCTTTTGCCCCGTCCGGAAGCGCCCTTGATCAGCCAACGCTGACCCTGGCTGATGTCGAGCGACTTGAGCGAAAGCATAGGTTGGCCCAAAGGTTTGAGCAGGTGCACATCGCGACAAATCAATCGGTCGCCGCCCCGCTGCAGCTCAAAGCCGCTGGGTTTCGCATCGAGCTTGTTAATTGCCCAACTGAAGTCCCGCAGCCGGTTAACCAGCGCCAACCAGAGGGTAAAGGTTGGGTATATCTGCACGAACAGGCTCAAAACGCTGGTCATTGCGCCGAATGCACCGCCGGCAGGCCCGCCGAGGCCACCCCGGATGCGCGCAACGTCGCCAAGGCTGATATCCCCGCTCATGTAGCGCGGCAACGCAAGCAACAGAGGCAGCAGCGAAAGAGCCTCGGAATAGGTGTCGCGGGCGAACATCAGCCTGGCGGTCCGCCTGATGATCGCCACCCAGTTGCTACGCACGCGCATAAATGCGCCGGATAACCGCTGGCCTTCTGTTTCGCCGCCACGATAGAAAGCGATCTGCTCCGCGTTTTCGCGCAGGCGCATCGCCAGGAAACGAAACTCGGCTTCAACCGTCTGCTTGTGGTTATTGAGGCCTATCAGCGACTTGCCCGCCCAATGCACCACAGCCAGTTGGCCAAGGGTGTATGCGAAAGCAGCCAATAACAGGTATCCGGGAATGGCCACGGCCAGCCCGAATACACTGAATGACAACTCACCCGAAAGCCCCCAGAGCACTACCCCGAAGGACACGGCGCTGACCACGACTTGAATGATGTTGAGAATGTTGTTGAGGGTAATGTCGACGAACTGGGCGACATCCTGAGCGATACGCTGATCGGCGTTGCCAAGCATGCCCTCGCGCTCAAGCTCGAAAAAGTGGTTGGCCTGCGTCCAGCGTTCTACATAGTGACGGGTCAGCCAAGTCCGCCAACGTAACTCCAGTAGCTGGCGGAACACCGACCCGACGATCATCAGTACCGGTGTGGCCAAGGCCAACACAAAGTTGAGCACCAACACGGGAAACAGCGTTGCCCAGTTCCGTGCGACCAGCGCATCGACCAGGTTGCCACCGGCTTTGTTCGCCCACACGGCGACGTACACGCCACCCAAGGTAATGCTCACGCACACAGCGAATAACAGGTAGGCCAGCCACTTATCTTCTGAAACCCAGAACCCCATTACCAGGCGGCCTATACCCGGCCGCAGCGCGCTGCTGTCGGTTCTTTGCTCAGTAGCACTCATGCCGGCACCGCCTGTCGCGCGCCGGTGACGTTCAGTTGATGTGGGTAGTAGGAATCGAGTTGCGGGTTATGACTGATGCTGATAATTGCGCTGTTGGGCAGGCGCTCGAACACCACCTGATACAGCGCGCGCTCGCTGGCTATATCCAGCCCGCTGGTGGCCTCGTCAAAAAAGACGAATTGCGGTTGCTGCAACAACACCCGCGCAATGGCCAGGCGCTGCTGCTCGCCGCCAGAGAGTACTTTCTGCCAGTCGTCACATACGCTTAATGACCCCGCTCGCTCGGTCAAGCCGACATCGAGAAGCGCCTGCCGGCATTGCTCCGTGGTGAACCTGGCTTCACCATCCGGGTAGCACAATGCGGCTTTCAAGCTGCCTTCTGGAATGTAGCTTTTTTGCGGGACGAACAGCGTGGTGGCCTGAGCTCCAGGCAGTGTGATGTCGCCGTTGCCATGGGGCCACAACCCGGAAAGCGCGCGCATCAACGTGCTTTTACCGGAACCGGAGGGGCCTTTGATCAGCCAGCGCTGGCCTGGCTCTATACGGATGGCGGCCAAGTGGCTCAGCAGTTCGCCAGTGGGTGCCTGCAGCGCCAGAGGCGACGCAGTCAATACCGCCTCGCTTGAGCTTTTGAACTGGATACCCGTGCGGTTGAATTGCAGTTTGTCCAGCGCCGCCTTGAAGTCACGCAACCGGTTGGCAGAAGCCAGCCAGATGCTGAAGTCGACATAGCTGGTGATGAAGTAGTTCAGCGAGGAATGAACGCGCTCGAAAGACGCGGTAACCTGAGTGACGTCCCCCAGAGAGACTGCACCTGACAAGTAGCGCGGCATCGACAATGCGGTGGGAACCAGGCTCCCGATGTGAAAGTAGGTTACGTTAGTGATCAATAGCTTGGAGGTGCGGATCACCAACGCGATAAAGTTGAGCTGTATCTCTCGGAACTGCCCCATCATGCGGCGCCCCTCTTGAGGCCCTCCGCGATAAAATGCGATTTGTTCAGCGTTTTCGCGCAGGTTCATGCCCAGCGCTCGGAAGTCCGCCTCGACAGTCTGCTTGCGCGCATTGAGGGCTATCAGCGGCTTGCCCATCCATTGCGCGATCAGCATACCCAGCAGTGAATACAGGAGCGCGGCGTAGAGTAGATAACCAGGAATCGCGTGGTGGGTTCCGGCCAGGTCGAACTCGAGAGTACCGGACAGTGACCACAAGACCGCACCGAATGTGAAAGCATTCACTACGGCTGTCAGTGTTCCTACACTCAAGGACAGCGCACGCTGCACGAATACATCGATGTCTTCGGCCACACGCTGGTCCGCATTGCTAAGCAGCCCGTCGCGCTCTATCCCATAAAATCGCTGGTCAGCGGTCCACTGGTGGATAAAGCCGTGAGTCATCCAGGTTCGCCAGCGAATACGCAGGTAATCCTGCGCTGCATAATTGATGATGGCCAGAAACACCATGGTCATCCCCAGCACCAGCCCCAATCCCAGCGCTCCCCACAACGTCGGCCAATCGCGTGCAACCAAGGCATCCGTGGTTTTTGCTACAACCCGCATGGCCGTGAGGGACACGTAGACCGAGCCGAAGTTGATCGCAAGATTGGTCGCCAGAAGCCCCCAGGCCCAATACCGGTCTTCAGAAACCCAGTAGGGCAGCAAAAGCTGGGCGAGCGAGGGCCTGGCAGTGGTTTTTACGGCACTGGTCATAGGGGTACCAAAGGGCTCAAGGCGTTGCGGGTTTGGCTTCAGTCACGAAGTCGATTTTGCTCAGGCCACCACTTTGTGCAGCGGATAACACGGTGGCGACCCGCTCGTAGCGCACTGCCTTGTCGGCGAACAAGCGCACATTGGGCACGGGATCCTGCACGGCGGCCACGGCGATACGTTGTTTGAGTTGCTCGTCATCCAGCGCTTCCTTGTTCCACAGCACTTGGCCGTCGGCGGTGATCGATACATCGATCGCATCTGGCTGCTTTTCCATCGCGTGGCTGTCGGCTTTGGGCAGCTCGAGTTTCACTGCGTGATTGATGACTGGAAGCGTGATGATGAAGATGATCAACAACACCAGCATGACGTCGATCAACGGCGTCATGTTGATATCGGACATCACGTCGTTGGCATCGAATTGCGAGCCACCCATGCTCATGCCCGTGCCCTCTCAACGAGGGTATCGGAGCACTTGTCGGAAGGTGCCACGGTAGGCTGTACCGCATTGCCGGCAATGCTGACGCGGGCGCCGGTGAGGAAGTAAGCGTGCAGGTCGTGAGCGAACCGCCCCAGCGCATGACTGACACTTTTGTTACGCCGCGCAATCGCGTTGTAACCCAGCACAGCGGGGATGGCCACGAACAGGCCAAACGCCGTCATGATCAACGACTCACCTACAGGCCCCGCGACTTGGGCCAAGGACGCATCGCCCGACGTTCCTATCACTTTGAGCGCGTGGTAAATACCCCAAACGGTACCAAAAAGCCCCACGAACGGTGCGGTGCTGCCAATCGACGCCAACACCGCCAAGCCCATTTGCAAGCGTGACAAATGCTCCTCCACCACATCCTTGAGGCAGCGTGCCAACCAGTCGCTCAGGTCGAACCGGCTGTTCAACTGGGAGCTCTGTTGCTGCTGGTGAGCATTCGCGGCAACGCCGGCCTGGGCCAGATGGACGAAGGGATTGCCGGGGCCGGTATTGAGCTGTTTCACGCCCTCTTCGAAGCTTTCGGCACGCCAGAACGACGTCACCGCTCGGCGTGTCATGCTGCGCAGCTTGATCAACTGCCCAGCCTTGATGATCATCACTCCCCAGCTGAGTATTGACATGATCAGCAGTACGAAAGCGATCGTTTTCGACACCATATCCGCTGTTTGCCAAGCGTAGGCCAACCCCATCTCTTGCATGATCAATCCTCTTCTGTGGCACTCGAGCATCGTCGAGCGGTTATTTGCTCAAATTGAAGTCAACGGTTTGCACAGCGCGCACCGAGATGGCCTGGCCGCCTTCTATATAAGGGTTGCAAACAGCGCCGCGTACGGCGGTCACCGCGGACTCGTCAAGGTCTTCGTTACCACTGCTGCGAACCACATCCGCGCGCTGTACCAGGCCTTTAGGGTTGATCTCCAGGCGTACCAGCACTTGCCCTTGGGCATGTAGGCGCCGGGCTCTACGCGGATACTCCGGGGCCGGCACGCGGCAACCTACGGAAGGCACGTCCTTGGGCACTGCAGAGGGCAGATCCATCAGCTTTTGCGCAACGGGTGCCGCCTGGGCCTGCGTTGAATTCGGGTCAGGCTTGGTTTCAGTGCGCGGGCTCGGCTCGACCGGTCTTTGCTCGGCCACAGGCTGCGTTTTCTTCGGTTCAGGCTTGATCACAGGCTTGGGCTTGATCTTGGGTTTTACTTCCTTGGGCTTGGCCTCGGGCTTGGGCGGCGCCTGTTCTATCGTGCGGGTTGCCGACTCACTGGTGAGCACGGCAGGCTCCGGCGCCACCGGAGCTTCGACCACCGGTGGCGGCACCACCACGGGTGGCGGTGGCGGCATGGCGACCAGGCTCACGCGTACACTGGTGACCGGCGCGGAAGCCTCCATCGTCAACTCTCGCTTGCTGACCTGGGTGACCAGCAGGGCCAGCGCCGCCACATGAATCAGCACGGCAAAGCTGAACGCCGTGACGATAGGCAAGCGGCTTTTTTTCAGCTCGGCAAACTCGCCAATTTGGCTGGCATCCCAGCCGCGCCCGCGAGGGAGCTGTTCTACACGCACATTCATATTGGTCACACGCCTCTCCCCGCACTCGCACGCTTGACCTGGACATCCGCTGGCTGCAGGGTCAGGGTTCCGTTGGCAGTGAGTACCAACTCGAACCCCGAGCTATACAGAAGCATCCGCGCAACGTCATAGCCACTGAAATGGCCGCGAACGCCCTCACTGTGCATCTGGCTGATCAAGCCCGGATCAAACACGATCGAGCACCCGTTCAGACGCCCCACTTCAAGCAGCGCGTTGCTCAATGTGCCGCGAGATATCGCGTAATCTCGCTCGGCGGCCAAGCTGCAAGCCATGCTGCTGCTGCAGCCCCCCGCCATCAGTACTGACAGGCTCACGGCCTGGGCAGACCGAAAATGACGCTTGGGAAGGAGGGAACGCAGCACGATGGTGATCGCCTAACAGTTGTTCTTACTACCTATGTGCAACGAGGCAGTAAAAGCGTGAGAGGCGAATGCGATTATTTTTGATTTTTTTGCGGGCAGCCGTGAAGGCAGGTGCGGCGGGGTTCTGGTCAGTTAAGCAGGGGACGAGAGAACACACCAGGCAAGGCAGACGTCAGGCAGCGCTGATGCTGACCCAGAACCCCGTGGTGCGCTGTACGATGATCGGCAAGGTCTGCGCTATCGATTCGATGGCGTTGTCGCTGTCGTCCAACGGGAATATGCCACTCACCCGCATGACCGCAGCACGAGGATCCAGCCGCACCACGCCGGTACGATAGTTACGCAGGGCTTCGATTACAGTCGCCAGCGGCTGGTCATCGACCACCAGCAGGCCCCGCGTCCAGCTGCATTCGGCTACGGCGGAGATCGGGAAGACATTGAAGCCGTTCGAACCCACCGAAGCCCCCTGCCCTACGGCAAGCAAGCGCGAACTGCCGGTCGCATCCCACACCTGCACAGGTCCGGTGAGGGCCGCCACCCGGAAGCCATCATTCAGATGCCGGATGGACAGCCGGCCACTGCCCAGCTCCACCCTGCCGCCTGACAACTGAACACTCAGGGGTAGCCGGGAAGCCGCTGCCTGCAGCAGCATCTCCCCTTCAATCAATTTGATTTTGCGCTTGTCGCGAGCCTCGTCGATATCGATGTTGACCGCACTGCGCGCATTGAGCGTAAGCGAGCTGCCGTCACCCAGGGTCAAGGTCCGACGCTCCGAGGTGCGGGTCGAAAGATCGGCGAGGAGGTTGCCGACCGGATAGGTTCTATCGACCAGCGCCCCACCCATTACGCCGACGGCCGCCAGGCACAGGGCATTGCGCAGGAACTCACGACGACGTGACGGTGCCAGTAACGTTGAGCGCACCGCCTGATGCTGAGTGGGCGCCAGCCTGAGCGGAATCCGGCCCAGCGTTGCCTCTATGTAGGCACAGGCCTGATCGTGTTCCGTACTGCGGGCTCGCCAGGCGGCGAACTCTTGCTCATCGTCGAGCGTGGCTTCACCGGAACGCAGTAACACCATCCACTCGATCGCCTGCTCGGCTGCGTCGTCAGTACTTTTCTTAGATGCCTTGCTCATGGCGAGCCGCCTCATAACAGCACCGCAGTGCCTTGACCATGTATTGACGAACTCGAGCCGCCGAGACTCCGAGCAGTTCGCCAATTTGCGCGTAGGTCAAACCGTCGAGCTGGCTATACAGGAACGCGCTGCGGGCGTTGACCGAGAGTCCTTCCAGCGCCTTGTCGACGGCCAGCAGTGACTCCATCAGCAGGTGCTGCTCTTCCGGCGAAGGATGACATGCCTCGGGTGCCAGGGCCAGGGCATCCATATAGGCTCGTTCCAGGTCCCGGCGACGCGACAGTTCATACATGACCCGGTTGGCAATGGTGGTAAGCATCGCCCGTGGCTCTTTTACTTCCTGCAGGGTGGGCATTGCAGCCAGCTGGGTGAAGGCCTCGGAAGCGACATCTTCGGCGTTGTAGCGGCAGCCCAGCTTGTACCGCAAGCGTGCAGTCAGCCAGCGGTAGTCGCTGCGAAAGACCACAGTCAGGAAGTCGGATCGAATGAGAGAGTCAGTGGCGGCCATGAATGCACCCGTTCAACTGCAAATAAATACGCTCAACACAGACTATCCGGCGACTGGGTCAAGTAGCTGGGGCACACGTACGCAAGTCTTGGGCCAACACAGCTGAGCAAGTTGAGGTAACACCCTGGATACGCAGTGTTGTGATAATCGAGCGCCATAGTGGCGCGCCAGAAAACCGCAGCGCACCATCATTGATCGAAAGAGAGGATAGCGTTGCGCAAATTTCTCTTATTCCTGCTGCCGGCTTGGTGAGTGTTACTTAGATGCACTTGGGAGAAAGCGATAAAAACACCAGTTGTAGGAAATTTACTCGGCAATGTCACCGCTGGATAACGCGGCCTCTCGACGCCTTGATACCCTCGTCATACGGCCAGGCAGTGGCAACTGGATTCCAATAAATCCTCCCGGCTTTCCAAAAAAATACCTTTTTTTCGGCAGGCCTCTCACGCTTTTCACATCTCGTCACACAGAACCAGTAACCGAACATTTTGGTTTCCTGGGGACAAGGTGGAGCGCAAACGTATGGCATCAAGCTGCAAGTTGGCAAAACTCGCTTTGGCTATTTCGCTGATTTCCGGCTTGTCGCCGGTGCAAGTTGTCCTGGCGGCAACCGCGCAAGAGGCCGTAGCTCAATTCAACGTTCCTGCGGGCTCGCTGGATCAGACACTCCTGGCTATCGGGCAACAGACCGGAAGGACGATATCCTTCGACCCTGCCTTGGCCAAAGCTTACCGCGTGCCGGCGGTTACCGGTCGCTTGAGCACCGAGCAGGCCATAGCCCAGGCATTGCGTAGTACTGACCTGCGCCTGGGTATCACTGGCAATGGGACACTGACCGTTGAACGGGCTCCGCAAGTTGCCGCAGCGCCAACGGCGACCAATAACGATGCCGTGCTACCCAGCATAACCGTGAGCAGCAGCACCGAAAACGAGGATGCGGAGGTCTACAATCCAAACAATGCCACTGGCGCGATGCGCGGCAACACCTCGATTCAGGAAACCCCACGCTCGGTTCAGGTACTCAGCAGCAAACTGTTGACCGACCGCCAGGCCTCTTCTCTCGAGGACGCGTTACGCAGCTCTGGGGGTGTAACCACCTGGCAAAATAACCGCGGAGTTAGTTCTTACTTCATCCGAGGCTTCGCCGTTGCGAACACCAGCACCAATGGTGTGGCGGACGTTGGCGTTGGCACGACTCCAATCGAAGGGTTGGACCGTGTCGAAGTCATCAAGGGCCCGGACTCCATCATGACCGGCAGCGCGAGTTCTTCGGGATCGATCAATCTGGTCCGCAAAGCGCCGGTAACCACACCATTGCACCAACTGCGCGTGGACGTGACCAGCAAAGGCGAATTTCAGCAGGCGCTGGATCTGGGGGGCGCGTTGAGTGATGACAAACAGTTCAGTTATCGACTTAACATCGTCCACATGCGTGCCAACGAGAGCGAGCCGGATTACAACGGCGGCCGTCGCGACTATATCGCTCCGGCATTACGCTGGAAGGATGACGACACCAGCCTGACGATTGGCGCAGAACTCCAAGGTCAGCGAGGCGCTCTAGGCGCTGCGACATACCTCTACCAAGGCAAGATACAGAAGCTTCCCAATTACCGACTCACTGGCAAGGACGATCGAGTCACCGGCAATACCAAAACAGGCTATTACGAATTCAGTCACAACTTCACAAGCAACCTCACGTTTGAAAGCAAGGCGAGCTATACCCGTGAAGAAGACCAGGTTCACCTATGGGAGCCGGGAGGACCCGGTGGCGCGCCGCCCTATGGACCAAACGGCTTGATCCGCTCCAGAGGCTTACAATCCGGAACGATCACCAACTCCTTCAATACCCAAAATAATATTATTTACACGCTGACGACTGGGGTTATCGAACAGAAGCTGCTGGCCGGACTTGACTACCAGCACTACAAGACCTCCGCGTTTGACACGGCAACTCGGGTAGCAGCCAGTGGCAACCTCAATGCGGGCCACGACTTCGACCTGCCTGACTTCAGTTACTCATCACCCAACTATTACCATTCCGGGGACTACCTTCAGAACCAAAAGGGATTGGTGCTGCAGGACCTGGTCAAGGTTGGCGACAAGACACACGTGATGCTCGCCGCGAGACGCACTCTGTACGATGCCGACTCGACTATTTATATACCCAACTTGCCCGACTACCCGGCCAACAGACGTGGCACTTCCTCTTCAACGGATTTCAAGAACAGCAAGTGGGTACCGAGCTACGGCATCAGTTACGACATCACGCCTGATGTGACGGTGTATGCGAACCATTACAAAGGTTTCCAGGCCAACAACACTACTGACAACGTCACAGGGTTGGTGCTGCCTCCTAGACAAAGCGATTCAAAGGAGGCCGGGGTTAAAGTGAAGTTCAACGACGATGCCTTGACCTTGACCACCGCCGTTTTCCAAATGGAAGAAACCGGCGTGCCGACCACCGATCCATTTGGCCGAACGACAGGTTCCCAAGGGCTTAAATCCAAAGGTGTTGACCTTGACCTGGCCGGTGAAATTCTTCCGGGCTGGGCAATCAATGCCAGCTACACCTACAGTGATTTCGCCCAGCCGGCGCCGCCACCAGGAAGGAACCCCCTTTTCTACGCCTCTCCTCAAACGATCGGCCAGCCGAAACATACCGGCAGCGTGTGGACCTCTTATGAGCTTTTGGATGGGACGTTCAGAGGCTTGGGAGCGGGGATAGGCGTGAATGCCTATAGCAGCACGATCAACGGGTACGCGTCAGGCTTTAATTACTTCTCCCTTCCGGGTGGGGCTCAGACCGATGCGTCGATTTTCTATCGGCAGAAAGACTGGTCACTGACGTTGGGCGTCAAAAACATCTTTGACCGTACGCTTTACTCATACACGTCGACGCCGAACTATATCGGGGTGCGGCCTGAGCGTACGACCCGGTTGACAGCGACCTATAACTTCTAAAGCGGCTCAAACAAAAAAACCGGCCTACATCCAGGCCGGTTTTTCGTAAAAAATGCTCCACGTGGAACATTGCCGGTTTTAGTCCGACGTGGTCGTCGCCACACTCTCCAACCGATACCCATACCCATAGATGGTCAGCAACTGCCAGCCTCGATCCGCCGTCAGCCCCAGCTTGTTACGCAGTCGATAGATATGCGTATCCAGCGGGCGTGAGGACACCATTTCCTCATGGGTCCAGAACCGTTCATACAGGTACTCGCGCGACAGCGGCCGCGCCAGGTTGGCGAACAAACAACTGGCCAGTCGATACTCCCTCTCGGTCAGATTGATCGGTTTACCCGCACGGGTAACGGTCAACTCGGCATCGTCAAAGGTCAGGTCATTGAAACTTTGCAGCTCGCTGGTGGCGGGCTTTTGCAGGCCATGACGGCGTAGCACCGCACTGACCCGTGCTTTGAGCTCATTGGGGCGGAAGGGTTTGCTGACGTAGTCATCGGCCCCGCTGTTGAGTGCCGTGACGATGTCGCTCTCTGCGTCCCGGCTGGTCAGCATGATGACCGCAGGGGGGACCTCCATGTGTTCTCGGGTCCAGCGCAACAGGGCGATTCCGCTGATATCAGGCAGTTGCCAATCGAGTATCAGCAGATCGAAGGTTTCCCGGCGTAACTGGCGCAACAGGTCTTCGCCGCGCTCAAAGAAATGCAGGGACCACGGCTGTTCCGCAGTGCTGGGGATCTGTCGCAGTGTCTGTTCAACCCGGCGTAGTTCGGCAGGCTCGTCATCCAGTATTGCGACACGCATGGGTGGGTCCTTTCAACTAAAATAGCGGCCGTCGATGGCCTGTTCGACAGCGATTTCGTACAGAGCAAATACCTGGTGTTGAATCTGAATAATTGTGGCCAGACGCAACACCCCGTGGATCAATCGGTACGCTGATAGCAAAGAGCCGTTAACTCATTGAAAATTTTCAGTACCAATGTGGGAAAGATACCGGCTCCTGCTCCTGAGGAAAAGGATCAGCCGACGCATGTGTAACGTGCGTAAAACCTGCGCGTTTTTGTGAGACGCACTATGGAAGCCCCATGTCGATAAGCACCCTGAGTTTTTCTCCCCGCAGCGGGTACGGGACACTCCCCTCGTTCCTGGTCATGGCCATGGTCGCCCTGCCTGTTTGTGCGTCGCCTCGTGCCGCCTACATCGATGATCATTTTGTCTGTCGTGCCCAGCCGCTGCCGGCGGTTGTCCTGCATTTGACAGGGGACGCCTGGAAGCTGGACAGCCAGGGCAAGGCGCACCCTCTGCAAGAAGGCATGACCATCGATGAGCAAGAAGGCGTCAGAACCTCGGAATCGGCGTTCACCAGCCTGTTGTTCGGCGACGGTTCGAGAGTGGTGCTGCCTTCCCATTCGCAGGTGCATTTGCGCTCGGTGCAACCGCTGTCGATTCCCCAAGTCGTTCTTGAACAAGGCCAGGCTGAAGCCTATGTGATCAAGCGGGACAGCGCCTCTGATCGGTTCCAGATCGTGACTCCCGTGGGAGTGCTGGGGGTACGCGGTACGCACTTTCGAGTACGCGATGAAGGTGAGCAATCGGTATTGGAGGTGCTCAACGGTCAGGTCGCGGTCAACCGTGATGTGAAAACAAAGCGGGTCACCGGTCCTGTCGACGGCGAAGTGAAGGTGGATGCGCGTCAGGGACTGTTGTTCACCAGACAGGGTGAACTCAAGCCGGTGGAGCTTCTGCCGGCGCCGGTGTTGGTTGGCCAGGACGGCCAGAAAGGCGACGCGCCGGTGTGGCATTTGTACCTGCGACCATTACCGGGGGCGCAGCGTTATCGTGCGCAAGTTGCCACGGATAGCGCCTTCCTGAACATCAAGCAGCAAAACTTTTCCAGCGAGCCGAAAATGAGCTTCACTGGGCTCAAAGCGTCGTTCTATCACGTGCGTTTGTCGGCCTACGATGAGCACGGCCTGGAGGGAGAAACCGGGGTTTATGACATCTTCTACTACCCACCCGCCACCCAGGCGCAGGCATCCGGTGGCTGACCGATGATGCTCTGGCGCAAGGCCGAGAAACGCCAGCCTACCCATGCCCAGCGTTTATTCCACGGTCTGGTTCGGGAATGGTTGTGGATAGGTCTGCTGCTATTGCCGATCACCGCCTACCTGTCCCTCAGCCCGGGGCTGGCGCTGAACAACCCGCTGTACGACAGCCTTCGCCGCCTGGCCCCTCTGCCGGTGGACCCGCGCATCTTGTTGGTGACGATTGATGATCAGAGCGTCAAAGCGCTGGGCCGATGGCCCTGGCCGCGCAGCCTGCACGCCGACCTGATCGACCGCCTGAGTGACGCACAACCGGCGGCGATCCTGTTCGATGTGATCTTCAGCGAGCCAGGTGTACCCGCCAATGATCGACGCCTGGCGGATGCGATTTGCAACGCAGGTAACGTGGTATTGCCGTTATTGCGTGAAGGCGCCGCCACCTATAGCGAGCCGGACCCGCAACTCTTGCCCCTGCTCAAATGCGCCAAGGGGCTTGGGCATATCAACGTTGAAGCGGATAGCGATGGCGTGGTTCGTGGCCTCTACCTGCGCGAAGGCCCGCCCGGTGCTACCACACCGCAATTGGCGTGGCTGGCCTACACATTAAGCGGCCAACCGTCTGAGATGCCTGGCGAGCCGATGGCGCAAACCAGCGCGCAGTGGCATCGGGACTACGCTATACGCATCCCGTTCATCGCGGCCCATACCCATTTTCCCAGTGTCTCCTACGCCAGCCTGTTACGCGGTGAAGTCGCCCCTGAGCGGCTGCGCAATCGCCTGATCCTGGTGGGGGCCACCGCCTCTGGAATGGGCGATCGTTTTGTCACCCCGCTGTCGTCGATTGCGGGCACCACGGCGGGTGTGGAGATCCAGGCCAACGTCCTCAACGGCTTGCTGCAAGAGCGCAGCATTGTCGAGCTGCCCGGTTGGCTCGCCGCGTTGATCGCGACCTCGTTGGTGGCCGTGTTACTGGGCCTGCTGCTGTATCGGCCCCGGTACGCCTTGTGGATGACGCTGGGGTGCATGGCTGGCGCTCTGCTGGGGGCATGGCTGCTGCTGCGCATGGGGCACTGGTGGCCGCCGGCGGCGTGTCTGATCGGTTTGCTGCTCAGCTACCTGATCTGGAACTGGCGTCGTCTCAGCGTGATCCTCGCTTATTTCGGCTGGGAACTGGCGCGCCTGGATCACGAACCCAAGGTTCTCCCCGAACGTCGTCGCGCCCCTGCAAGCAAAGGGGATATGTTACAGGCACGGATTTTTGCCTTGGAACAGGCGGTCAGCCGCACACGTGATACGCGCCGTTTCATGGCCGATGGTCTGGAGTGCCTGCCGGTGGCAACGCTGATTACCGATCCCCAAGGCACCATACTGCTGGCCAATCGCATCGCTCGTGAGGTGTTCGGTAGCGATCTGGTCAGCGCCAATCTGATCGAACAGCTCGCTGATTTGGGTTATCCACCGCTGCACAACGGCGTTCGCCCTGCCCTCTCGGCGTTGGAGCTTGTTGAATTCCGTGACATCCACCAACGCAGCTTGCGCATGGAGCTCGCACCCTTGCTGCCGGCTGAAGGCGACATCGCCCTCGGCTGGCTGCTGAGCCTGACCGACCTGAGCCAGGAGCGCGAGGCCCAGCAACACCGCGAGACGATGTTGCGCTTTTTGTCCCACGACCTGCGTGCGCCACATTCGGCAATATTGGCCCTGCTGGATGTGCACAACAGCGAGTCACCGGTGTTTGCTCAAATCGAACAACAAGTGAAGCGGGCCTTGAGCCTCACGGAATCCTTTGTGCAATTGGCCAAGGCCGAAGCTGACGGCTATCAGTTCCAGCCCACGCTGTTCGCCATGCTGGTGATGGACGCCTTTGACCAGGTGGCGTTGCTCGCCCAACTCAAGGGCATCCACCTCGTCCACGACCTGGATGAAGCCGATGAAGCCATGGTGTCGGCAGATCAATCATTGCTCACTCGAGCGCTGTTTAATGTGCTGGAGAACGCCATCAAGTACTCGCCGTCCGGCACCACCGTCAGCTTGAGCCATAGCAGCGGGCAAGGTGTTCTGGAGTGCCGCATCAGCGATCAGGGGCCGGGTATTGCGCCTGACGACTTGCCCGAGCTGTTCAACCAGTACCGGCGCTTTGATTCGGCCCAGGGCAGCGAAGGGTTGGGGTTGGGCCTGACCATGGTCAAAGCCGTGGTCGAGCGTCATGGTGGTCGTATCCGGTGTGAAAGCGAGTTGGAAAAAGGCTCTACCTTCATCCTTTCCCTGCCCCTCTTGGACGAATAAAAAACGTACTTTTTCGTTGTGCATAAAAAACCGGTCACAAGGACCGGTTTTTTTGGCTGAAAAAACTTATGCACGTTTTTCGAGATTTTATAAGATCAAGAAATATGTAATAAAATCAGTTCGTTAGGTTTGAAAATCCCCAATTCGCCAACAAACCGTACACAGGTTATCCACAGAAGCTCACACCGCCGGTGTTTCGGCCACAACCGGCTCCGGAGGCAGCGAACCCATGGCTCGCTGTTGTGCCTCGTTCCACGCGGCAGCGCGATCATTCAGCGCAGCAATGGCACGCGGTCCTTCACCTTCAGCGTACATCGGCTCACCAATCACCACGGTGATGGTGCCCTCGCGTTTTGCCCAACCCGTCTTTGGCCAGAACTTGCCGGCGTTGTGGGCGATTGGCAAAACCGGCAGGTTCGCGTTGACCGCCAGCGCGGTACCACCGCGTGAGAATTTGCCTACGGTGCCGTAGGGCACCCGAGTGCCTTCTGGGAAGATCAACACCCAGACGCCGTCCTTGAGCAATTCGTCGCCTTTTTTGGCCACGTGCTTGAGCGCCACCTTGGGGTTGTCACGGTCAATGGCGATGGGCCGCAGCATGGCCATGGCCCAGCCGAAGAACGGCACGTACAGTAACTCACGCTTGAGCACCTGGCTCAATGGCGAGAAGTAGGCTGACAGGAAGAACGTCTCCCACGTGCTCTGGTGGTTCGACAGAATCACGCAGGGCTGGTCCGGGACGTTTTCAGCGCCCTTGACCTCGAAACGGATGTTGAGGAATACCCGGGTCAGCCACAACGCGCAGCGGCACCAATAGACGTTGATAAAGCGATAACGCGCCTTGAACGGCAAGAAAGGCGCAATAAAAAAGCTCAGGGTGCACCAGAGAAACGAACTGGTGCCCAGCAGCAGGTAAAAGAAAAAGGTTCTGATGGCCTGCAAGATCGACATGGCGGCATTTACCGTTGCGGGACACGGCCCGCCTGTTAAAAGCGCACTCCCGAACAGTCCTTGGCCAGGAAGTCGAGGGCGGCTAGTTGTTGATAAGTTCTGCGGCAACCGCCGCCAGATCGTCAAAAATCAAAGTGCCTACCGGCAGGTTTTTCGCCTGGGTCTTTTCGCCTTTCCCGGTCTTAACCAAAACTGGCTGAGAGTCGACGGCTTTGGCCGCCTCCAGGTCACCGAGGCTGTCCCCGACGAACCATAGCCCAGCCAAGGGCACCTTGTAATGTTCTGCAATGGTTTTCAACATGCCAGGCTTGGGTTTGCGGCAATCGCAGCCCTCGTCCGGCCCGTGGGGGCAGTACACCACCAGCCCCACCTCACCCCCCTGCTCGGTGACCAACGTGCGCAAGCGCGCATGCATGGCGTCCAGGGTCGCGATGTCGTAGTAGCCACGGGCAATGCCGGACTGGTTGGTGGCGATGGCCACCGTCCAGCCGGCTTTGCTCAACTGCGCGATGGCCTCGATCGAGCCGGGCAGTGGAACCCACTCCTCCACCGACTTGATGTAAGCGTCGGAGTCGTAGTTGATCACCCCGTCCCGATCGAGAATCAGCAGTTTCAACATAGTCAGCTCAGTGTGGAAATATCAGCGATGCCGATGAACAAGCCGCGCAGGCGCGCCAGCATGGCGTAGCGGTTTTTCCGCACGCCGGCCTCTTCGGCATTGACCATCACCGCTTCGAAGAACGCATCCACCGGCTCACGCAAGCTCGCCAGGCGCGCCAGCGCTTCGGCGTAGTTACGCTCGGCGATCAGCGGCTTCACCGCGTTCTCCGCCTTGGCGATGGCCGAGTTCAGCGAGAACTCCTTGGCATCGGCAAACAGGCCCGGGTCGACTTCGGCGTTGCCCAAGCCTTCGGCCTTGCTCAGCAGGTTCGATACGCGCTTGTTCACGGCGGCCAGGGCATCGGCCTCCGGCAGCTTGCGGAACGCCTGTACGGCTTGCACGCGTTGGTCGAAGTCCAGCGCCGAACCCGGTTGCAGGGCACGTACCGACAGGTAGACGGAAACATCCACGCCTTCGTCTTCGTAACGCGCACGCAGGCGGTCGAACACAAACTCCAGCACTTGCTCGGCCAGGCCGGCTTGCTTGACCTTGGCACCGAACTGGCCGACCGCGAACACCACGGCCTGGGTCAGGTCGAGGTCCAGCTTCTTGTCGATCAGGATACGCAGCACGCCCAGGGCCGCACGGCGCAGGGCATACGGGTCTTTGCTGCCGGTGGGCAACATGCCGATACCGAAGATACCGACGAGGGTGTCCAGCTTGTCGGCGATGGCCACAGCTGCACCGGTCAGGGTGCTTGGCAGCTCGGCACCGGCACCGCGCGGCATGTACTGCTCGTTCAGTGACAGGGCCACATCCTCCGGCTCGCCGTCGTTGAGGGCGTAGTAGTAACCGGCGACGCCTTGCATCTCGGGGAACTCGCCAACCATCTCGGTGGCCAGGTCGCACTTGGACAGCAGGCCCGCACGCGCAGCCCGTGCAGCATCACCGCCGATGCGTGGCGCAATGTAGGCGGCCAGCTTGGAAACGCGTACGGCCTTGTCGTAGACGCTGCCGAGTTTTTCCTGGAACACCACGTTCTGCAGGCGCAGGTTGAAGTTTTCGAGCTTCTGCTTCTTGTCTTGCTTGAAGAAGAACTCGGCGTCGGTCAGGCGCGGGCGAACGACTTTTTCGTTACCGGCGATGATCTGCTGCGGGTCCTTGCTCTCGATGTTGGCCACGGTGATGAAGCGCGGCAGCAACTTGCCGTCCACGTCCAGCAGGCAGAAGTACTTCTGGTTGTCCTGCATGGTGGTAATCAGTGCTTCTTGCGGCACCTCGAGGAAACGTTCCTCGAACGAGCACACCAGCGGCACCGGCCATTCAACCAGAGCGGTCACTTCATCAAGCAGGCTTGGCGGCACGATGGCGGTGCCTTCCTGCAGGCGAGCCAGCTCTTCGGTGCGTTTGCTGATCAGCTCGCGACGCTCGTTGGCATCGGCCAGCACGTAGGCGGCACGCAGGTCATTGAGGTAGTTGGCCGGCGACGTAATGCGCACGGCTTCTGGATGGTGGAAGCGGTGACCACGGGAGTCGCGGCCCGCTTTCTGGGCGAGGATGGTGCAGTCGATGACCTGGTCACCGAGCAGCATGACCAGCCACTGGGTCGGGCGTACGAATTCTTCTTTGCGCGCACCCCAGCGCATGCGCTTGGGGATCGGCAGGTCGTTCAGCGAGTCTTCGACGATGGTCGGCAGCAGGCTTGCGGTCGGCTTGCCGGTGATGACTTGGCTGAAGCGCAGTTTCGGGCCGCTCTGGTCGATATCGCTCAGCTCCACGCCACACTTCTTGGCAAAACCAAGGGCGGCCTGGGTCGGGTTGCCTTCGGCGTCGAAAGCGGCCTGGCGCGGTGGGCCGTCAAGGTTGATGCTGCGGTCCGGCTGCTGGGTTTCCAGGGCGGTCAGCAACACGGCCAGGCGGCGTGGCGCGGCGTAGACTTTCTTCGCTTCAAACTTCAGGCCGGCGGTTTGCAGGCCTTTTTCGATACCGGCCAGGAAGGCGTCGGCCAGGGTATTGAGTGCCTTGGGTGGCAGCTCTTCGGTGCCCAGTTCAACCAGGAAATCTTGAGCACTCATTGTGCAGCCTCCAGCTTAGCCAACACTTCATCACGCAAATCCGGGGTTGCCATCGGGAAGCCCAGCTTGGCGCGTGCCAGCAGGTAGGCTTGGGCGACGGAACGCGCCAGGGTGCGGACACGCAGGATGTATTGCTGACGCGCGGTTACCGAGATGGCACGGCGGGCGTCGAGCAGGTTGAAGGTATGGGAGGCCTTCAACACCATTTCATAGCTTGGCAACGGCAGCGGCTGGTCGAGTTCGATCAGGCGCTTGGCTTCGCTTTCATAGAAGTCGAACAGTTCGAACAGCTTGTCGACGTTGGCGTGTTCGAAGTTGTAGGTGGACTGCTCCACCTCGTTCTGATGGAACACATCGCCGTAGGTCACTTTGCCGAACGGGCCGTCTGCCCACACCAGGTCGTAGACCGAGTCCACGCCCTGCAGGTACATGGCCAGGCGCTCAAGGCCGTAGGTGATTTCGCCGGTCACCGGGTAGCACTCGATGCCGCCCGCTTGCTGGAAGTAGGTGAACTGCGTCACTTCCATGCCGTTGAGCCACACTTCCCAGCCCAGGCCCCAGGCGCCCAGGGTCGGCGACTCCCAGTTGTCTTCGACGAAACGGATATCGTGGACCAGAGGGTCCAGGCCGACATGTTTCAACGAGCCCAGGTACAGCTCCTGGAAATTGTCCGGGTTCGGCTTCAAGACCACCTGGAACTGGTAGTAGTGCTGCAGGCGGTTGGGGTTTTCGCCGTAGCGGCCGTCAGTCGGGCGACGACTGGGCTGCACATAAGCGGCGTTCCAGGTTTCCGGGCCGATGGCCCGCAGGAATGTGGCGGTGTGGAAAGTGCCGGCGCCTACTTCCATATCGTAGGGCTGAAGTACCACACAACCTTGCTCGGCCCAGTATTGCTGGAGGGCGAGGATCAAGTCTTGGAAGGTACGCACGGCTGGCGTAGGCTGGCTCACGAAATTCACCTGTTACTTGGGCTGCGATTTAAAGAGCGGGAGTATACCCGATTCGGCCCTGCTACCACCCCCTGGAGCCTTATGCCACGCTGCTTTTGGTGTTCTGAAGATCCGCTGTACATGGCATATCACGATCAGGAGTGGGGAACGCCGCTGCGCGATGCGCAGGGTTTGTTCGAGTTGCTTTTGCTCGAAGGGTTCCAGGCGGGCCTGTCCTGGATCACCGTTTTACGCAAACGCGAGCATTATCGAAAGGTGTTGTTCGGTTTCGATGCGCAACGGCTGGCGAAACTGACCGATGCTGAAATCGATGCCTTGATGCTCGATCCGGGTATCGTGCGCAATCGCTTGAAGCTCAACGCCACCCGGCGCAATGCCGCTGCCTGGCTGGCCCTGGAAGACCCGGTGGGGTGGCTCTGGTCCTTCGTTGGCGGCGTGCCCAAGGTCAATCACTTCAAGGACCGCAGCGAAGTCCCGGCAATTACCCCCGAGGCCGAAGCCATGAGCAAGGCCCTGAAAAAGGCCGGGTTCACCTTTGTCGGGCCGACCATCTGCTATGCCTTCATGCAGGCCAGCGGCATGGTCATGGACCACACCCAGGACTGTGACCGTTACGCGCAGTTGGCCAACGCCGGTTAGAATGCCCGCTTTGCGCACCACACACGATCAGGAGTGACCTGTGGAAAAGTTTAAAGGCGCCTTGCTGGTAGGCGCTCTCCGGTTGTTTGCCCTGCTGCCCTGGCGCGCCGTTCAAGCCGTCGGCACGGCGATTGGCTGGATCATGTGGAAAACCCCCAACCGCTCTCGCGACACGGTGCGGATCAACCTCTCCAAGTGCTTCCCGGACATGGACCCGGCCGCTCGCGAGCGGCTGGTCGGCCAGAGCCTGATGGATATCGGCAAGTCCCTGACCGAAAGCGCCTGTGCCTGGATCTGGCCGGCCCAGCGCTCCATCGACCTGGTGCGCGAAGTCGAAGGCCTGGAAGTGCTGCACCAAGCCCTGGCCTCAGGCAAAGGCGTGGTGGGCATCACCAGCCACCTGGGCAACTGGGAAGTGCTCAATCACTTCTATTGCAACCAATGCAAACCGATCATTTTCTACCGCCCGCCGAAGCTCAAGGCGGTGGATGAACTCCTGCAAAAACAGCGGGTGCAACTGGGTAACCGCGTGGCGGCGTCGACCAAGGAAGGCATTCTCAGCGTGATCAAGGAAGTGCGCAAAGGCGGTCAGGTCGGCATCCCCGCCGACCCGGAGCCGGCCGAATCGGCAGGGATCTTCGTGCCGTTCTTCGCCACCCAGGCGCTGACCAGCAAGTTCGTGCCGAACATGCTCGCAGGCCACAAGGCTGTGGGTGTCTTCCTGCATGCGCTGCGGTTGCCGGATGGCTCAGGCTACAAAGTGATCCTGGAAGCGGCGCCGGAAGACATGTACAGCACCGACACCGCCACGTCCTGCGCGGCCATGAGCAAGGTGGTGGAGCGTTATGTCGGCGCGTACCCGAGCCAGTACATGTGGAGCATGAAGCGCTTCAAGAAGCGCCCGCCGGGCGAGGCGCGGTGGTACTAGGCCCCACTGGCTCAATACCCAAGCAAAACCCAATGTGGGAGGGGGCTTGCTCCCGATAGCGGTGGTTCAGCTAAGTAATTCTTGGCTGACACACTGCAATCGGGAGCAAGCCCCCTCCCACATTTCATTCCGGTCAGGGCTGACGGTCGAGTTTCTTCAGGAACACCGTCATCTCTTTCTCGGCCTGCTTGTCGCCATGGGTCTGGGCCGCTTCGATCCCTTTCTCCCACGCCAGCCGCGCCGCAGCGATATCACCCAATCCCGCCTGCGCCTTGCCCAGCAACTTCCACGCCGCCGAATACTTCGGGTCAAACTCGACGCACTTGCGTAAATGCTCCACGGCCTTGGCGTTGTCCTTCAGGTCCAGGTAACCCTTGCCCAAGCCAAAGCGCAGCAGGGAATTATCAACACCCTTGGCGAGCATTTTCTCCAGGGATTCGAGCATGCCGGCGTACTCCTTTTGCGTCAGAAAAAGCTCAGCCCCACGTGGAACAACTTTTCCACATCGCGGATATGCTTTTTATCCACCAGGAACAAAATCACATGGTCGCCCGTGGCGATCACCGTGTCGTCATGGGCGATGATCACTTCTTCATCACGAATGATTGCGCCGATGGTGGTGCCCGGAGGCAGGCCGATATCGCGGATGGCCTTGCCGATCACCTTGCTCGATTTCGCATCACCGTGGGCGATCGCCTCGATGGCCTCCGCCGCGCCCCGGCGCAGGGAGTGCACGCTGACGATATCGCCACGGCGCACGTGGGCGAGCAAGGTGCCAATGGTGGCCAACTGCGGGCTGATGGCGATGTCTATATCGCCCCCTTGAATCAGATCGACATAGGCCGGGTTGTTGATGATGGTCATCACCTTCTTCGCGCCCAGTCGCTTGGCCAGCAGGGAAGACATGATGTTGGCTTCGTCATCGTTGGTCAGGGCCAGGAAGATATCCGCGTCGGCAATGTTTTCTTCCATCAGCAGGTCGCGGTCCGAGGCACTGCCTTGCAGCACCACGGTACTGTCGAGCGTGTCGGACAAATACCGGCAACGTGTCGGGCTCATCTCGATGATCTTCACTTGGTAGCGGCTTTCAATCGCCTCCGCCAAGCGTTCGCCAATCTGCCCACCCCCTGCGATCACGATGCGTTTGTAGCTCTCGTCGAGCCGGCGCATTTCGCTCATCACTGCGCGAATATTCGCCTTGGCTGCGATGAAAAATACCTCGTCGTCAGCCTCGATCACCGTATCGCCCTGGGGCAGGATCGGCCGGTCGCGTCGGAAAATAGCCGCTACGCGGGTTTCCACATTCGGCATGTGTTCGCGCAACTGGCGCAGTTGCTGGCCGACCAGCGGGCCACCGTAGTAAGCCTTCACCGCCACCAATTGTGCCTTGCCTTCGGCGAAGTCGATCACCTGCAAGGCGCCGGGTATCTCGATCAGGCGCTTGATGTAGTGGGTGACCACCTGTTCCGGGCTGATCAGCACGTCCACCGGAATCGCGTCGTTGTCGAACAGCCCCGCACGGGTCAGGTAGGCCGCTTCACGCACGCGGGCGATCTTGGTCGGGGTGTGGAACAGGGTGTGGGCGACTTGGCAGGCAACCATGTTGGTTTCGTCACTGTTGGTCACGGCCACCAGCATATCGGCATCGTCGGCGCCGGCCTGGCGCAGCACCGTCGGGAATGACGCGCGGCCTTGCACAGTGCGGATGTCCAGGCGGTCGCCGAGGTTGCGCAGGCGTTCGCTGTCGGTGTCGACCACCGTGATGTCGTTGGCTTCGCTGGCCAAATGTTCGGCCAGCGTACCGCCAACCTGCCCTGCCCCAAGGATGATGATTTTCATCCGGTCACTCCCTTAAAACCATTCAGCCGCGTGCGGCGGCGATTTTGATCAGTTTGGCGTAGTAGAAACCATCGTGGCCGCCTTCCTGTGCGAGCAGTTGGCGGCCGTGGGGCTGCTTGATCCCGGCGGCCGTGGCGAGGTCCAGTTCGCGCGCGCCGCTGGTGCGGGCGAGGAAGGCCTGGATCACCTCGGTGTTCTCGGTGGGCAAGGTAGAGCAGGTGGCGTAGAGCAGGATGCCGCCGACTTCCAGGGTCGGCCACAAGGCGTCGAGCAGTTCGCCTTGCAGCACGGCCAGGGCAGCGATGTCGTCGGGCTGGCGGGTCAGCTTGATGTCCGGGTGACGGCGGATGACGCCGGTAGCGGAACACGGCGCGTCCAGCAGGATACGTTGGAAAGGTTTGCCGTCCCACCAACTGGCGGTGTCGCGGCCGTCGGCAGCGATCAGGTCGGCGTTGAGGCCCAGACGTGCGAGGTTTTCACGCACACGTACCAGGCGCTTGGCTTCCAGGTCGACCGCGACCACACCCGCCAGGTCCTTTTCGACTTCCAGGATGTGGCAGGTCTTGCCGCCCGGTGCGCAGCAAGCGTCGAGCACGCGTTGGCCGGGGGCCAGGTCGAGCAGGTCGGCGGCCAGTTGTGCGGCTTCGTCCTGCACGCTGATCCAGCCTTCGGCAAAGCCCGGCAGGCTGCGTACGTCGGTGGCGGCTTCCAGCACGATACCGTCGACGCTGTACACGCACGGTGTGGCGTTGATGCCGGCCGTGGTCAGCAATTGCAGGTAGGCATCACGGCTGTGATGACGGCGGTTGACCCGCAGGATCATCGGCGGGTGCGCATTGTTGGCGGCGCAAATGGCTTCCCATTGCTGCGGCCAGAAGGCTTTCAGGGCTTTTTGCAGCCAGCGGGGGTGAGCGGTGCGCACCACCGGGTCGTGCTCCAGCTCGGCCAGCAGCGCTTCGCTCTCGCGCTGGGCGCGGCGCAGCACGGCGTTGAGCAGGGCTTTGGCCCAGGGCTTTTTCAGCTTGTCGGCGCAACCGACGGTTTCACCAATGGCGGCATGGGCCGGCACGCGGGTATAGAGCAACTGATAGAGGCCGACCAGCAGCAGCGCCTCCACATCCGCATCGGCGGCCTTGAACGGCTTTTGCAGCAGCTTGGCCGCCAGTGCCGATAAGCGCGGCTGCCAGCGGGCGGTGCCAAATGCCAGGTCTTGGGTGAAACCGCGATCGCGGTCCTCAACCTTGTCCAGCTGAGTGGGCAGCGAACTGTTCAACGAAGCCTTGCCGTTGAGAACGGCGGCGAGGGCCTTGGCGGCGGCCAGACGCGGGTTCATTGGGCGACCGTCCCGAGAACCGTGCCGAGGGCAAATTTCTCACGACGGCTGTTGAACAAGTCGCTGAAATTCAGTGCTTTGCCGCCAGGCAATTGCAGACGGGTCAGGCACAGCGCCTGTTCACCGCAGGCCACCACCAGGCCGTCTTTGCTGGCCCCGATGATTTCGCCGGGAGCGCCTTTGCCATCGGCCAAGGTCGCGGCCAATACTTTCAAGGCCTCGCCATTGAGCGTGCTGTGGCAGATCGGCCACGGGTTGAAGGCGCGCACCAGGCGCTCCAGTTCCACGGCCGGGCGCCTCCAGTCGATACGCGCTTCGTCTTTATTCAGTTTGTGGGCGTAGGTGGCCAGGCTGTCATCCTGTACGTCGCCTGGCAGTGTGCCGGCTGCGAGGCCGGCGATGGCCTGGATCACCGCCGGCGGGCCCAGCTCGGCGAGACGGTCGTGCAGGCTGCCGCCCGTGTCTTCGCCCGTGATCGGGGTGGTGACCTTGAGCAGCATCGGGCCAGTATCCAGGCCCGCCTCCATGCGCATCACGGTCACCCCGCTTTCGCGGTCACCCGCCTCAACCGCCCGCTGGATGGGGGCTGCGCCGCGCCAGCGTGGCAGCAACGAGGCGTGACTGTTGATGCAACCCAGGCGCGGGATGTCCAGCACCACTTGTGGAAGGATCAAGCCATAGGCCACGACCACCAACAGGTCCGGCTGCAGTGCGGCCAGCTCGGCCTGAGCCTCGGCATTACGCAGGCTGGGTGGTTGCAGCACAGGGATGTTGTGCTCCAGCGCCAACTGCTTGACCGGGCTTGGCATCAGTTTTTGCCCGCGTCCGGCCGGACGATCCGGCTGGGTATACACCGCGACGATGTCATAAGGGCTGGCAAGCAGCGCCTTGAGGTGTTCGGCTGCGAATTCGGGAGTGCCGGCAAAAACAATGCGCAGTGGCTCGGTCATGGGAGTTCTCGGTTAAAAGCAGTCACAAAAGAAAAAGGCTTGCCGCAGCAAGCCTTTGGAAGACGGGCATCAAGCTTGCTGGCGATGCTTTTTTTCCAGCTTCTTCTTGATTCGGTCGCGCTTGAGCGTGGACAGGTAATCGACAAACAGCTTGCCGTTGAGGTGGTCGCACTCATGCTGGATGCATACCGCCAGCAGGCCATCGGCGATCAACTCGTAGGGCTTGCCATCACGGTCCAGGGCCTTGATCTTCACGCGTAGCGGGCGTTCGACGTTTTCGTAGAACTCCGGTACCGACAGGCAACCTTCCTGGTATTCGCCCATCTCTTCGGTCAGCGGTTCGAACTCGGGGTTGATGAACACCCGGGGTTCGCTGCGATCTTCCGACAGGTCCATGACCACGACGCGCTGATGCACGTTGACCTGGGTGGCGGCGAGGCCGATGCCCGGGGCTTCATACATTGTTTCAAACATGTCATCGACCAACTGACGAACCTTGTCGTCCACTACGGCCACCGGTTTGGCGATCGTGCGCAGGCGCGAGTCGGGGAATTCGAGGATGTTCAAAATAGCCATAAGCGTAATTGCTGCACATGTGAGGTAGAGGCAAATCGGCGTTGGGATGGACCCAGACAGCCGGTGTGAAACGCTCAAAAGCCGCACAGGCCATGGCATTTCACGCGAACGCACATAATAAAGGAGATTGACCCCATGAGGAAATCGCTACTCGTCTTGCTGCTGTGGGCCCCGTTCGCCAAGGCCCTGCTGCCCCAGCCTGTACAGCGCCTGGATCAACCGACGCAACAGGCCATCCAGCGCTTCTTATTGCATAACCGCATTCTCGATACGCCCCAGGATCTGGACCGGGCGCCCTACATTGTTGCGGCTGAGGCGGGGCGGGTGTTGGGCGCCCATGGCGAGCGGGTGCATGCCCGCGGTGCTCTCGACCCGTCCCAGACCAGCTATGGGATTTTCCGGCGCGGCAAAACCTACACCGACCCGCACACTCAGGAACTGCTGGGCATCAATGCCGACGACATCGGCACCGCACGTTTTGTGACGGCCGGTGATCTCACTACCCTGGCCGTGCAGCGCGTGACCCAGGAAGTCCGCCCAGGCGACCGTCTGCTACGCGCTGAGCACCCCGTCGCGCCGGCAAGGCTGGAAGCTGGGGTATCCGCGCCTTTTATCGAAGGGCAAATCATTGATATCCCCAAGGGCGTCACTCAGATTGGCGTGCTGGACGCCGTCACCCTGAATAAAGGCCGGCGCGACGGCATGGTCGAAGGCCAATTGCTCACGGTGATAAAGAGCGGTTCCACTGTCCGCGACATCCTCACCGGCGCCCCGACGCCACTTCCTGACGAGCGTGCTGGCACCCTGCTGGTGTTTCGTACCTTTGAAAAACTCAGTTACGGCCTGGTACTGAGTGCCTCGCGCTCACTGGCGGTGATGGACCGTTTCGTGACGGCCAATCCAACGCAATAAATAGCCTGCTAAATAAGTTACCAACAGAGTTATCCACAGCTTGTTCCGGTCAAGGATGATCAGATGTATCCGATAAACAGTGATGAAATTTCGCCTGCCGAACTGGAAGCCCGACTACGCTTGCACAGGCTGCCGGAACTGGGCCCCAAGCGTTTTCGCATTTTGATCGAAGCGTTCGGCGGCGCTTCAAAGGCCATCAGCGCCCCCGCCAGTGCCTGGCGTTCCCTTGGGTTGCCGGCCATCAGTGCCGAGGCTCGGCGCAGCCCTGAAATCCGTGATGGCGCGAGTGCTGCCTTGGTCTGGCTAGCCCGCCCGGCCCAGCATTTACTGATGTGGGACCAGCCTGAGTATCCCGCGCTACTCGCCCAGATCGACGATGCCCCCCCGTTGCTGTTCGTTGCCGGTGACCCTGCAATCCTGGAAAAACCCCAGCTGGCGATGGTCGGCAGCCGTCGCGCTTCCCGCCCCGGCATGGACACGGCCGCCGCGTTTTCGCGCAGCCTGGCGAGTGCGGGCTTTGTTATCACCAGCGGCTTGGCGCTGGGCATAGACGGCGCGGCGCATCAGGCGGCATTGGAGGTGGGTGGCCAGACCATCGGCGTGCTGGGCACGGGCCTGGAAAATTTTTATCCACAGCGCCATCGAAAGCTCGCGGCGGCGATGATTGACCAGGGCAGTGCCGTAGTTTCCGAGTTTCCGCTGGATGCGGCGCCGCAAGCGGGTAATTTTCCCCGGCGCAACCGGATCATCAGCGGTTTGTCGCTGGGCGTGTTGGTGGTTGAAGCCAGCATGGCCAGCGGCTCGCTCATTACCGCACGGCTGGCGGCCGAGCAAGGACGCGAGGTGTATGCGATCCCCGGCTCCATTCATCATCCGGGTGCCAAGGGTTGTCACCAGTTGATCCGCGATGGCGCGGTGTTGGTCGAAACCATCGAGCACATTCTGGAAGGTTTGCGCGGTTGGCAGGCCCTGTCCCGTCCTGCCCCCGTGCCGGTCACCCATCCGCTGGTGGCGTTGCTGCATGCCGCGCCTCATACCAGCGAAGGCTTGGCGATTGCCAGCGGGCGGCCGTTATCCCAAGTGCTGGCGACGCTGACGGAGTTGGAGCTCGAAGGCCAAGTGATCTGCGAGAGTGGCCGCTGGCTCGCGCGCCCCTAGGTTTTGTAACGAAGATCGGTAAACTGCGCAGAGCTTTAGTCCGGAGAGTGAACAATGGTCAACAGGTGGCGTGTGCTGGAAGCCGCACGAGAAATTCGCGCAGGCGCGGTGATTGCCTATCCGACCGAGGCGGTCTGGGGCCTGGGCTGCGACCCGTGGAATGAAGAAGCGGTGGACCGGCTGCTGGCGATCAAGAACCGCTCGGTGGATAAGGGCTTGATCCTGGTGGCGGACAATATTCGCCAGTTCGATTTTCTCTTTGAAGATTTCCCGGATACCTGGATCGAACGCATGGCCAGTACCTGGCCGGGGCCGAATACCTGGCTGGTGCCCCACCAGGGCTTGCTGCCTGAATGGGTGACCGGTGTGCATGACACGGTGGCGGTACGGGTGAGTGACCATCCGCTGGTGCGGGATTTGTGCTCGCTGGTGGGGCCGTTGATTTCCACATCGGCCAACCCTCAGGGGCGCCCGGCGGCGCGCACGCGGCTGCGTGTAGAGCAATATTTCCGTGGCCAACTGGACGTGGTGCTGGGTGGCGCCCTGGGTGGGCGCAAGAACCCGAGCCTGATTCGTGATTTGGCGACGGGTGAGGTGGTGCGGCCGTCCTGAGGCCGAGGTGTGGCCATCGCGAGCAAGCCCGCTCCCACACTTGAGCGCGTTCCTTCAGTTGGAGTCCGATCAAAATGTGGGAGCGGGCTTGCTCGCGATGAGGCCCTCACAACCTCTACAGATCTATCGTCTTACGGCAACAGAATGGTCGACCCCGTCGTGCGCCGTCCCGACAATTCCGTTTGCGCTTTCGCCGCCTCAGCTAGCGAATAGCGCTGGTTGATATCAATGCGGACCTTGCCGCTCTTGATCATCGAGAACAAATCATCGGCCATTGCCTGCAGGTTCTCCGGGTTGTTGGCATAGGTCGCCAGTGTCGGACGGGTCACATACAGCGAACCCTTGGCCGCCAGGATCCCCAGGTTCACCCCATCGACCGCGCCCGACGCGTTACCGAAGCTCACCACCAACCCACGCGGTGCCACGCTGTCCAGTGAGGTCAGCCAGGTATCCTTGCCCACACCGTCGTATACCACCGGTACTTTCTTGCCGTCGGTCAATTCCAATACGCGCTGTGCGACGTTTTCCTTGCTGTAGTCGATGGTTTCCCAGGCGCCGAGGGATTTGGCCAGGGCGGCTTTTTCCGGCGAGCTCACGGTACCGATCAGCTTGACGCCCAGGGCTTTGGCCCATTGGCAGGCCAGGGAGCCCACGCCCCCGGCCGCGGCGTGGAACAGAATGGTTTCGCCGCCTTTGAGTTCATAGGTCTGGCGCAGCAGGTATTGCACGGTCAGGCCCTTGAGCATTGCGCCGGCAGCCTGTTCAAAGCTGATCTCGTCCGGCAGGTGCACCAGGTTGGCTGCGGGCAACACATGCAGTTGGCTGTAGGCGCCCAATGGGCCGCTGCCATACGCCACACGGTCGCCGACCTTGAATTGAGAGACTTCACTGCCGACCGCGTCGACCACCCCGGCACCCTCGGCGCCCAGCCCCGACGGCAAGGCTGGCGGCGCATACAGGCCGCTGCGGAAATAGGTGTCGATGAAGTTCAGGCCGATGGCCTCATTACGCACGCGAACCTGTTGCGGGCCCGGCTCTGCGGGCGTGTAGTCGACATATTCAAGTACTTCGGGACCGCCATGGGCGCTGAACTGGATACGTTTGGCCATCTGCACTTCTCCTTGAGATCGAATCGCGTGGCCTGCTATCGGACTCCTAAGCTTGATCTTCGTCAACTGCGACGCGCGTGGGTGCGGTGTTATCCTGTGCGCCCATTTGCCGCCGACGCCCGATGGCCTCGCGTAGCTTTGCCCGATTCAAGGTGATGCCATGACTACTCGCACTGAGGCTGTTAAAGCCTACCTGCTCGACCTGCAAGACCGCATTTGCAGCGCCCTGGAAACCTTCGAGACGGACACTCGCTTTATCGAAGACGCCTGGACCCGGCCTGCCGGCGGTGGCGGTCGCACCCGTGTGATTGCAGACGGTTCGGTCATTGAAAAAGGCGGCGTTAACTTTTCCCACGTGTTTGGCAGCGGCCTACCACCCTCTGCCAGTGCCCATCGCCCTGAGCTGGCCGGGCGAGGCTTTGAGGCGTTGGGGGTGTCGCTGGTGATCCATCCGCACAACCCGCATGTGCCGACGTCCCACGCCAATGTGCGCTTTTTCATTGCCGAAAAAGACGGCGAAGAGCCGGTATGGTGGTTCGGTGGCGGCTTCGACCTCACGCCCTACTATGGAAACGAAGAAGACTGCATCCACTGGCATCGCGTGGCCGAGCAGGCCTGTGCGCCGTTCGGCCCGCAGGTGTACTCGCGCTACAAAGCCTGGTGCGACACCTATTTTCATATCAAGCATCGCAACGAACCGCGCGGTATCGGCGGGCTGTTCTTCGATGACTTGAACGAATGGGACTTCGACACCTGCTTCGCCTTCATCCGCGCTATCGGCGATGCCTACATCGATGCCTACCTGCCGATCGTACAGCGCCGCAAGGCCATGCCCTACACCGAGCAACAGCGCGAATTCCAGGAATTCCGTCGCGGCCGCTACGTGGAATTCAACCTCGTCTACGACCGTGGCACCTTGTTCGGCCTGCAGTCGGGTGGGCGTACCGAGTCGATCCTGATGTCGCTGCCGCCGCAAGTGCGCTGGAGCTATGACTGGAAAGCCGAAGCCGGCAGCGAAGAAGCGCGGCTCACCGACTACTTCCTGCAAGACCGCGACTGGCTTGGCCTGATTGCGCCCAAGGCGGCTGTCTGATGGATCGGTATGTCGTATTCGGTAACCCCATCGGCCACAGTAAATCGCCGTTGATCCACCGTATGTTTGCCGAGCAGACCGGCGAGCAACTGGATTACAACACCTTGCTCGCACCGCTGGAGGATTTCTCCGGCTGTGCCCGTGAGTTCTTTGTGCAAGGACGGGGTGCCAACGTCACCGTGCCGTTCAAGGAAGAAGCCTACCGTCTGGCCGATACCTTGACCGAGCGCGCCCAACGCGCCGGTGCGGTGAACACCTTGAGCAAGTTGGCCGACGGCACCCTGCTGGGCGACAACACCGACGGCGCGGGTTTGGTGCGCGACCTGACGGTAAACGCCGGGTTGACGCTCAAAGGCGCGCGCATCCTGCTGCTGGGCGCCGGCGGTGCAGTCCGCGGGGCATTGGAACCGTTGCTGGCGGAACAACCGGCCTCGTTGATCATCGCCAACCGTACGGTCGAAAAGGCCGAATTGCTCGCGGAGCTGTTCGACGATCTCGGCCCGGTATCCGCCAGCGGTTTCGACTGGCTGCGTGAGCCGGTAGACCTGATCATCAATGCCACGTCCGCCAGCCTGTCAGGCGATGTACCGCCGATTGCCGGCAGCCTGATCGAACCCGGCAAGACCTTTTGCTACGACATGATGTACGCCAAGGAGCCGACCGCGTTCTGTCGCTGGGCTGCTGAACAAGGTGCAGCCGTGGCGATGGATGGCTTGGGCATGCTGGTGGAGCAGGCGGCGGAAGCGTTCTTCCTGTGGCGCGGTGTGCGCCCGGCTTCGGCACCGGTGCTGGCTGAACTGCGCCGCCAACTCATCTAGCTCCAATCTGATGTGGGCACCGCTACTGTGGGAGGGGGCTTGCTCCCGATTGCAGTGTGTCAGCCAAGAATGACTTGGCTGAACCACCGCTATCGGGAGCAAGCCCCCTCCCACATGTTTGACTGCGTTCAGTCTTCGAACTGGAGGGGGCAGTTGTCGGCCCCTTCCAGTTTCTTCAACTCTTCCACCACCTGCGGCCGGGCCCGGCGCAAGGTCAAGCTGCGTCCCAAGCCCCGCAATCGCCGTGCCTCCTGGTGCAGCATCTCCACGCCGGAATAGTCGATAAAGTTGATCTGCTGCGCCTCGATGACCACCCGCTGGCCATGCAGACTTTGCAGACGTACTTGCAGGTAATGGCTGGCGCCGAAGAAGATCGAGCCGCCTACCCGCAGCACATCTTCGTCGCCGTCACGCCACTGCTGGACGCGCGGTTGCGAGGTGCGCTTGAGGTAGAAAAACAGCGAGGCCAGCACCCCGGCATAAATCGCCGTTTGCAGCTCCAGCAGCAAGGTGGCGACGCAGGTCAGGCTCATCACCACAAACTCGGCCCGGCTCACCCGGAACAACGCACGAATGCCGCGATGGTCCACCAGGCCCCAGCAAATCAACAGAATGCTCGCGGCCATGCTCGGAATGGGGATGTGGGCGATCAATGCGGCGCCGAACAACGCGAACAGCGCCACCCACAGCGCGGAAAACACCCCCGCCAACGGCGAGCACGCGCCGGCTTCATAGCTGAGCCCGGAGCGGGTAAAGGAACCGGCTGACAAGTAGCCCGAGAAAAATCCGCCGACAATGTTGGATAAACCCTGCGCGCGGACTTCCTGGTTGGCGTCGAGCAATTGCTGTGAACGAGCCGACAAGGAGCGGGCTATCGACAGGCTGGTCACCAGCCCCAGCATCCCCACCGCCACTGCACTGGGCAGCAGGCGCAGCAGCAGATCGAGGTCCATCGGTAGCGGGCTGAATGGCGGCAGCTTGCCAACAAACGAACTGACCCGCGCGACATGCCCGAACATCGCCGGCCACAGCCAGACGGCCAGGCTGCCGAGGGCCAGGGCGATCAACAGCGTTGGCCAGCGTGGCACCCAGTATTTGAGCAACGCGCCCACCAACAAGGTGCCCAGCCCCAGGGCCAGTGACGCCTGGTCCCACTCGCCGCCATGGTCGATCAGTGCCAGCAGGCTATTGACTGCCGTGGCCTGGCTCGGCAAATCCAGGCCCAGCAGATTGGGCAACTGGCCCAGGGCAATCACCACGGCGGCACCCAGGGTGAAACCCAGTACCACCGAGTGAGAGACGAAATTCACCAGCGCGCCGAAGCGCAGCATGCCCAGCAGCCACTGGAAAACGCCGGCCAGGAATGTCAGCAGGAGGATCAAGGTGATGTAGTCCTGCGATCCGGGTATCGCCAAGGGGCTGATGCTGGCGTACAGCACGATGGAAATCGCCGCCGTAGGGCCGCAGATCAGGTGCCAGGAGGAGCCCCAGAGACAGGCGATCAGTACCGGGATGATTGCCGCGTACAGGCCGTATTCGGGCGGGAGACCGGCGATCAGTGCGTAGGCAATCGACTGTGGCAGGGCGAGGATTGCGCCGCTGAGGCCAACGACTGCATCTCGACCCATGCTGGCGCGGGTTTGGCGCGGGAGCCAGGCGAGAAAGGGAAAAAGTGTGTGGCGGTTGGGCCGGGGCATGAAAGGCTCGGTCTGTAGGTTTGGCGCAGAATATCAGCAGGCACCGATCCCTGTGGGAGGGAGCAAGTCGAATCGTCGCACCGCCCCTCCCACACTTGGATCGTGTTGGATGTCAGAGCCTGGCTTTGACAGCCGGCAGGGCCTCCTGGCCATCCGTGGTCTTCACGCCGTCGAGCCACTTGTCCAACACCGCTGGATTCGCCTTGATCCACGCCTTCGCCGCATCGGCATTGCTGACCTTGTTGTTGGCGACCTCGGCCATGATGCTGTTCTCCATCTCCTGGGTGAAACTCAGGTTGGTCAGCAGCTTCCCGACATTCGGGCAGGCCTGTGCGTAACCCTTGCGGGTCAAGGTATACACGCTGCCGGTGTCACCAAAATACTTCTCGCCGCCCTTGAGGTAGTGCATTTTCAATTGCACGTTCATCGGGTGCGGCGTCCAGCCGAGGAAGGTGACGAATTTCTGTTTTTTGACCGAGCGTGACACCTCGGCGAGCATCGCCTGTTCGCTGGACTCGATCAGCTTCCATTGGCCCAGATCAAAGTCGTTCTTCTTGATGATCTCCTGCAACGAGATATTCGCCGGTGCGCCGGAGCCGATGCCGTAGATCTTCTTGTCGAACTTGTCGGCAAACTTGTTCAGGTCGTTGAAGTCATGCACGCCGGCGTCCCACACGTAGTCCGGTACCGCGAGGGTGAACTCGGTGCCGTCGAGGTTTTTCGCCAGTTGCACCACATCGCCATTGGCCACGAATTTGTCATAGAAGCCCTGTTGTGCCGGCATCCAGTTACCCAGGAACACATCCACCTGGCCATCCTTGAGCCCGCCAAACGTGATCGGCACCGCCAGGGTGTCGACCTTGGGTTTGTAGCCCATGCCTGTCAGTAGAAAACCGGTGATGGCATTGGTGGCGGCGATATCGCTCCAGCCGGGATCAGCCATTTTCACCGTTTCACAACTGGTGTCTGCGTACACATTGGCGCTGGCGAGCGCCAGGATACCCAGTACTACCGTTAGCTTTTGCATGGCCTTCCCTCTGTGTCTTTATTGGTTTTGGCAGGGTTGTGGATAACGTGCCTTGCGCTCCAGGTCGTCGAGGTCGATATGGTTGCGCATGTACTGCTGACTGGCGTCTACCAGTGGCTGGTGATCCCAGCTCTTCAGCTTGCCCTGGGTCAGGGCTTCAAACACCAGGCGACGGCGGCGTTGGCTGGCGAGCACCTGTTGGTGGATCGCCGGGATGTCCCATTTGGCTCGCGCCTCGCTCAAGAACGCCTCGAACCGTGAGCGGTGCTCCGGCGACTGGCTGAGGTTCTCCCGCTCGTGCGGGTCGTTGTGCACATCGAACAGCAGACAAGGGTCGTCTTCGCTGTAGATGAATTTGTAGGCGCCACGGCGGATCATCATCAGCGGGCTGATGGTGCCTTCGGCCATGTATTCGCCGAACACTTCGTCGTGCCCGCCCTGCCCTTGCAAATGCGGCACCAGCGAGCGGCCGTCCAGCGGCAGGCGTGGATCCAGCTCGCCGCCGGCCAGTTCCACCAGGGTCGGCAGCAGGTCGGCGGTGGACACCGCGTGGGCCACGCGGCCGGCGGCGAATTGCCCCGGTGCCCAGACCAGCAACGGTACGCGGGCGGCCATTTCAAACCAATGCATTTTGTACCAGAGGCCGCGCTCGCCGAGCATGTCGCCGTGGTCGCCGGAGAAGATGATGATCGTATCCTCGGCCAGGCCGGTGTCTTCCAGGGTCTGCAAGAGCTTGCCGACATTGCTGTCGATATAGCTGCAAGCACCGAAATAAGCACGCCGCGCATCGCGGATCTTATCCACAGGCAGCGGCTTGTCCCACAGGTCATAGACCTTGAGCAGGCGCTGGGAGTGCGGGTCGAGATCGGCCTGGGGCGGGGTCGTCGGCAAAGGGATCTGGCTATCGTCGTACAGCTCCCAGAACGGCTTGGGAATGGTGTACGGGTCGTGCGGGTGAGTCATCGATACCGTCAGGCAGAACGGCTGATCGCCGTCCTCACGGATATGGTCAAACAGGTATTGCTGGGCTTTGAACACCACCTCTTCGTCGAAGTCGAGCTGGTTGGTGCGCACACACGGACCGGCTTGCAGTACCGAGGACATGTTGTGGTACCAGCTGGGGCGCACGTTCGGCTCATCCCAGTTCACCGCCCAGCCGTAGTCGGCGGGGTAGATGTCGCTGGTCAGGCGCTCCTCGTAGCCATGCAACTGGTCGGGGCCACAGAAATGCATCTTGCCCGACAGCGCGGTGCGGTAGCCGAGGCGGCGCAGGTAGTGGGCATACGTCGGTACATCGGCGGGGAAATCCGCCGCGTTATCGTAGGCGCCGATCTTGCTCGGCAGTTGGCCGCTGACCAAGGTGAAGCGCGACGGTGCACACAGCGGGCTGTTGCAATAGGCGGCGTCGAACACCACGCCTTGTGCGGCAAGGCGGCTCAGGTTCGGCAGCTTGATCGGGGACGGTGCGTAGAACGGCAACAGTGGCGCGGCCATTTGATCGGCCATGATGAAAAGAATGTTCTTGCGCTTCATGGGGCTTCGGCATTCCATAGGCGGTGTTTATGCGAATGAGCATGCAGCCCATGAAAAATTGGGTAAAGCCCATGAAATACAATGTCTAGGATAAGTACAGCTAATGTATGAAGCCCTCGGTGATCTATCCCTCGACCTGTTGCGCGTGTTCGAAGCGGCGGCGCGACATCGCAGCTTCACGGCGGCCGCCATGGAGTTGGGCACCACTCAACCGGCCATCAGCCAGCAGATCAAGCGGCTCGAAGAACAGCTGTCGATTCGCCTGTTTGATCGCATCTACCGTGGCATCGAATTGACCGACGCGGGTGCCCTGCTGTTCGAGCATGCCCAGGGTGGCTTGCAGGCCATCAACCAAGGCCTGAGCGCGATCACCCAGCAGGGCCAGCATGAAGTGCTGCAAGTGGCCACCGACTTCGCTTTCGCCGCTTACTGGTTGATGCCGCGCCTGCACCGCTTCCACCAGGCCAACCCGCAGGTCGATGTCAGCCTGGTCACCAGCGAACGTAACCACGCCACCTTGCGCAGTGATATCGATGTGGCGGTGCTGTTCGGCGACGGGCGTTTCAAGCAGGGCGACAGCCTGTGGCTGTTCAACGAAGAAGTGTTCCCGGTGTGTAGCCCGCAGTGGCTCAAGGAGCAGACCACAGCGCTGACCCTGGCGAATTTGCAGGATTTTCCCCTGCTGCACCTGCGTCAGGAGAACAACAGCCAGTGGTTCGACTGGAGCGGTGTGTTTCGCGAGTTAGGGATCACCACGGCACCCACGCCAGGCCAGTTGCGTTTCGACAACTACACACTGCTGATCCAGGCGGCGATTGCCGGTCAGGGCGTAGCCATCGGCTGGCGCCACCTGGTGGATAACCTGTTGCAGCAGAACTGGCTGTGCCGGCCGATCAGCGACACGGTGATCTCGCGTTTCGGTTATTACGTGGTGCAGCCCCAGCGCAAACGCCGGGGGCAGTTGATCGAGCGCTTTGTCGATTGGCTGCTGGCGGAGCAGGCCAGCAGCGCGCAGTCCCTGACCGGGCTGGCCCTGCCGTCGATTGCGGTCTAGGATCGGCGCACAGTGGACGCGGATTTCATCATGCAACGTATCAAGGGCTATCACGCCCATATCTACTTCGACGCCAGTACGATCGAGCAGGCGCGCACCCTGTGCGAAGACGCGGCCAAGCTGTTCCCGTTACGCATGGGTCGAGTGCACGAACGGCCGGTGGGCCCGCACCCGGACTGGAGCTGCCAATTGGCTTTCGAGCCGGAGTACATCGGTGTGGTGCTGCCGTGGTTGGCCTTGCACCGCGAGGGTCTGGTGGTGTTCCTGCACCCCGAAACCGGCGATGACCTGAAGGATCACACCGACTATGCGATCTGGATGGGGGCGATGCGCGAACTGGACTTGTCGGCTTTTTAACTTCCCCTATCAGATAACGTCTTGTTCCACTCCCCGCAAAAAGGGCAAACGGAGTAGGATTTATCTCGTCTCGTCTCACTATATGGGATTGATATTTATATATTGAGATATGCGCAAGCATAGGTTTATATTCGCCCATCAGCTTTTTTCATCACCACTCATTCAGGTGAAGCGATGCAGGCGCAATTGATCGCGCTCGATTGGGGCACCAGTTCCCTTCGTGCTTATAAACTCGGCCCCGCAGGTGTGGTGCTGGAGCAGCGCTCGCTGGCGTGGGGCATCATGCATTTGCCCAGCGAGCCCCGGGATATCGCGGGTGTGTACTGTCGTGATGGCTTTGAATTGGCATTCGATGCGGCGTGTGGTGACTGGCTCGATGCCCGGCCCGACCTGCCCGTGATCGCCTGCGGCATGGTCGGCAGCGCCCAGGGCTGGAGCGAGGCGGCCTATCGCAATACGCCAGTGAACGTCGCCAGCCTCGGCAACGCTCTGCATCGGGTACGCAGCTTGCGTGGAATCGACGTGCATATCGTGCCCGGCGTGATTGAGCAGGTCGGTCTGCCCAATGTGATGCGTGGCGAAGAAACCCAAGTGCTGGGCGTGCTGCAGGGGCTTGGCGCCGATGTTTTGATCGGCCTGCCCGGCAGCCATTCCAAATGGGTCGAGGTGGTCGAGGGGCGTATCACCCACTTCGACACCTTCATGACCGGCGAGCTGTTCGCGGTGTTGAGTAAACACAGCCTGCTTGGGCGTACCCAGCAAATATCCGAATACTTCCAGGCCGACGCTTTTGATCGGGGCGTGCAGGTGGCGCTCTCCAAAGATGGCCAACGCGGCGTGCTGTCGACGTTGTTCAGTGCGCGCACGCTCGGGCTGACCGGCGAGTTGGCGCCCGAACAACAGCCTGACTACCTGTCCGGTTTGCTCATCGGTCATGAACTGGCCGGCCTGCCGGTCGGCGCCAAACACCAACCCATCATCCTGGTCGGCGCCGCCGCCCTCTGCGCCCGCTACCAACGCGCCCTCGCCCTGTGCGGCTTCGACCACGTCAGCCTGGCGCAGGAAGCCACCGAGCGTGGCCTGTGGCAACTGGCGGTGGCCGCCGGGCTCACTCAACCTGCATTGGAGACCTGACATGCTCAAGCAAGCGCTCGCCCGCAACGGTTTGATCGCAATCCTGCGTGGCGTACGACCGGACGAAGCCCTGGCGATCGGCCAGGTGCTGTACCAGGCGGGGTTTCGTGTCATCGAAGTGCCGCTGAATTCGCCCGACCCCTACACCAGCATCCGCACGCTGCGCGATGGCCTGCCTGCCGATTGCCTGATCGGCGCGGGCACGGTGTTGACCCCGGAGCAGGTCGAGCAAGTGAAAGCCGCCGGTGGCCAGGTCATCGTGATGCCCCACAGCGATGCCAAGGTCTTGCGCGCAGCGAAAGCGACGGGCCTGTTCCTGTCGCCCGGTGTGGCCACGCCGACCGAAGCATTTGCCGCCCTGGCCGAAGGCGCCGACGTGTTGAAGCTGTTCCCGGCCGAGCAAATGGGCCCGTCGGTGATCAAGGCGTGGCTGGCGGTCTTGCCGACGGGCACGTTGCTGCTGCCGGTGGGCGGCATTACCCCGGACAACATGCAGGTGTTCATCGATGCCGGCGCCAAAGGGTTCGGCCTGGGTTCCGGGTTGTTCAAGCCGGGTATGACGGTGGATCAGGTCGCGAGCCGCGCCCAGGCGTATGTCGCCGCCTGGAACAGCCTGAGCTGACTCCAAGTTCCGCGCCCACGGGCGCTGCATCTATAAGAGAGATAACAGATGAAAATCACCAAACTGACGACCTTCATCGTCCCGCCGCGCTGGTGCTTCCTCAAGCTCGAAACCGACCAGGGCGTGACCGGCTGGGGCGAGCCTGTGGTTGAAGGCCGCGCCCATACCGTGGCGGCGGCCGTCGAAGAACTGTCCGACTACCTGATCGGAAAAGACCCGCGCAATATCGAAGACATCTGGACCGTGCTCTATCGCGGTGGTTTCTACCGTGGCGGCGCGGTGCACATGAGTGCGCTGGCCGGTATCGACCAGGCGTTGTGGGACATCAAGGGCAAGGCCCTCGGCGTGTCCGTCAGCGACCTGCTCGGTGGCCAGGTGCGCGACAAGATCCGCGTGTATTCATGGATCGGTGGCGACCGCCCGGCCGATACCGCCCGTGCCGCCAAAGAGGCGGTGGCGCGTGGCTTTACCGCAGTGAAAATGAACGGCACCGAGGAGTTGCAGTTCGTCGACAGCTTCGAAAAAGTCGACCTGGCCTTGGCCAACGTTGCCGCTGTGCGGGATGCGGTCGGCCCTAACGTGGGCATTGGCGTCGACTTCCATGGCCGCGTGCACAAGCCCATGGCCAAGGTGCTGATGAAGGAACTGGACCCGTACAAACTGATGTTCATCGAAGAGCCGGTGCTCAGTGAAAACTACGAAGCGCTCAAGGAACTGGCACCGCTGACCAGCACCCCGATTGCGCTGGGCGAGCGCCTGTTCTCGCGCTGGGACTTCAAGCGTGTGCTCAGCGAAGGCTATGTCGACATCATCCAGCCGGATGCGTCCCACGCCGGAGGCATCACCGAAACCCGCAAGATCGCCAACATGGCCGAAGCCTACGACGTGGCCCTTGCCCTGCACTGCCCGCTGGGCCCGATTGCCCTGGCGGCGTGCCTGCAACTGGACGCTGCGTGCTACAACGCGTTTATCCAGGAGCAAAGCCTGGGCATTCACTACAACGAGAGCAATGACCTGCTCGACTACGTGCGCGACCCGGGCGTGTTCGATTATGACCAGGGCTTCGTGAAGATACCCAACGGGCCAGGCCTGGGCATCGAGATCAACGAGGAATATGTGGTTGAACGCGCGGCCATCGGCCATCGCTGGCGCAACCCGATCTGGCGCCATGCCGACGGCAGCTTTGCCGAGTGGTGATTTCCAGCTAAATGTGGGAGGGGGCTTGCTCCCGATGGCGGTGAGTCAGTCAG
>NZ_JBNPJU010000100.1:0-226 GCF_050312575.1 Pseudomonas sp. R11F | reverse complement strand
CCTCGTACTAACCGACGGGACGCGGAGCGTCCCAGGCGGCATTCCCACGCAGAGCGTGGGAACGATCATGTCGGTGTTGAGCTCGTTCCCACGCTCCGCGTGGGAACGCATCCCGTGACGCTCCGCGTCACCATTGCGCGTGATTCAAGCCTCGTACTAACCGACGGGACGCGGAGCGTCCCAGGCGGCATTCCCACGCAGAGCGTGGGAACGATCATGTCGGTGT
>NZ_JBNPJU010000060.1:0-226 GCF_050312575.1 Pseudomonas sp. R11F | reverse complement strand
GCGTCCCCTAGGGGACTCGAACCCCTGTTACCGCCGTGAAAGGGCGGTGTCCTAGGCCACTAGACGAAGGGGACACAAACCTTCTGTACATTGATCAGTGCTGAGAACTGATCGATTCAAGGACGGTGTGGCCAGACCTTGAACCTGTAAATTGGTGGAGCTAAACGGGATCGAACCGTTGACCTCTTGCATGCCATGCAAGCGCTCTCCCAGCTGAGCTATAGCC
>NZ_JBNPJU010000099.1:0-227 GCF_050312575.1 Pseudomonas sp. R11F | reverse complement strand
GGCTATAGCTCAGCTGGGAGAGCGCTTGCATGGCATGCAAGAGGTCAACGGTTCGATCCCGTTTAGCTCCACCAATTACAGGTTCAAGGTCTGGCCACACCGTCCTTGAATCGATCAGTTCTCAGCACTGATCAGTTGTTCAGAAGGTTTTGTCCCCTTCGTCTAGTGGCCTAGGACACCGCCCTTTCACGGCGGTAACAGGGGTTCGAGTCCCCTAGGGGACGCCA
>NZ_JBNPJU010000098.1:0-252 GCF_050312575.1 Pseudomonas sp. R11F | reverse complement strand
TGGGGTGAAGTCGTAACAAGGTAGCCGTAGGGGAACCTGCGGCTGGATCACCTCCTTAATCGACGACATCAGCTGCTTCATAAGCTCCCACACGAATTGCTTGATTCATTGAAGAAGACGATAGAAGCAGCTTTAAGCTCCAAGCTGATAGCTCTTAGCTAATCAGTTACGCGCTCGAAATTGGGTCTGTAGCTCAGTTGGTTAGAGCGCACCCCTGATAAGGGTGAGGTCGGCAGTTCGAATCTGCCCAGA
>NZ_JBNPJU010000097.1:0-254 GCF_050312575.1 Pseudomonas sp. R11F | reverse complement strand
ACAGTCACTGGTGTTTGCGCGGGGTTGGTCAGCGTGGCGGTGTAAGTGATCTGGCCGCCTTCGGTCACGGTCGAGCCGGCCGTCAGGGCGACGGTGGTGGTGTCGACTGAGTCAGTAATCGTAGTAACGGCCGGAGTCGTGCTCGGCACCAGATTCTCAAAATTGCCGCCGGTCGCACCGGTAATAGTAGTGCTGACGGTAGAACCGTTGTTGTAGACGTCGTTAGCCGGGGTATCGACAACCACAGTGCCAGT
>NZ_JBNPJU010000096.1:0-263 GCF_050312575.1 Pseudomonas sp. R11F | reverse complement strand
GCTCCGCGTCACGGCTTTTAAGAGCAGACGCGGAGCGTCGATGGCTACATTCCCACGCAGAGCGTGGGAACGATCAGATGGTGGAGGGCAGCACCGAGCGACCTGGCCGAGGAAGAGCGCACACGTTACTACCGGGCTGAGGTCTATCTGCACAACGGGCCTCAGGAGTACGACCTGATGGGCTTTACCCAGGAGCAGATCACCCGGGATGTGCTCGACCAGTTTGAAAGCCATCGGCAACTCCTTGGCCGTGTCTACAGCTA
>NZ_JBNPJU010000095.1:0-282 GCF_050312575.1 Pseudomonas sp. R11F | reverse complement strand
TGTCACGCCGGGGGTCGCGGGTTCGAGTCCCGTCCGCTGCGCCATATTCGGTAACCTGGAACACTGAACGCCAGGTCACCAGAAAAGCCCGCTCATCGAGCGGGCTTTTTTCTGCCCGAAATATGGCAAAAAATCGTGGGATAAACTTTTTTTAAATAAATTGCATTTAAATCAAGACATTACGATTTTTTGGTGTATGATGCGCCCACACCGAAACGAAGGGTGATTAGCTCAGCTGGGAGAGCATCTGCCTTACAAGCAGAGGGTCGGCGGTTCGATCCC
>NZ_JBNPJU010000094.1:0-284 GCF_050312575.1 Pseudomonas sp. R11F | reverse complement strand
ATCAAGGCGGGCGAGTCCACTGGCACTGTGGTTGTCGATACCCCGGCTAACGACGTCTACAACAACGGTTCTACCGTCAGCACTACCATTACTGGCGCGACCGGCGGCAACTTTGAAAACCTGGTGCCGAGCACGACTCCGGCCGTCACCACGATCACTGACTCGATCGACACCACCACCGTCTCCCTGACGGCTGGCTCGACCGTGACCGAAGGCGGCCAGATCACTTACACCGCCACGCTGACCAACCCCGCGCAAACACCAGTGACTGTCACTTTGAGCAA
>NZ_JBNPJU010000081.1:0-311 GCF_050312575.1 Pseudomonas sp. R11F | reverse complement strand
ATGGCGGTGGTGACGGTTTGATCGCCTTTATAGACGTCGTTTGGAGCGACTACAGAAACAGACCCGCTCGACTGGTTCACACCGATGGTGATGGTTTGGCCGTTATCCAGGGTGACCGTTAGCGGATTGGTGATGTTGGTCACCGGCGCGCCGTTCTTATCCACAAGACTGGCGGTGTAAATGATGTTGCCACCTTCACCAACAGTGTTGGTGGCAGTCAGGACCACATCGACCTTGTCGATGGTGTCGTTGATCGTGGTAGTTGCACCGTTACCGGCAACTTCCAGCTTTTCAAAGTTGCCGCCCGTGGC
>NZ_JBNPJU010000093.1:0-324 GCF_050312575.1 Pseudomonas sp. R11F | reverse complement strand
CGCCTGCACCGCGAGAAGAGCGCCGGCCAGGTGCATGACGCGCTCTGGGAGCGCGGCTAGCGGCCCCTGAAGGCTGGCCGAGACGGCCTTAACGGCTCAGCCAGCGCATCACCAGCCGGTTCATCCACGGCGGCGACAGCTGCCCGGCCCAGTAGAGCGCCTTGAACTGCCCGCCTATCGGCCGGTGCACGGCATCGCAGGTGGTGTGCCGCCAGGCCGCCTCGGCGATCGTCTCCGGGCCCATGCGCAATCCCAGCCGACGCAGCACCTGCGGCTCGAAGGTCTGCCGGGTGACCATCGGCGTGCGCACGAAGGGTGGCATCA
>NZ_JBNPJU010000037.1:0-183815 GCF_050312575.1 Pseudomonas sp. R11F | reverse complement strand
GTGTCAGTAGTGGATGTATTGACTGACACACCCCCATCGGGAGCAAGCCCCCTCCCACATAGGTCCTGTGTTAACGGTTGGGTTGCGGGGTCAACCGCAGGTATGGCTTCACCGCCCGGTAGCCTTTTGGAAAGCGCTTCTTGATTTCCTCTTCATCCTTGAGCGACGGCACGATCACCACTTCGTCACCGTCCTGCCAGTTGGCGGGGGTGGCGACCTTGTGGTTGTCGGTCAACTGCAACGAGTCGATGACCCGCAGGATTTCGTGGAAGTTGCGACCGGTGCTGGCCGGGTAGGTAATCGTCAGGCGAATCTTCTTGTTCGGGTCGATGACGAACAGGGAACGCACGGTGAGGGTGTCACTGGCGTTCGGATGGATCAGGTCGTAGAGGTCCGACACCTTGCGATCGGCGTCGGCCAGGATCGGGAAGTTGACGACCGTGTTCTGGGTTTCGTTGATGTCTTCGATCCACTTGTGGTGCGAGTCCACCGGGTCGACCGACAGGGCAATCGCCTTGACGCCGCGCTGGGCAAATTCGTCCTTGAGCTTGGCGGTGAAACCCAGCTCGGTGGTGCACACCGGCGTGAAGTCCGCCGGGTGGGAAAACAGCACACCCCAGCTATCGCCCAGCCACTCATGGAAACGAATCTTGCCGGCGCTGGAATCCTGTTCGAAGTCGGGGGCGATGTCGCCCAGTCTTAGGCTCATGGTGTGGCTCCTGGTGAATGCTTATGGAGCCTACTGTGCATGGGTTGGAGATTATTTAAAAAGAATAAATATCGATTTATCTAGACGATAAAAGAATATTAAAAATCTGTTCATTGGACTTGGCGACGGGCGAGGATCAACATCGGTTTCAAGGTTCGAGAAGGCCTTGAGACGCTGTACAAAGAGGGGTTTCGGGAAGGGCTTGCGGGGGTTGAGCCCGACTTGAAAGCAAGACACCTTGCCCGGCATTGCGCCGGGCAAGGCTTTAAGCACTTACAACAGTGGAATCGAGTAGCTGACGATCAGACGGTTTTCGTCCTGGGAACGGGTGTTCGCCAGGTCGGTACGCCACATCGCGTTTTTCCAGGCAACGCCCAGGTTTTTCAGTGGGCCTTCCGGAATTACGTAGGCAACGGTGATGTCGCGTTCCCACTCGGATTGACCGGTCAGCTCGGCACGCGAGGCAGTAACGGTGTCGATATTGCTACCCTTGAGGTAGACAACACCGGCGGTCAGGCCAGGTACGCCAACCTTGGCGAAGTCGTAAGCGTAGCGAGCTTGCCAGGTACGCTCGCCGGCACGGGCGAACTTCTGGATTTGCATGTCAGTGGTGATGTAGGCCGACGAACCGTCGCCCTGGTTCAACCAAGGGAAGTCGCTGCTGCCATTGCTGACTTGGTAACCACCACCGAAGGTGTGACCGGCAACGGTGTACAGGAACAGGCCGCTGTACAGGTTGTTATCGACCTTGCCTTTACCCGAGGCAAAACCTTGGTAGTTACCGCTGGAATAGTAAGCGGCGGTATCACCGTTTTTACCATCGTCAGTGCTGTGGAAATAACGCAGGTCAGACTTCAAGACGCCCGGGCCGATTGCCCAGTTGTGGGTCAGACCCAGGAAGTGCTGCTTGTAGAAGTCTTCCAGATTGCCGTAGTAGTACTGGGCAGTCAGGTCCTTGGTCAGCTTGTAGTCGCCACCGGCGTAGTAGAACTTGTTGCTGAACCTGCCGGCATTGTAGTTGGAGCTGGCGTTGGCACCGCCGATCGACAGGTTTTCGTTGTTGCTGGAGTTACGGCCCTTGGCTTTTTCTACCTGACCGGCAACCAAGGTCAGATCCTTGATGTCGTTGGTAGTGATCTGGCCACCTTGGAAGGTTTGCGGCAGCAGACGGCCATCGTTGGTCACGATAACTGGCAGCTTAGGCTGCAGAGTGCCGAGTTTCAGTTCGGTTTGGGAAACCTTCACCTTGCCGGTCACGCCCAGGCTGGCGTAATCGTTGACAGCCTTGTTGCCGTCGCTCGGGAAGACGGTGCCGCCGGAAGCAGTGCCGGAGTAGTTGCCGTGGTTATCGCGGCTGGAATCCAGACGCACGCCGTACAGGCCAATGGCGTCAACACCGAACTGAACGGTACCTTGGGTGTAACCCGAGATGAAACGCAGGTCGAAGCCTTGGCCCCATTCAGCGTTCTTGCTGCGGCTGCTCGCTGTAGGAGCGCCATCGCGGTTGTCAGTGTTGATGTAGAAGTTACGCAGACCCAGAGTGGCCTTGCTGTCTTCGATGAAACCGGCGGAGTGTGCCTGTTGTGCAATTGCAGCCACAGCCACGGCCAACGCCAATGTTGACTTCTTCATGTACCGCTCCTCTCATTTCTAATTTTTGTATTTCTAAGGTCTCGGGTCTGACGCCCGTGATCCACAGATGCGCGATTAGCGCCAGATAGTGACTACCAAGTCAATCGTAACCTGATATGTCTACTACCTTCGTCTAATCGCAGTTAATTTGGTCCCTGCAGGGTAATGAGTTTTTCATACACCCAAAAAGAATTATTTCATTCTTTTTCATACGATTCAGGAATAAGCCTGGCCGATGAGCGAGATGGTCAGCGTAGACCAATCGCTCCAAAGGCTAATACCTGAAAAGTCTTTACCAACCTTTTTTTAGATCGATTAGTGTGGCCGTACCTTTGCATACGTCACCCACGATCAAAAAGGCGACGCCATCATGGCCAAAGGCACATCCTCCCGTCAATTTGTTACAGTTTTTGTGTCACTAATAATTTCTTTTGCTGTCAAAGCGCCCCGCCCCATGAGCAGCCGATGGCGCCTGCCCCTCGCAGAGACGCGGCTTCACGCAATCTATCGAATGTGATGTTTATCGTATCGGCGCAGATCAATGCTTCTTAAGCGCTGGTGATGCGCAACGACGAAAGGCGCTGGGGTGGCAAGGCATAAGGGAGGGGCAGGCCTAATGCCTGTCAGTTAAGCGATAGAGCAGACGATGGATAACCTGTGGGAGGGGCGGTGCGACGATTCGACTTGCTCCCGATAGACCGAGCAGCGGCCTCAAAAATGGGCCTGCTACGCAGTCCATCGGGAGCAAGCCCCCTCCCACAATGACCGCGTTAAGCCTTAACTGACTGGCATTAGGGGCAGTGCCCTCCCTCCTTAATTGAGGGCCTAGAGCGCTTTCTCGAAAATCTTCGAATTACGCTGGTAGTTGTACAGCGATGCCCGCGCCGACGGCAGGCGATCCACGCTGCTTGGCACAAAACCGCGCTCGCGGAACCAGTGAGCGGTGCGGGTGGTGAGAACAAACAGCGTCTTCAGCCCCTGCGCCCGGGCACGGGTCTGGATGCGTTCGAGCAACACGTCACCCCGCGCACCGTGACGGTACTCCGGGTTCACCGCCAGACACGCCAGCTCACCAGCATCCGAATCCGCGATCGGGTACAGCGCCGCGCAGGCGATGATCATGCCTTCACGCTCGACCACGCTGAACTGCTCGATCTCACGCTCCAGCACTTCACGCGAGCGGCGCACCAGAATGCCCTGCTCTTCCAACGGGCTGATCAGATCGAGCAAGCCGCCCACATCTTCAATCGCCGCCTCACGCACCTGCTCGAATTGTTCCTGGGCCACCAGCGTACCGCCACCGTCTCGGGTGAACAGCTCGGTGAGCAAGGCGCCGTCTTCGGCGTAACTGACGATGTGACTGCGCCCTACTCCACCGCGGCAAGCCTCGGCAGCGGCATCGAGCAATTCGGCCTGATAGTTGTTCGCGCCCAGGCGTTGCAAATGCGCCGGTACTTGCTGCGGGCGCAGTTCGCGCACCAGCCGGCCATTTTCATCGATCAGGCCCATGTCGGCGCCGAACAGCAACAGCTTGTCGGCACCCAGGTCGATGGCGGCGCGGGTGGCGACGTCTTCGCAGGCCAGGTTGAAGATCTCACCGGTGGGCGAGTAGCCCAAGGGCGACAACAGCACAATGGAGCGCTCGTCCAACAGACGGTTGATGCCCTTGCGATCGACCCGGCGCACTTCGCCGGTGTGGTGGTAATCCACGCCTTCGAGCACGCCGATAGGGCGGGCAGTCACCAGGTTGCCACTGGCGACACGCAGGCGCGAACCCTGCATCGGTGAAGAGGCCATGTCCATGGACAGGCGCGCCTCGATGGCGATACGCAGGTGGCCAACGGCGTCGATCACGCACTCCAGCGTCGCGGCATCAGTGATGCGCAAGCCTTCGTGGTAGGCCGGGGTCAGGCCGCGGGCCGCAAGGCGCGTTTCGATCTGAGGGCGCGAACCGTGTACCAGCACCAGCCGCACACCCAGGCTGTGCAGCAGCACCAGGTCATGGACGATATTGCCGAAGTTCGGATGTTCCACACCATCGCCAGGCAGCATGACCACAAAGGTGCAGTCGCGGTGGGCGTTGATGTAGGGCGAAGCGTGACGAAGCCAATTGACGTATTCGGGCATAAAACCTGGGCCTGTAATAAGTAGCAGCCAAACAAGGATGAATCGTGAAAGCGCACAGCGGGCTGATGGTTATCGTCGGAACAGGCTTGGCGACACGCTCGCTCTCCTTCTATGTACGAATGGGCAGGGGGTAAATTATGCGGGTTTCAGGCAGTAATGCTCGATCAGCTCCCGCAATAGACGCACTGTAGGCGTCAAGCGTGACATTTCGAGGTACTCGCCCGGTTGATGGGCGCAGGCGATATCGCCAGGGCCCAGCACCAGGGTTTCACAACCAAGGCGCTGAAGATAAGGCGCTTCGGTGCCGAACGCTACTGCTTCGGCACGATGGCCGGTCAATCGCTGCGCGACCCGGACCAGTTCGGCATCTTCCGGCTGCTCGAACGGGGGGACTTCGGGGAACAACGGCGCGTAGTCGATCTTGACCTGATGGCGCTCGGCCACGGGTTGCAGCTTTTGCCGGATCGCATCACGCAGCACCTGGGGGTCCATGCCCGGCAGGGGCCGCAGGTCGAACTCCAGGGAACATTGGCCGCAGATGCGATTAGGGTTGTCGCCACCATGGATACAACCGAAATTCAGGGTCGGCTGGGGCACGCTGAATTGCGGGTTGCGGTACTCACGCTGCCAGGCCAGGCGCAGGCCGCGCAATTCGCCAATGGCATCATGCATGGCTTCAAGGGCGCTATGGCCCAGGCTCGGGTCCGAGGAGTGGCCGCTTTGGCCAAGGATATCGATGCGTTCCATCATTACGCCTTTGTGCAGGCGGATCGGCTTGAGGCCGGTGGGCTCACCAATCACCGCCGCACGCCCCAACGGGCGGCCCGCTTCGGCCAGCGCGCGGGCGCCGGACATCGAGCTTTCTTCGTCACAGGTCGCGAGGATCAGCAACGGTTGCTTGAACGGTTGATCCAGCAGCGGCAATACGGCTTCGATTGCCAGCGCAAAAAAGCCTTTCATGTCACAGCTGCCCAGTCCTACCCAACGGCCATCGACTTCCGTCAGCTTCAACGGATCGGTCTTCCACAAGGCCGCGTCATAAGGAACAGTGTCGCTATGCCCCGCCAGCACCAGGCCACCCGGGCCGCTGCCGAAACTGGCGAGCAGGTTGAATTTACCGGGGCTGACTTGCTGGATGTCGATGGCAAAACCCAGGTCGCCCAGCCAGCCGGCGAGCAAATCGATCACCGGGCGGTTGGTCTGGTCGAGAGACGCTTGGGTGCAACTGACCGACGGTGCGGCAATCAGCGCAGCGAATTGCTCTTTCAGGGTAGGTAACGGCATACGCGGTCTCTCAACTTCCCGGATGAGCCCCACTATAGAGCCATCTGCACAACACAATAAACCGTTGCGGCGCGTTGCCGGGCGCAGTCCTGTACACTGCACGGCCTTGGCAGCCACTCTTTTCCCCGGCTGCGCTCCCGATCCTGGATGTTCCGGCCATGCAAAAAGAAACCGAAATCAAGCTCCGCGTCAGCCGCGAGACCCTCGCCGCGCTGCGTGAGCACCCGCTCCTGAAAAAACGCAACAAAAGTGGCTGGGAACGCCGTGAGTTGATGAATCAGTACTTCGACACCCCAGAGCGTGACCTGGCCCAGGCCAAAGTCGCCCTGCGCCTGCGCAAGGACGGTGACGATATCATCCAGACCCTCAAGACCCGTGGCCAGAGTGTCGCCGGCTTGTCGGAACGTAACGAATACAACTGGGACTTGCCCAAGGCCAAGCTCGACGTGAAGAAACTCGACGGCGAGTGCTGGCCCGAGCAACTGGCCGAGCTGGACAAAAAGACCCTCAAGCCGATCTTCACCACCGACTTTGTCCGCGAACGCGCTGAAATCGCCTGGGGCCGCGGTAAAGCCAAGGTGGTCATCGAGGCCGCCCTGGACCTGGGGCATGTTGTCGTCGGCAAGCAGAAAGAAGAAATCTGCGAGCTGGAACTGGAATTGCGCGAAGGCGAGCCGGCCGCCCTGCTGGAACTGGCCGCCGAACTGGCCGCAACCCTGGCGCTGATGCCTTGCGATATCAGCAAGGCCGAGCGCGGCTACCGCCTGTACGACGCCGGCAGCTATTCGCTGAGCCTGCCGGCGCCGCAGATTCACGCCGAAATGCCGTTGGACGACGCCTTCGCCGCCATCCTGTGGCATCTGCTGGGCAGCAGCCAGCGCCTGGCGGAGCAGTACCGCTTCAATGGCCACTGGCGACTGTTGCAGGACTGGGTCGACAACCTCGGCGAATTGCGCGCCCTGGTCGGCAGCCTCGGCCAGGCTGCACCACGTCAATCCACCAGCGAGCTGCGCAGCGCACTGGATGCATTGCTGGAAGACTGGCGCCCGCTGGTACAGGCCGGTGACGATGATGAAGACATCCGCAAAGCTGCGCCGGAACAATTCATCGAAGAATTGGAAGACGTGCGCTGGGGCCTGTTCTCGCTGAACGCTTCCCGCTGGCTGCTGGCCCGCACCTGGACCACCGACCGCAATGTGCGGGGCAACCGCCAGGGCGCCGCGCAGATCACCAACTGGCTGCCACGCCTGCTGGCCGAAGATGCTGTCGCCCTGCAACTGCCACGCTACCAGCAACAACCGGAAGACCTGGCCGAGCAACTGCCGCGCCTCGAACGCATCCAGGCGTGGCTGCATCATGCACGTCAGGTGGTGGATATTCCGGAACTGGACCGCCTGTACGGCGAGCTGAACAAGTTGGTGCAACTGGCCAACCAGCCGATCACCGATGAATCCCTGGATGCGCGTATGCATCAGGCGATTGCGGTGTATCAGAATCGCGCCTGGAAAACCTTGCTGCGCCTGTAAGGGCGCTTTCGCGAGCAAGCCCGCTTCCACATTGGCATGTATTCACACATCAAAATGTGGAAAGGGGCTTGCTCCCGATGAGGTGCGCCTTGTCAGCGCAACACTGGCAGGCTGGTGGTGGATTTGATCTCCGACAACGCCACAATCGAATTGACCTCCTGAATACCCGGCACCATTGAGAGTTTCTCGAAGAAAAACCGCTCATACGCCTCGATATCCGACGTCACGATGCGCAGCAGGAAATCCACCGCCCCCATCAGCACATAACACTCCAACACTTCCGAAAACCCGCGAATCGCCTCGGTGAACTCGGTGAAGTTGGAACGACCGTGGGCGTTGAGTTTGACCTCGGCAAAGATCTGCGTGTTGAGGCCGATCTTCTTGCGATCCAGCAAGGTGACCTGACCACGAATCACCCCCTCTTCTTTAAGCCGTTGAATACGCCGCCAGCAAGGTGACTGCGACAGGCCCACCTGCTCGGCGATCTGCGCACTGGACAACGAAGCATCCTCTTGCAACAAGGCCAGGATACGGCGGTCGTACGCGTCCAATTCACTGTGCATAAAAATACTCATTTTGAAGAATGGATTGAATTGATCCATTCAATTAATAGCTATTTATGCTCATTTTAGATAAGAAATCTCCGCTGACGAATGTAAAAATTTCTCCAACCTGATTTGGAGATTTCCCATGCACGCCGTCGAAGCCACCCAACCTGCCGCCCGCGTCGATGCCTGGGCCGTCAACAGCGCCCATTGCCAGGCGCATTACCGCATCATTGCCGAGGCTGAGCCCGATGTGCTGTGCCGTGTGCTCAACTATTTCGCTTTGCAATGCCTGACGCCACGGCAGGTACACCTGAACCGCGAGGACGACCTGTTGAGCCTCGATATCGTGATGGATGGTTTGAGCTGGCACCGTGCCCAAGTGATCGGCGAAAAGATTCGAAACCTGATCAGCGTGTGCTCGCTGGACCTATGGCCGGCTGATTCTGCGCAGCCTCCAGCGCGATTGGCGGCCGCTCAGTAAAGGCATGAAATACACGCGGGCAGAAGGATGTTCAGGGGCTGGCTAGCCTGGGGTTGACCTCCACTGCCCCCAGGAAAATCCACCATGCCCGTCGATCAACGATTGGAACTTCACCCGATGCTGCCGGCATTGATCGACGCCGGGCTGATCACATCCGACGTGGCGCAGCGCTTGGCGAGGGTACCAGCCGACAACACCCAGCACCCCCTTGAATGTATCGCTGCCCATGGCCCCTGCCTGGAAACCCTGACCCAATGGCTGGCCCGCCACACCGGGCAGCCCTATTGGCGTATCGACCCGCTGAAGATCGACGTGGCGGCGGTCGTGCCATTGATGTCCCACGCCTTCGCACAACGCCACACCATACTCGCGGTGGCCGTCGACGCGCAGACCGTCACCGTCGCCAGCGCACAGCCCTATATCACCGGTTGGGAGGCCGGGTTGGCGCAAGTACTCAAGCGCTCGATCAAACGCGTAGTCGCCAACCCCCAGGATATTCAGCGCTGCATCGCCGAGTTCTACCGGCTGGCCAGGTCGGTCAGCGGCGCAGATCAGAAGGCGGCGGCGCCCGGTAACTTCGAGCTGCTCAACCTGAGTGCCGGCGACGAGGAGCCGGATGCCAACGATGCGCATATCGTCAACATCGTCGACTGGCTGCTGCAGTACGCCTTTGCCCAACGGGCCAGCGATATCCATATCGAACCCTGCCGCGACCAGAGCCGTGTGCGTTTTCGCATCGACGGGTTATTGCACGACGTCTACCAGTTCCCGCCGCAGGTCACCATGGCGGTGGTCAGCCGCTTGAAAAGCCTGGGCCGGATGAATGTGGCAGAAAAACGCAAACCCCAGGACGGTCGGGTCAAAACCAAGAGCCCGACGGGCGCGGAAGTGGAACTGCGCCTTTCCACCTTGCCGACGGCCTTTGGCGAAAAGCTGGTGATGCGGATTTTCGACCCGCAGGTATTGCTCAAGGATTTTGATCAATTGGGCTTGTCGCCCGCAGATCAGCAGCGCTGGCACGCGATGACCGGCCAAGCCAACGGCATCATTCTGGTCACCGGCCCTACCGGCTCGGGCAAGACCAGCACGCTTTACGCCACGCTCAAGCAACTGGCGACCCGCGAGGTCAACCTGTGCACGGTCGAGGACCCGATCGAGATGGTCGAACCCGCCTTCAACCAGATGCAGGTGCAGCACAACATCGGCCTGACCTTCGCCAGCGGCATACGCGCACTGCTGCGTCAGGACCCGGATATCATCATGATCGGCGAAATTCGCGACCAGGAAACCGCAGAAATGGCGATCCAGGCCGCGCTCACCGGGCACCTGGTGCTGTCGACCCTGCACACCAACGATGCCCCCAGCGCCATCAGCCGCCTGCAGGAACTGGGCATTGCTCATTATTTGATCAAAGCTACGCTGATAGGAGTGATGGCGCAGCGTTTGGTGCGCCTCTTGTGCCCTCACTGCAAGCAAAGAGTAAATGCACCGGAAACTGCCCACGAGGCGGTCGGATGCGTGGAGTGTCGCGACAGCGGATATCGAGGCCGAGCCGGGCTCTACGAAATCATGCTGATGGACGAACCGCTCAAGGGATTGATCACGCCCGGGGCCGACGTGCAGGCGTTGCGCCGGGCGGCTGTCGAGCGAGGCATGTGCAGCCTGCGCATGGCCGGCCTGGAGAAAGTGAATGCCGGCCTGACCACATTGGCGGAAGTGTTACGGGTCACGCCTGGGGATTCAGAAACAAATCCTTTGATTGTGCAGCCGTGAAACCGTCCTTATCCGTGACCAGACCGTTACAATCGGTCGAACATCGTTTTACTGACACCTTCAGATAGGGAATCGCCATGCAGATCGGAACCGTACTGCTTTTGTTCGTGGGGTTGGCCGCCGCCATCCTGTTCATGGGTTTTAAAGTGGTGCCCCAGGGCTACCAGTGGACAGTCGAGCGTTTCGGCCGCTACACCAACACCCTCAAACCCGGCCTCAACATCATCATCCCGGTCATGGACCGCATCGGTCGCAAGATCAACGTGATGGAAAGCGTGCTGGATATTCCCCCTCAGGAAGTGATCACCGCCGACAACGCCACCGTGCAGATCGACGCCGTGTGCTTCTTCCAGGTGGTCAACACCGCCCAGGCGGCCTACGAGGTCAACAACCTCGAACACGCCATCCGCAACCTGCTGCAAACCAATATTCGTACCGTGCTCGGCTCCATGGAGCTGGATGCCATGTTGAGCCAGCGTGACGGCATCAACGAAAAACTGCTGCGCACCGTCGATGAAGCGACGGCACCCTGGGGCATCAAGATCACCCGCATCGAGATCAAGGACATCAGCCCACCTGCCGACCTGATGGCCGCCATGTCGGGCCAGATGAAGGCCGAGCGGATCAAGCGTGCGCAAATCCTGGAGGCCGAGGGCCTGCGGGCATCGGCGATCCTGACTGCCGAAGGCAAGAAGCAGGCGCAGATCCTTGAGGCCGAGGGTAGCCGTCAGGCGGCGTTCCTGGAATCCGAAGCCCGTGAGCGTCAGGCCGAAGCGGAAGCCCGTGCGACCCAGGTGGTTTCGCAGGCTATCGCATCGGGCGACGTGCAGGCGGTGAACTACTTCGTCGCGCAAAAATACATCGATGCGCTGGGCAAGCTGGCTTCGGCCAACAACAGCAAGGTGATCCTGATGCCGCTGGAGGCCAGCCAAGTGATCGGCGCCGTCGGTGGCATCGGCGAAATCGTCAAGGCCACCTTCGACAACAAGAAAGGCTGAGGCACTCGTCATGTGGGATTTCCTGCAGCATCTGTCGTTCTGGGATTGGCTGGCACTGGGCACGGTGTTGTTGATCCTCGAGGTCTTCGGCGCCGGTGGTTACCTGCTGTGGATGGGCATCGCGGCGGCGGCCGTGGGCGTGATCAAGTTCCTGATCCCGCCGCTCGGGCTGGAATGGCAACTGCTGCTGTTCGCCGTGTTGTCGATCCTGACAGCGGTGTACTGGTGGAAACGCCAGCGCAGCAGCGCCAAGGTCAGCGATCAGCCGGGGCTGAACATGCGTGGTTCGGAGTTGATCGGTCGCACATTTGTGGTGCACCAGGCCATCGTCGATGGCCGGGGCAAGATAAAAGTCGGCGATGGGGTGTGGATGGTGACCGGGCCGGACAGCGCCGTAGGCGCTCAAGTACGCGTTACCGCGCAGAACGGGGCAGTTTTGCAAGTCGAAACTGTTTAGTCAGTGATGGAACTCGGTTGGGTTAACTACAATCAAATCGTTCAGATAACCCACCCGGAGTCACCCATCATGCGTCTTAAATATGCTGTCGCAACCCTTGCCGTGCTTTCTCTTCCTGTCGGCTCAGCCATGGCCGACAGCTTCTGGCGTAACGTCATCTCATCGGGTGCTACCACCGGCTCGACCTACCTGACCTTCAAGGACCACAAGATGGTCGTTGCCGCGCAAGACGACGCCGGCAGCTTCGTTGCCAGCGATGGTGGTATTCGCGGGCCGTACCTGGAAGCCGCCATGCAGAAAGTCCGCGCCGACAACCCTGGCCTGAAGGCCACCGACATGGAACTGGCTAACGCCATCCTGGCGAAAAACGCCGTTACCGAGTAATAGCACTCGCTGAAAAAATGCCGCTTTATGAAGCGGCATTTTTTTGCCCGTACCATGACGATTCATTCACGTGTGACAGCCTATATTCAGTCAAACCGTGCAACCATGCGGTATTGATACGTCTATTATTCATCGTTTACCTGAAACGGATGCCTTCTTCGTCATGAGCCAACAGCCTTTTCTGCCGTTCTCCAAACCTACCATTGATGAAGCCACCATCGCGGCAGTCGGCGATGTACTGCGCTCCGGCTGGATTACCAGCGGGCCGAAGGTGCAGGCATTCGAAGCTCAGCTATCGGAATACTTTGGTGGCCGCCCGGTGCGCACTTTCAACTCGGGCACCTGCACCATGGAGATCGCCTTGCGCATCGCCGGTATCGGTGCTGGCGATGAAGTCATCACCACTCCGATCTCCTGGGTCGCCACAGCCAACGTGATCCTGGAAGTGGGCGCCAAGCCGGTGTTCGCCGATATCGACCCGGTCACCCGCAATATCGACCTGGCTCAGGTAGAAGCCGCAATTACCCCGCGCACCAAGGCGATCATCCCGGTGTTCCTGGCGGGCCTGCCCCTGGACATGCCAATGCTTTATGCGCTGGCCAACAAGTACAACCTGCGCATCATCGAAGACGCCGCTCAGGCGTTGGGTTCCAGCTGGGACGGCGAACGTATCGGCGCTACCGGTGACTTCGTGTCGTTCAGCTTCCAGGCCAACAAGAACATCACTTCTTCTGAAGGCGGTTGCCTGGTGTTGAACAACGCCGAGGAAGCGCGCCTGGCAGAAAAATATCGCCTGCAGGGCGTGACGCGTACAGGTTTCGATGGCCTGGACGTCGACGTGCTGGGCGGCAAGTTCAACATGACCGACATCGCCGCCGCCATTGGCCTGGGGCAGTTCGCTCATATCGAGAAGATCACCGCCCATCGCCAGAACCTGGCACGACACTACTTCAAATGCTTCGGCAGCGATTTTGAAGAGAAATACGGTGCACAACTGCCACCCGCGGATTTCGAAAACAGCAACTGGCACCTGTTCCAACTCGTGCTGCCTGAGCGCCAGGACGGCCTGCCGGCACGTGCGACATTCATGGAGCAGATGCAGGCCCACGGCGTCGGCATTGGCTACCACTACCCGCCGATCCACCTGCTGAGCCTGTATCGGGCACAGGGGTTCAAGGAAGGCATGTTCCCGGTAGCCGAGCGTGTTGGACGTTTGATCGTGTCGTTGCCGATGTTCACGGCGATGACAGAGGCGGATGTCGAGCGGTCTGTAGCTGCTGTAAAAGCGGTATTGCAGCGCTGAAAAGCGTCGCTGGAGCCGGGTTGCCCGGCTCCAGCGGCAGCATCACTCGCCGATGGCGGCCTTGTAGCCGGCGGCATCCAGCAGTTTTTCCAGATCAGCCGGGTTGCTTGGCTTGAGCTTGAAGATCCACGCGCCGTAAGGATCGGAGTTCAGCAATTCAGGGCTGGCACTCAGCTCTTCGTTGACAGCAATCACTTCGCCAGCAATCGGCGAGTAGATATCCGAAGCCGCTTTCACCGACTCGACCACCCCCGCCTGGGCCTCTGCGGCAAACACGTTGCCGACTTCCGTCAGCTCAACGAACACCACATCACCCAGCGCTTCCTGAGCATGGTCGGAGATCCCGACGGTCACCGTGCCGTCAGCTTCCAGACGGGCCCATTCGTGGCTTTCGGCAAAACGCAGTTCGGCAGGGATATCGCTCATAGTCTGTGTCCTCAAGAAGAAATGTCAGCGGCCTTCGGCCTGCCGGAAATAGGTTAGATCAAGGTTTTGCCATGGCGCACGAAGGTCGGCTTGACCACTCGAACCGGGTACCACTTGCCGCGGATTTCCACTTCGGCCCGATCGGCGGTGGCCGTCGGTACACGCGCCAAGGCAATGGATTTACTCAGCGTAGGAGAGAAACTACCACTGGTGATCTCTCCTTCGCCAACATTGGCGATACGAACCACTTGATGAGCGCGCAAAACCCCGCGCTCCTCCAGCACCAGCCCGACCAGTTTGAACTGCACACCTGAGGCTTTTTCCGCCTCCAGTGCCGCACGGCCGATGAAATTGCGCTCGACAGGCTCCCAGGCAATGCTCCACGCCATATTGGCCGCGAGCGGTGAAACGTCCTGGTGAATATCCTGGCCATACAGGTTCATACCGGCTTCCAGGCGCAACGTATCGCGGGCGCCAAGACCGATGGGTGAAATGCCGGCGCCGACCAGGTCGTTGAAAAAGCCCGGAGCCTGATCGGCAGGCAGGACAATCTCCAGGCCGTCTTCACCGGTATAACCCGTGCGGGCAATAAACCAGTCGCCGTCGGCCTGGCCCTCAAAAGGCTTGAGCTGGTGGATCAGGTTGCTGCGGGACTGGGTCACCAGTTCGGCGATTTTCTGCCGGGCATGCGGGCCTTGGATAGCCAGCATGGCCAACTCGGACCGCTCTTGCAGTTGCACCGAAAAATGCCCCAACTGCGCCTGCATCCAGGCCATGTCCTGGTCGCGGGTGGCGGCATTGACCACCAGCCGGTAACCGGTTTCGGTGCGGTAGACGATCATGTCGTCGACCACCCCGCCCTGTTCGTTGAGCATGGCGCTGTACAACGCACGGCCGCAGCCGTGCAAGCGATCCACATCATTGGCCAGTAAATACTGAAGCCACTCCTTGGCCTGACGGCCTGTGACATCGATCACGGTCATATGGGATACATCGAACACCCCGCAGTTGCGTCGCACCTGATGGTGTTCTTCAACTTGCGAACCGTAATGCAGAGGCATATCCCAACCGCCAAAATCGACCATTTTCGCGCCGAGGGCGAGATGCAGGTCATACAGAGGCGTACGCTGTCCCATGGGTTTCTCCTTCCGGGCTTGGCGAAGGTGCGCGGAGCAGCTATTCGCGCCTGAACGCCTTGAATTACAAGGCCCGCAGCCACGTCCAGCGACCCGCTCCGAAAGACGAAGCGCACCGAATGCCGCGCATTGTAGCCGCAAGCCGTAGTACTGACACCTAACCGATTTGCCTCGCAGACCTGCGGATCAGCCCAATTACCGGCAAAAGGCCAACCAGTACCAGCGTCAGCGCCGGCAAGGAGGCCCGTGCCCATTCGCCCTCGCTGGTCATTTCAAAGATGCGCACCGCCAAGGTATCCCAGCCGAACGGGCGCATCAGCAAGGTAGCGGGCATTTCCTTGAGGACATCCACGAACACCAGCAGTGCTGCGCTCAACGCCCCGGGCAGCAATAACGGCAGATACACTTTGAAAAACAGTCGCGGGCCACCGACGCCGAGACTGCGTGACGCTTCCGGCAACGATGGGCGTATTCGCGCCAGGCTGCTTTCCAACGGCCCGTAGGCCACCGCCAGGAACCGCACCAGATACGCCAACACCAACGCCGACAAACTACCCAGCAACAGCGGCTTGCCCGCGCCACCCAACCAGCCTGACAGCGGCACCACCAGCTCACGGTCTAGATAACTGAACGCGAGCATGATCGACACCGCCAGTACCGAGCCCGGCAAGGCATAACCGACATTGGCCAGGCTGATGCCGGAGCGAATCGTTCGTGTCGGTGCCAGACGGTTGGCGAAGGCCAGGATCAACGCCACGCTGACCGTTATCAGCGCCGCAATACCCCCCAGGTAGAGCGTGTGAACAATCAGCCCGGCGTAGCGCTCATCCAGGTCGAACCGGCCTCGCTGCCAGAACCAGGCAATCAGTTGCAGCATCGGAATCACAAACGCGCAGGCGAACACCAGCATGCACCAGCCGCTGGCCGCCAGGGCCTTGAACCCGTGCAGTTGATACAGCGCCTTGCCCCGCGGCCGCTCGTTGCTCGGTCGACTCGCGCCACGGGCGCGCCGTTCGCCGTAGAGCACCAACATGACGACCAGCAACAACAAGCTGGCAAGCTGTGCCGCGCTGGACAGGCTGAAAAATCCATACCAGGTCTTGTAGATCGCGGTGGTGAAGGTGTCGAAATTGAACACCGATACCGCGCCAAAATCCGCCAGGGTCTCCATCAGGGCCAAGGCGACGCCGGCGCCAATCGCCGGCCTGGCCATGGGCAACGCCACGCGCCAGAACGCTTGCCACGGCGACTGCCCCAACACGCGCGCGGCCTCCATCAAGCCTTTGCCTTGGGCGAGAAACGCGGTGCGCGCCAGCAGGTAGACATACGGGTAGAACACCAGCACCAGCACGATAACCACACCGCTGGTGGAACGCACCCGTGGCAGGCGCAAGCCCGCGCCGAACCACCCACGCAACAGCGTTTGCAGCGGGCCTGCGAAGTCCAGCAGGCCGACAAACACAAAGGCCAGCACGTAGGCGGGAATCGCAAAGGGCAGCATCAGCGCCCAGTCGAGCCAGCGGCGTCCGGGGAATTCACACAGGCTGGTCAACCACGCCAGGCTGACACCCAGCAGCGTCACGCCAACACCCACGCCCAGCACCAAGGTCAAGGTATTGCCCAGCAGGCGTGGCATCTGGGTTTCCCAGAGGTGGGACCAGATCTGCGGGTCGATGCTTTGCCAGGACAACAGCAGCACGCTCAGCGGTAGCAGCACCAGCGCCGCTACGGTGAAGACCGGCAGGTACCAGCGGCGTTGGGCGGGGTGGGCCAAAATCAGTGCTCAGTCAATAAATTGCATGCCATCACCGCAGTTCGATGTGGGAGGGGGCACCCCCTCTCACATTTGCAACTGCGGTGCCGTTCAGTTCCAGCCGGCGCGATCCATCAACCGAATGGCCTCGGCCTGACGCTTGCCCGCCACTTCAACCGGCAGGGTGTCCGCCACGAATTTGCCCCAGGTCGCCACTTCGGTCGAAGGTGGCACCGCCGGGTTGGCTGGGAATTCCTGGTTCACATCCGCAAAGATCTGCTGAGCCTCGGGCGTGGTCATCCATTCCACCAGCGCCTTGGCCGCTTCCGGGTGGGGTGCATGCTGGGTCAGGCCGATGCCCGACAAGTTCACATGCACGCCACGGTCGCCCTGGTTCGGCCAGAACAGTTTCACCGCCAGGTTCGGGTTCTGTTTATGCAGGCGGCCGTAGTAGTAGGTGTTGACGATACCCACGTCGCACTGCCCGGCGTTGATGGCTTCGAGCACGGCAATGTCATCGGAGAACACGTCGGTGGACAGGTTGTTGACCCAGCCCTTGACGATTTCTTCGGTCTTGGCCGCGCCATGGGTTTCGATCAACGTGGCGGTCAGCGACTGGTTATAGACCTTCTTCGCCGTGCGCAGGCACAGGCGGCCTTCCCACTGCTTGTCGGCCAGGGCTTCGTAGGTGGTGAGGTCACCCGGTTTTACCCGGTCGGTGGAATAGGCGATGGTCCGCGCGCGCAGGCTCAAGCCGGTCCAGGTGTGCTTGGACGAGCGGTATTGCAGGGGAATGTTCTTATCGATCACCGGGGAAGTGAACGGTTGCAGGATGCCCATTTGCTCAGCCTGCCAGAGGTTGCCGGCATCGACGGTGAGCAGCAGGTCGGCGGTGGCATTTTCACCTTCGGCCTTGATGCGCTGCATCAACGGAGCTTCCTTGTCGGTGATGAACTTCACCTGCACACCGGTCTTCTGGGTGTAGGCGTCGAACACCGGCTTGATCAGCTCGTCGATGCGCGAGGAGTAGACCACGACTTCGTCGGCGGCCTGCACGGTGGTACTGCCGATGAGGGTGAGTGCCAGGGCAGTCAGGAGGCGCTTGGGTGCCGACATGGGTGCGGTCTCTCATTTGCAAAAAGAGGGCAAATGATAAGGACTCACATTTGGTAGCGCTCAGCGGAGGCGTTACCAGATGTTGCACATCGGCCTCAGGGCCTGGCCAGCTCCGGCAGATCTCCGCTCAATCCCAAAGCCTGGCGCACAAACACCGCCTTGGCCTCAGGCATCTGATCGACCATTTTCAAGCCTGCATTACGCAGCCAGCGCAACGGCAACTGGTCGGTCTGGAACAACCGCTCAAACCCTTCCATCGCCGCCATCAGCGCCAGGTTATGCGGCATACGCCGACGCTCGTAACGACTGAGTACCTTCACGTCCGCCAGACGCTCACCACGCTCGGCGGCCGACAACAACACTTCGGCCAGCACCGCTGCATCGAGAAAGCCCAGGTTCACGCCCTGCCCCGCCAGCGGGTGGATCACATGGGCCGCGTCGCCGATCAATGCCAGGCCTTCGGCCACGTAGCGCTTGGCATGACGCTGGCGCAACGGCACGCAGACCCGTGGGTCGGCGCTGACCACCGTGCCGAGACGCCCTTCAAAGGCACGCTCCAGCTCACGGCAGAAGCCTTCATCATCCAGCGCCATCAGGCGTTCAGACTCAGCCGGTGTAGTCGACCAGACGATCGAACACCAATCCTCCTGCCCATCACGCACCAAGGGCAGGAACGCCAGCGGCCCGGTATCGGTAAATCGCTGCCACGCCGTGCGCTGATGCGATTGGCTGCTGCGCACGCTGGTGACGATGGCGTTATGCAGGTAATCCCATTCACGGGTCGGCGTGCCGGTCAGGCGGCGCACGGCAGAGTTGGCGCCATCGGCGGCGATCACCAGTGGCGCACGCAACGTGCGGCCGTCGGCCAGGGTCAGCAGCCAGTCATCGCCGGAGCGGCGCATCTGTTCCAGGCGCGCATTGGCCAACAGGCCCAGGTCGCAGTCATGCAGCCGGTCGAGCAAGGCATCCTGAACCACGCGGTTCTCGACGATATGCCCCAGTACGTCAGCGTGCACGCTGGCCGCCGAAAAGTGGATCTGCCCCGTACCGCTGCCATCCCACACCTGCATCTCGCCGTAGGGACTGGCACGCCGTTCGACGATGCCTTCCCACACGCCAAGTCGCTCGAGAATGCGCTGGCTGGCGGCCGACAAGGCGCTCACGCGAGGCTCGAAGGCCGCCTCAAGGTCGAACGGCTTGACACTCAGCGGGCTGCCGTCGAGCAACAGCACCTGCAGGCCACTGCCCTGCAACGCCAGCGCGAGCGCGCTTCCGACCATTCCGGCCCCGACAATCAGCACATCTGCGCGCATGTCCATGCTTTAAGCCTTGTCTCGTGTGCGGCACAGGCCGCGAATAAAGAAGTGAGCCGGTTCAAACATCGGGACGCGTGCCCAGCCCCATGGCCTGGCGGGCGAACCAGCGTTTGGCCGGTGGCAGTAGATCCAGCCCCAGCAGCCCGAGGTTGCGGCCCAAGGCCACTACCGGTTGTGCGCTGCCAAACAAACGCGTGACCTGGTCGGAGAAGCCCACGGTCAGGTTCTGGTCCAGGCGCTGGCGCTCGCGATAGCGCTGCAGGGTCGCCAGGTCACCCGGTATCGCCGGCCCGGCCAACAACGCCTCGGCCAGGGCACTGGCATCGCGCAGGGACAGGTTGAACCCTTGCCCGGCGATCGGGTGCAGGCTGTGGGCGGCATTACCGAGGATGACCAGGTGCGAACGTACCTGTTCTTCGGCCTCCACCAACGTCAACGGGTACAGGTGACGGGCGCCGACTTGCTTGAGGGTGCCCAGGCGATAGCCGAACACGCCCTGCAGCTCGCTCAGGAAACTGCGCTCGTCGAGGTTGGCCAAGCGCTGGGCGTCCATGCCAAGCCGCGTCCAGACCAGTGCGCAACGGTTGTCCGGCAACGGCAGCAGGGCCATCGGGCCTTCATCGGTGAAGCGTTCGAAAGCCTCGCCGTTGTGAGCTTCGCTCGGCGTGATGTTGGCGATCAAGGCGCTCTGGTTGTAGGGGCGGGTTTTGACCCCGATGCCCAGTTGCTCGCGCAAACCGGAGCGACCACCGTCGGCCAGCACCGCCAGGTCGCATTCCAGCACGGTCTCATCGTTGAGCGTCAGGCGATAGCCGTCGGGCAGCGGCTCCAGGCGGGTCACTTCCGCCGGGCAGCGCCAGCTGATCACGTCTTTGTCCAGACCTTGCCACAGGCATTGGCCGAGCCAGGCGTTTTCCACCACGTAACCCAGGGCAGGCACGCCCTCCTCCAACGCGGACAACCGCGCGGTGGAGAAACGGCCACGGTCCGACACATGAATCTGCTTGATCGGCTCGGCGCGACGGGAGATTTGCTGCCACAGGCCCAGGCGCTGATAAATCTGCCGGGCACCAAACGACAGCGCCGATGAACGCGCGTCATAGCTGGGTTGGTAAGTGTCACCGGGGGCGAACGGCTCGATCAGCACGATCTTCCAGCCCCGTGCCTTGGCCCCGGCCTGCAGGGCCAGCGCCAGGCTGGCACCTACCAGGCCGCCACCGATAATCGCCAGGTTGACGCGGCTCATCGGGCAGCCGCCATCAACGCTTCGATGTCAGCGACGGTCTTGGGCACGCCGCCGGTCAGGATTTCACAGCCTTGCTTGGTCACTACCACGTCGTCCTCGATGCGTACGCCAATGCCACGCCACTTCTTTGCCACGTTCTGGTTGTCCGGCGCGATATAAATCCCCGGCTCCACGGTCAATGCCATGCCGACTTCCAGCACACGCCATTCACCGCCCACCCTGTATTCGCCCACATCGTGCACATCCATGCCCAGCCAATGGCCGGCGCGATGCATGTAGAACGCGCGGTAGGCCTCGCTGGCGATCAGTTCATCGACATCGCCCTGTAACAACCCCAGGTCCACCAGCCCCGTAGTGATGACGCGCACCGTCGCCTCATGGGCCTGATTCCAATGCTTGTTCGGCGCGATCTCGGCAAAGGCGGCTTCCTGGGAGGCCAGCACAATTTCGTAGATCGCCTTTTGCTCGGGCGAAAACTTGCCGTTGACCGGCCAGGTGCGGGTGATGTCACTGGCATAGCAGTCGATTTCGCAACCGGCGTCGATCAGCACCAGGTCACCGTCCTTGAGCAGTGCGTCATTGCGCTGGTAATGCAGGATGCAGCTGTTGCGCCCGGCGGCGACGATGGAGCCATAGGCCGGCATCTTGGCACCGCCCTTGCGGAACTCGTAATCCAGCTCGGCTTCCAGGCTGAACTCATACAAGCCGGCGCGACTGGCCTGCATCGCCTTCACGTGGGCCGCACAGGAGATACGTGCAGCCTCACGCATCACCTTCACTTCTGCCGCCGATTTATACAGGCGCATGTCGTGGAGCAGATGATCCAGGGCAACAAATTCGTTCGGCGGCTGCGCGCCCAGGTGCGCTTTGGAGCGGATCACGTTGATCCACTCCATCAGGTGCCGGTCGAACTCGGCGTTGCTGCCCATGGCCGAATACACCCGGTCGCGGCCTTCGATCAGGCCGGGCAGGATGTCGTCGATATCGGTGATGGGAAAGGCGTCGTCGGCGCCAAAATCACGCACTGCGCCTTCGGTGCCGGCGCGCAGGCCGTCCCACAATTCGCGTTCGGCATTGCGCTCGCGGCAGAACAGCACGTACTCGCCGTGCAGGCGACCGGGCATCAGCACGATCACCGCTTCAGGCTCGGGGAAGCCGCTCAGGTACTGGAAGTCGCTGTCCTGGCGGTATACGTGCTCGACATCACGGTTGCGGATCGCCACGGCGGCGGCCGGCAGGATCGCGATGCTGTTGGGTTCCATCTGCGCCATCAGCGCCTTGCGGCGCCGGGTGTATTCCGCTCTGGGGATATGAATCATGGGCAGATGGGCGTCCTTTCTTAATGCAGCGAAGGCTTGGGGGCAGCCGGCTCAGCGGACTTGCGGGTCTCGGTGAACAGCAGCAGCGGAGCGACGCGCAGGTATTCCATCACTTCCATATAGTCGCTTTCACCGTCTTCGGACTCTTCCAGGGCGTCTTGCACCTGGGAGATGGCTGCCAGGTCCTGCAGCACTTCCTTGGCGTCGGTGCTCAACTCCAGGCCGGCGGCGTTGACGCCAAAACCGTGGAGGAAGCCTTGGCACCATTGGCCCAGCGCTGCAGCGCGCTCGGTGAGTGGCGCGTCGTCGGTCGGCAGCAGCAGCACCACGGTGACATCGTCTCCCGTCAGCTCGCCCTTGACCATTTCCTGCAGGCCGATCAGCGCGTTGCGCACGTTATCTTCTGGCTCTTTCTCCAGCAGCTCGGCCACATCGGCCAGCCAATTGTCCGCGTCAAAGCCGACACCTGTGCAGCTGCGGCCCACGAGCACACCGTGCAGTTCGGCAGGCGAGCAAGGATGACCGCTGGTGCTCAGCAGTTTGGAAAAAGCATCATACGGGGAGTTCTGAATAGGCATGGTGAGCTAGGCGCCAGACGGCGCAATGTCTAGAATGAAGCGCTGTATCCTAGCACCGGCAGACGTACCAAGACTATCGAGGGCGTCAGATCGTTTATCCTGAAGTTGCCATTCATCAGACAAATCCAGTGGAACCCAATGGAAGACACCGACCTGCAAGCGCTGATGGCCAGACTCGAACTGCTAATTGATCGGGTCGAGCAACTTAAGAGTCAAAACGGACTCCTATTAGCTCAGGAAAAGACCTGGCGCGAGGAACGCGCTCACCTCATTGAAAAAAACGAAATCGCCCGGCGTAAGGTCGAATCGATGATTTCGCGCCTGAAGGCCCTGGAGCAAGACTCATGAGTTCAAGCAATAGCGTAACCGTGCAGATCCTCGATAAAGAATATTCGATCATTTGCCCCCAGGAAGAGCGCAATAACCTGGTGAGCGCCGCCCGTTACCTGGATGGCAAGATGCGTGAGATCCGCAGCAGCGGCAAAGTGATCGGTGCCGACCGTATCGCGGTGATGGCCGCACTGAATATTACCCACGACTTGCTGCATAAGCAGGAACGGCCTGACGTACAGGCCAGCGGGTCGACGCGTGAGCAGGTGCGTGACCTGCTGGAACGCGTTGATCTGGTGCTTTCCAGCGATTCGGACGCACCCAAGGGCTGATTGACGCCTCGGTTTAAGGTATACTCGCCCCACTCCCTGGCGTGTTTGCCAGTCGGCGATGTCCCTGAGCCGATTCGCACTACCCTGGAAGTTGCACGTTGGGCTGGTGTGCATGTCCGCTAGACGGAAAGCCTTAAAGCCTACTGCTTCTTCCACCTTGAACTTTCGGGTTCAAGGGCTAAGTCGACAGCGGCTCTGTCGGGGAGCCTGAATTCCCAAACTCAATGCCAGTCTCAGGACTGGCATTGTTTTATGAGCCGAAAAACCATGACCGAACCTGCGCCGCTTTCCCGTCCGCAACTTCGACGCATGTTGCGCAAGGCCCGCCGCGAACTATCGCCGAGCGAGCAGCGCAAGGCCGCCCATGGCTTGTATCGGCAACTGGCACAGCATCCGCTGTTTCGCCGGGCCAGGCATATCTCCTTGTATCTACCGACAGACGGCGAAATCGATCCGCGCTTGCTCTTGCGCGCCGCTCAGCGTAGGGGCAAGGCCACCTATCTACCGGTACTCAGCGCCTGGCCACGGACCAAAATGGTGTTCCAGCGTGTGCGACCTGGGGATAAGTTGTCGCCTAATCGCTTTCGCATTCTTGAACCGCAAGTGAATGCCAACCGCCAACTTCAGGTCTGGGCGCTGGATCTGGTGCTGTTACCGCTGGTGGGGTTCGATGATGTGGGCGGGCGCCTGGGCATGGGCGGTGGGTTTTATGATCGCAGCCTGGCTTACCTGTCGCGCCGTCAGAGCTGGCGCAAGCCGACGCTGTTGGGGCTGGCCCACGAATGTCAGAAAGTCGATCGCCTGGCGCAGGCAAGCTGGGATGTGCCGCTGGCGGGCACCGTCACCGATAGGCAGTGGTATGTCGCGCAAGCGCCGCTGCAAACAGCGACGCCTTGAAAGGAAGGATTAACGCTTGAACGGTTGCTGCTGAGCCAATTCAATCGGCGCATCGGTCTTGTTCGACCACAGGCTCTGGGCATATCCCGTGGTCACGACGCCCAGACCAAACAAAATAACCAAAATCCATAGTAAATCCGGTTTACGTTGCATCGATTGCCCCCCTTCAGGCACCTCGTACACGATGACAACAACGTTCCAAAGTAGTCCGTTGCAGCTGCGTCAAGCTTTAAAAGGCGGCATTCTGCGATAACGTGAACCAACACGCAAACCTTGACGCCAACCGACTGTCGGTTTGTCATGGAATTGCCTGACAACTTGCCCAATGCCTTTTTCAGGAGCCTAAAAATGGCCTATTGGCTGATGAAATCCGAGCCCGATGAACTCTCCATCAACGGCCTGGAAAAGCTCGGCGAAGCCCGCTGGGACGGGGTGCGCAACTATCAGGCGCGAAACTTCCTACGAGCCATGGCCGTGGGCGATGAGTTTTTCTTCTACCACTCCAGTTGCCCCGAGCCGGGCATTGCCGGCATCGGCAAAATCATCGAAGCGGCGTATCCAGACCCGACGGCACTGGAACCTGAAAGCCACTATTTCGACGCCAAGGCCAGCGCGGAAAAAAATCCGTGGAGCGCCATCAACGTCGCTCACGTGAAAACCTTTCCCAAAGTACTGAGCCTCGGCTACCTGAAACAGCAAGCGGCTCTTGCCGAACTGCCATTGGTGCAAAAAGGCAGCCGGCTTTCAGTGATGGCCGTCACGCCTGAGCAATGGGCCGCCGTGATCAATCTGCTTTAACTGACCGGCATCAAGTCCTCGCCAGGGCACACCGGTCACACTAGGACGTTAATGCCGCAGGATGCAGCCATGTCAACGAACCACACTCTGTCGCGCCTGTTTGCCATCGCACTGATAGCCCTGCTGATCGGTGCCGGTGGCTTCGGTTACTGGCGCTCCACCCAGGACCGCTTGCCCGCCGGCATGAGCATGGGCAACGGTCGCCTGGAATCCACCGAAGTGCAGATCGCCGCCAAGATCCCCGGACGCCTGGCCGAAGTGCGGGTGGATGAAGGCGACAAAGTGCTCAAAGGCCAACTCCTGGCGCGCATGGACACCCGCACCCTTGAAGCCCAGCGCGCCCAGGCCGAAGCCGAAGTACTGCGCGCCAAGGAAAACTTCGCGGCCGCCGAGGCCAACGTGCAATTGCGCCAAAGCGAGCAACTGCTGGCCAACCAGGAACTCAAGCGTACCCAGGAGCTGTACAAGCGGGGCTTCGCCAGCAGCCAGTTGATCGACCAGCAGCAGGCGCGCCAAAACACCGGCAATGCTGCCGTGATTGCCGCACAAGCCCAGGTCAACTCGGTGAAGGCCGCCATCGGCGCCGCCGAGGCCCAAGTCGCCCAGCTCACCAGCGAGATTGACGACAGCAGCCTGCGCGCGCCCATCGACGGGATTATTCAACTCCGCCTGGCCGAACCCGGCGAAGTGCTTGGCGCGGGTGGACGCGTGTTGTTGCTGATCGATCCGAATGATCAGTACATGAACCTGTACCTGCCCGCCTCCGTCACCGGGCGCCTGACCGTCGGCAGCGACGCACGCATCGTGCTCGACGCCCTCCCTCTGCAACCGCTGCCGGCAACCATCAGCTTTGTTGCCGCCAAATCCCAGTTCACCCCCAAAGAGGTGGAAACCCGTGACGAACGCCAGAAGCTGGTGTTTCGCGTCAAATTGCGCCTGACCCAACCCAGTGCCGTGCCCCAAGCCAAACCAGGCATGCCCGGTGCCGGCTATGTGCGCACCGCTGACATCGCCTGGCCGGCCAATCTGCAATGACCGGCCTGGCGCTGCATGCCACGGGGATCAACCACCGCTACGGCAAGCAACCGGCACTGGTCAACATCGCCTTCAGCCTGCCCTCCGGCACCCGCTGCGGGTTGATCGGCCCGGATGGTGCCGGCAAATCGAGCCTGCTGGGGTTGATCGCCGGAGTCAAAAAACTCCAGGAAGGCCAACTGGAAGTACTCGGCGGCTCCATCGAAGACCGCCGCCACCGTAACAGCCTGTACCCGAGCATCGCCTTCATGCCCCAGGGCTTGGGCGGCAACCTGTACCCCGAGCTGTCCATCAACGAAAACATCCGCTTCTTCGCCACGCTGTTCGGCCTGTCGCAAGCCGATTGCGAACAGCGCATGCACAACCTGCTGCTGGCCACCGACCTCGCACGCTTCGCCGAGCGCCCCGCCGGTAAACTCTCCGGCGGCATGAAGCAAAAGCTCGGCCTGTGCTGCGCGCTGATCCATGACCCGGACGTGTTGATCCTCGATGAACCCACGACGGGCGTCGACCCACTGTCACGCCGACGCTTCTGGGAACTGGTTGAAACCGTACGTAGCCAACGCCCACAGCTGACACTGCTGGTGGCCACGGCCTACATGGAGGAAGCCGAGCAGTTCGAACACTGCCTGATGCTTGATCGCGGCAAGCTGATTGCGGACGGCCTGAGCCGCGAGCTGGCCGCCGCCACGCCCAGCGGCAAACTGGACGATGCGTTCACTCACTTCCAGGGTGACAGCGCCCGCGACAACCAGCCCCTGGTGATTCCATCGCGTGCAGGCGACAACGCCGCCATCGCCATCGAAGCCCACGACCTGACCCTGCGCTTCGGCGACTTCACTGCCGTCGATAAAGTCAGTTTCGCCATCGGTCGTGGCGAGATTTTCGGCTTCCTCGGCTCCAACGGCTGCGGCAAGACCACCACCATGAAAGTGCTCACCGGGCTGATGCCGGCCACCGAAGGCAGCGCGACGCTGCTGGGCAACCCGGTGAACGCCAAGGACCTGGCGACCCGCAAGCGCGTGGGGTTCATGTCGCAAAGCTTTTCGCTGTACGGCGAACTCAGCGTGCGGCAAAACCTGGTGCTTCATGCGCAATTGTTCGACTTGCCCAAGGCCGACAGCGGCCCACGCATTGATGAACTGATCCAGCGCTTCGACCTGGGGGAGGTGGCCGAGCAACCTTCCGGCGAATTACCCCTCGGCCTGCGCCAGCGCTTGTCGCTGGCCGTGGCGGTGCTGCATCGCCCTGAAGTGCTGATCCTCGATGAACCGACCTCGGGCGTCGACCCGGCCGCCCGGGATGACTTCTGGCGGCTGCTGATCGAGCTGTCCCGGGAGCAGGGCGTGACGATCTTCCTGTCCACCCACTTCATGAACGAAGCCCAGCGCTGCGACCGTATTTCCCTGATGCACGCGGGTAAAGTGCTGGCCTGTGACACACCGCAGGCACTGCAACAGCAGTTCCACGGCGACACCCTCGAAGCGGCCTTCGTCACCTGCCTGGAGCAGGCCCAAGGTGGGCCGGAACCCACTGCGCCCAGCGCCACCGTCAGCGAAGCCGGCGCGCCGCCCGTCAGCAAGCGCGGTTTCAGCCTGGCCCGGCTGTTGGCCGTGGCCAGCCGCGAAGGCAAGGAGTTGCTGCGCGACAAAGTGCGCATGGCCTTCGCCCTGCTCGGGGCGATGTTCATGATGGTGATCTTCGGCTACGGCATTTCCCTGGACGTGGAAAACCTCGCCTTCGCCGTCTATGACCAGGATCAGAGCCCACAAAGTCGCGCCTACCTGGAAGCCTTTCGCAGCTCGCGCTACTTCGCCGAACAAGCGCCGATTCACGACGCCAACGAACTGCACCGGCGCCTGCAACGCTCGCAAATCAAACTGGCCCTGGAGATCCCACCCGGTTTTGGCCGCGACCTCTATGCCGGGCGTCAGCCCACGGTGGCCGCCTGGCTCGACGGCGGCATGCCGTTTCGTGCGGAAACCAGCCGCAACTATGTAGAGGCGGTGCACCTGGGCAATCTCCAACAGTTGGCCGAACTGAGCAGCCTGCCTCGTGGCAACCAGGTCGCGGCCAAGCTGGAAACGCGCTTTCGCTACAACCAGGACGTGGTCAGCGTCAATGCCATCGGCCCGGGAGTAATGGCACTGATTCTGGCGTTTATCCCAGCCATGCTCACGGCCCTGGGCATTGTGCGCGAGAAAGAACTGGGCTCGATCACCAACTTCTATGCCACGCCCCTGACGCGCCTGGAGTTCCTGCTGGGCAAGCAGGCACCGTACCTGGCCGTCAGCCTGGTCAACCTGGCGCTGCTGGTGGCGATGAACCGTTGGTTGTTCGGCGTGCCCTTCAAGGGCAGCGGTGTGGCCCTGGCATTCGGCGGTCTATTGTATGTGCTGGCCACCACCAGCATGGGTCTGCTGATTTCTGCATTCACCCGCACCCAGATCGCAGCGATCCTCGGCACCATGATTATCACCAGCCTGCCGACCATCCAGTTTTCCGGGCTGATCGTGCCGCGTTCGTCCCTGGAAGGCGCGGCCGCGTTGATGGGCGCGCTGTTCCCGGCGGGACACTTCCTGGACATCGCCGTAGGCACCTTCACCAAGGCCCTGGACCTGCGCCAGTTGTGGCCGCAATGCCTGGCGCTGTTCGGGTTTTTCGTCGGGTTCACCGGGTTGAGCCTGATCATGCTCAAGAAGCAGGAGGCCTGATGCACAGGTTCGCGCATATCCTGCGCCTGGGGATCAAGGAACTGACCAGCCTGCGCCACGACAGCGTGTTGCTGTTGTTTCTGTTCTACGCCTTCACGGTGGCCATCTACATGCCCGCCGCCGGTTCGGTGATCGGTGTGCATAACGCCAGCGTGGCCATTGTCGATGAGGACCACAGCGCGCTCTCGCGGCAGATGGCCGAAGCGTTGCAGCCGCCCGAGTTTCAGCCGCCTGTGCCGTTGGCCTACGATCAGTTGGACAAGGTCATGGATAGCGGCGCGTATACCTTCGTGATCAATGTGCCGGCCAACTTCCAGTCGGACCTGTTGGCGGGTCGCCAACCGGACATCCAAGTGAACGTCGACGCCACGGCGATGAGCCAGGCATTCATGGGCGCAGGCTATATCGGCAGGATTTTCCAGCGTGAACTGCAGCGCTACAGCGACCAGGCCAATGCCGCCGGCAAGGCACCGGCGCAGCTGACCACGCGCGCATTATTCAACACCAACCTGGAGGGTGGCTGGTTCCTGGCGGTGATCCAGATCGTCAACAACATCACCATCCTCGCCATCGTATTGACCGGCACCGCGCTGCTGCGTGAGCGTGAACACGGCACCCTCGACCATTTGCTGGTGCTGCCACTGACCGCTCTGGAAATCATGCTGGCGAAAATCTGGAGCAACATGCTGGTGGTGGTGCTGTGTACCTGGCTGTCCGTGGAATGGGTGGTCAAGGGCCTGCTCGGCGTGCCGCTGGCCGGTTCCCTGAGCCTGTTCCTGCTGGTCACGGCGCTGTACCTGTTTGCCAGCACCGCCCTGGGGATTTTCCTCGCCACCCTCGCCCGCTCGACGCCTCAGTTCGGCTTGCTGGCGATCCCGGTGATCATCCCGATGCTGCTGCTCTCCGGTGGCAGCACGCCGCTGGACAGCATGCCCGAATGGTTGCAGTGGGTGATGCAGGGCTCGCCGTCAACGCACTTTGTGAGCCTCAGTGCGGCGATCCTGTTCAGGGATGCCGGCGTGAGCGTGGTGTGGCCGGACCTGTTGGCACTGGCGGGAATCGGGCTGGTGTTCTTTGCGGTGGCGTTGGCCAGGTTTCGTAAAAGCCTGGCTTCCTGAGGCGCCTGTACCGCCGTCATCGCGGGCAAGCCCCCTCCCACACCCGAGCAAATGTGGGAGGGGGCTTGCTCCCGATAGTCGCGCAGCGACTTACTGGATGATCAGGTTGTTGAACAACAGGTCTTCCACCATCGGCTTACCGGTTTCGTCATTCATGACTTGCTGGGTCTGCTTCAAGGCTTCCTGGCGCAGTTTCTCTTTGCCTTCGACCGTGCTCATGGCCTCGTTGGTCTGCTGGGTGAACAGCGCCACCAATTGGTTACGAATCAATGCATCGTTGGCTTTGACCGCAGCAGCGGCTTCAGGCCCGGTCACACGCAGCGCGATGTCGGCCTTGTACACCTTGAGTTTCGCCGTACCGTCCAGGCCGTAGTTGCCCACGAACGGCGGCGTCAGGCTGATATAGCTGACCTTCGGCGCCTCGCCTTCTTTGGCTTCTTCGGCCTGGGCCGCCATCGGCAAGGTCAGGGCCAGCATCAACAGAATCCACGCTTTCACAGTTCAATCCTCACATTCGGTTGCCCGGTAGCATAACGCTAGCAAGGCTGAGCACAAGCTTATGGCGGCTTATCAGGCCCGGGCATGCTCGTTGACCCACCGGCGTACCCTCCTACACTTATCGGCCACGACGCCAAAAGGAATAGTCCGATGAAAGCTGTGCTGTGCAAAGCCTTCGGCCCCGCCGAAACCCTGGTGCTGGAAGAGATCGAGAGCCCGGCGCTCAAGAAGAACGAAGTCCTGCTGGACGTGCACGCTGCCGGGGTGAACTTTCCGGACACCTTGATCATCGAGGGTAAATATCAGTTCAAGCCGCCCTTCCCATTCTCGCCGGGTGGCGAAGCGGCAGGCGTCATCAGTGCGGTCGGTGAAAACGTCAGCCACTTGAAAGTCGGTGACCGGGTCATGGCGCTGACGGGCTGGGGCAGCTTTGCCGAGCAGGTCGCTGTGCCGGGCTATAACGTGCTGCCGATTCCACCGAGTATGGATTTCAACACCGCCGCCGCATTCAGCATGACCTACGGCACCTCGATGCACGCGCTGAAACAACGCGCCCACCTGCAACCCGGTGAAACCCTGCTGGTGCTCGGTGCCTCCGGTGGCGTGGGCCTGGCGGCCGTGGAGATCGGCAAGGCCATGGGCGCCCGCGTGATCGCCGCCGCCAGCAGCGCCGAAAAACTGGCCGTGGCCAAGGCCGCCGGCGCCGATGAGTTGATCAACTACAGCGAGGCGAGCCTCAAGGAAGAAATCAAACGCCTGACCAACGGTAACGGCGTCGATGTGATTTACGACCCGGTGGGCGGCGATCTGTTTGATCAGGCCATTCGCTCGATTGCCTGGAACGGCCGCCTGCTGGTGGTGGGTTTTGCCAGTGGGCGCATTCCCGAACTACCGGTGAACCTGGCCCTGCTCAAGGGCGCGGCCGTGGTCGGGGTGTTCTGGGGCTCGTTCGCCCAGCGCCAGCCACAGGACAATGCGGCGAACTTCCAGCAATTGTTCACCTGGCATGGCGAGGGCAAGTTGAAGCCGTTGGTGTCGCAGGTGTACCCGCTGGAGCAAGCGGCTCAGGCGATCAATGACTTGGGGCAGCGCAAGGCAGTGGGCAAAGTGGTCGTCCAAACCCGCTAATCAACTTGAAATGCGGGCAAATGTGGGAGGGGGCTTGCTCCCGATAGCAGGGTGTCAGTCACTGTATTTATTGACTGACCCACCGTTATCGGGGGCAAGCCCCCTCCCACATTTTGATCTGCATTATTTCTAAGAAGCAGATTACGACCCACGCTTGTCTATTTGCGACATGTTCGTAAGAGAACATGCAATCGCTCCGTTTTCCTGTGTTTGCAGATCAGAGGCGATGCTATTTTCGGTAACGAAACTGTAACATTCGCATCCGCAGTCAAAACAAGAAATTTGGAGCTCTTGAATGTTTGCTTTCTTTCGTCCTGCCGCACACCAGGCACCCCTGCCTGAAGAAAAAATAGACAGTACCTACCGACGGCTGCGCTGGCAGATCTTCGCCGGTATCTTCTTCGGTTACGCCGGGTACTACCTGCTGCGCAAAAACTTCTCGCTGGCCATGCCCTACCTGATCGACGAGGGTTACACCCGTGGCGAACTGGGCCTGGCGATGTCGGCGATCGCGATTGCCTACGGTCTGTCCAAGTTCCTGATGGGCCTGGTGTCCGACCGCTCCAACCCTCGCTACTTCCTGACCTTCGGCCTGCTGGTCTCAGCGGGGGTGATGTTCATTTTCGGTTTCGCACCTTGGGCAACGTCCAGCGTAACCATGATGTTCATCTTGCTGTTCATCAACGGCTGGGCCCAGGGCATGGGCTGGCCACCCAGTGGCCGGACCATGGTGCACTGGTGGTCGCAGAAAGAACGCGGCGGCGTGGTGTCGGTATGGAACGTGGCGCACAACGTCGGCGGCGGCCTGATCGGCCCGCTGTTCCTGCTGGGAATGGCCTGGTTCAATGACTGGCACGCGGCGTTCTACGTCCCGGCCACCGTGGCATTGCTGGTGGCGGCCTTTGCCTTCATTACCATGCGCGACACGCCGCAATCGGTGGGCCTGCCACCGATCGAGCAATACAAGAACGATTACCCGGAAGGCTACAGCGCCAGCCACGAAGAAGAGTTCAGCGCCAAGGAAATCTTCGTCAAATACGTGCTGCGCAACAAAATGCTGTGGTACATCGCCTTCGCCAACGTGTTTGTCTACCTGCTGCGCTACGGCGTATTGGACTGGGCACCGACGTACCTCAAGGAAGCCAAACACTTCGACGTGGACAAAACCTCGTGGGCGTACTTCTTCTACGAGTGGGCCGGTATTCCCGGTACGCTGCTGTGCGGCTGGATGTCGGACAAGATCTTCCGTGGCAATCGTGGCCTGACCGGCGTGGTGTTCATGGCGCTGGTGACCGTGGCGACCCTGGTTTACTGGCTCAACCCAGCGGGCAACCCGACCATCGACATGATCGCGCTGTTTTCCATCGGTTTCCTGATCTACGGCCCGGTCATGCTGATCGGCCTGCAGGCGCTCGAACTGGCGCCGAAGAAAGCTGCGGGAACCGCTGCGGGTTTCACCGGGCTGTTCGGTTACCTGGGGGGCTCGGTGGCGGCGAGCGCGGCCATGGGCTACACCGTCGACCATTTCGGCTGGAACGGTGGGTTTGTGTTGTTGGTAGGCGCGTGCCTGCTGGCCATCGCGTTCCTGGTTCCTACGCTGTGGCATACCAACAGCGTCAGCGAAGCGCGATCAGCTACCGCTTGAGCAATCCTTGGTACAACGCTTGAGCCGCGCCTCCAGATTCTTATCTGGCATGGCGTGGCTACGCAGGGCGTTCACGGTCTGCTCGACATAATCGCGAGTGGTGCCGTAACGCCCGCAAGCGCTTTGCAGCACATGATTGAGTACGATATCCGGCAAGTTTCCGGCATAGCTGGGCAAATGCCGCTCCAACACAAACCCCAGCGCCTGCACCTGATTGCCATCTTCCAGGCGGCAACTGAGCCAGTGCGGCCGGTACGAGGGGTAGGGCATTTCGCGCTGCCATAAGGCGTACAACGACGCTTCCAATTGGTCTTCCGGCAAACGGTAGGCAAACCCGCTGCAGGAACCCCCGCGATCCAGGCCAAACACCAACCCCGGCAATTCCGGCGTGCCACGGTGCTCGTGAGACCACAGGTACAGGCCGCGGTGATAACCGTGGACCCGCGCCCGCACCCGCTCGGTCGACGAACATTCAGGACGCCAGATCAGCGAACCATAAGCAAATAGCCAGACCGGCCCTCCCTTATGCCGAGCCATAGTGGCCTGCATGGAGCTCATCAATTGTTCGTGAGTCAGTTGCGGCCCCAGATCGAGCCGCGGAGGGTAAGCCAATTGCAAAAGATCGGTTTCAATGGCGGTCATGGCGAAAAACAGTGCGCCCCCTGTGTATTACCAGTTGTAAGCAACTTTACCGTAATAAAACGCGCCGCTGTAACCGTACGGCGAAAAAGTGCTGTAGGCGAGATTGCCGCCGCTGCTGGCGTACGCGTTGACCTTCTCCGGGTATTTGTCGGTGATGTTGTCGCCGCCCAGGGTGAAGGTCCAGTTCTTCAACTTGTAGTCCGCCGAAAGGTCGAGCACCCAGGCGGCCTTGAAGGTCTGGTCGTTGACCTTGTCCGCCTGGTAACTGGTGAACTCGCCATAGCGCACCAGGTTGCTGTGCAGTGCCCAGTTGCCATAGGTGAAATCGTTGCCCAGGCTCAACTTGTGCTGCGGTGTGGTATCGCCGAGCAAACCGATGCGCTCACGACGATCGACCCGCACCAGGTTGGCTCCCAGGCTGTCCAGGATCGCCGGGTTGGCTTTCACGTCAGTAACCTGGGTGTGGTTGTAGTTGTAGCCGACGGTGCTGTTCCAACGAATGCCGTTATCGAACAGGTAGCGATAGTTGGCCACCAGGTCGACGCCGTCGGTGCTGGTGTCGGTGGCATTGGTGAAGTAACGGGCGCTGGTGTAGTTGATATTGCCGACACCGTTGGCTTGCAGGTACGCGATGGTCGCCGGGTTCAGGTTGAGGTTGGAGGACAGACTGATGCGGTCGCGGATATCGATGCGGTAGACGTCGAGCGTCACGGTCAGGTCATCGGTCGGCTCCAGCACCAGGCCGAGACTGTAGTTGCGCGATTTCTCGGGCTTCAGGTCTTCAGCACCGAGCAAGCGGGCGACTTGGCTGCTGGCCGGAAAGGTGCCGGCCTCCTGGATAGTGCTGCCGATCAGTTGCGACGAGGTGTAGGCAAAGTTCTGTTGGGCCAGGGACGGCGCGCGGAAGCCGTTGGAAAGGCTGCCGCGCAAGGCCACTTGCGGGGTGAAGTCATAGCGGGCCGACAGCGAACCGCTGACGTTGGAGCCGAAGTCGCTGTAATCCTCATGCCGCACGGCGGCCGAGGCGCTGAGTTTTTCGGTGAAATTGGTTTCCAGGTCCAGGTATTGGGCCCAGTTATGACGAGAGGTGCTGCCGGCGTCGGCATCGCGGAACCCACCTAAGCCCGAACTGCCGGTCTGATAGTAGGACGCCGGCTCGCCCGCTTCGATTTGATAACCCTGGCGCAGGTATTCGCCACCCAAGGCCACCGAGACAGGATAGGGCAAGAACCCCACGTCGAACTCACGCGACAGGTCCAGGCTGACTTGGCGCTGGTCGTTGCTCAGGGTGCCGTTGTTGAATTTGCGCGGCGTGGCCAGGCCAAGGGAGGTGTTGATGGTTTCGGTCCCCAACTCGTACTGGTTCTTGCCGTAGTTGGCCGACAGGTCGTAATGCCAGTCATAGGCCAGCAAGCCGCGCAAGCCCACGACCAGTGAGGTGTCTTCCAGGTTGCCTTTGATCAACGGCAGGTAGCCATTAGGGTTGAGCGCCGCAATGTTGTTGGACGCATTGCTCGCCCGGTAAAACGCAGCCGTCTCGCCGCGCCGCTTGCTGTAGCCGCCAAAGCTATAGAGTTCGGCCGCATCGCTGAACGCATATTCGCCGTTGAACTGGAACTTGCCTTCATCCGTGGCCGGTTCGCCCTGGCGGAACACTCGTTGGCCATAGGTCGTGGAGCCTACGCTGGCGGGGCGAAAATCGTTGCCGGCGCGGTTGGTGTAATCGTTGTCGGCCCCTTCGCCCGAGAGATTGATAAAGCCGTTATCGCCCAGCGCCAGCCCGGTGTTGCCGCTGAGGTTGCGCTGGATGCCATCACCTTTTTTGTATTGGCCGAACTTGCTGGAGATCGAGCCGCCGTGGTCGGCGTGCTTGAGGATTACGTTGATCACCCCGGCAATCGCATCCGAGCCGTAACGGGCGGACGCGCCATCGCGCAGCACTTCGATATGGTCTACCGCCGACAGCGGGATCGCATTCAAATCCGCCGGCGCAGAACCACGCCCCACGGCACCGCCGAGATTGACGAAAGCGCTGGTATGCCGCCGTTTTCCGTTGACCAGCACCAGGACTTGATCCGGCGACAGCCCACGTAACTGTGCCGGGCGCACCAGTTCGGCACCGTCCACCAGGCTCGGACGGGGGAAGTTGATCGATGGAATCAACCGTGCGAGTACCGCGCCCAACTCATCGGAGCCGGTGCTGCGCAGGGCTTCGCCGGAAATCACATCGACAGGCGACAGCGATGCGCTGGCGGTGCGCTCTTGGGCGCGGGTACCGGTGACGATCACGGTATCGAGTTTCGGTGCCTCGGCGGCGGCTTCGGCCGCGTGGACTGGATTAAATCCCACAGCGGTCAGCAAATTGGCCGACAAAAGTGCTGTGTACAACCTGTACGTCTTGTAGCTCCCCATACCGCTCCCCTTGGAATCTACTCGGAACTTCAATGCTCTGAGTTCTGACGATCGATCCGGCTGGCGGGCGGTGGCGGTCATTTATTGGTTATTGGCAGAAAGTCGGTAGTCCGTTGCTTATAGCTTAATAAGATATTTCTTACTTAAAAAATACCGAAATTGCATAAGCATAGGCGACCTGATTGTCAGCTCAGGTTCAGGCCACGCAGGACGCCAACCGTCAAACTGTGGCGTTCAGCGACCCACCCTAGCCGCCCCTTCAAACGACTACCGAGGTCGAACCATGAAATATCTTATTACCGGTCTGCTGCTATTGGCGCCGGCTGCCACAACGCTGGCCAGCGAAGACGAAAAAGGTTTCTGGTACGCACAGACCAGCCTGTACACCCGGCATTTTTCACCGAATCCACAGCACAATAACCATCAGGATCTGATCAACCTGGAGCGTAACGAAGCGTCAGGGCGGGTGTATGGCGCAGCGACGTTTCGTAACTCGTTCAGTCAGCGCTCTTACTATGTCTACGCCGGCAAGCGCTACGATATTGCTCAATCACCGCTCTACGTGAAGTTGACAGCGGGCGCACTCCAGGGTTATCGCGGCCAATACCGCGATAAAATACCGCTCAACCGATTCGGCGTGGCCCCGGCGATCATCCCCTCAGTGGGCGTGCATGTCGGCCCGGTGGCCAGTGAGTTCGTGCTGCTGGGTTTCAATGCCGCAATGCTCACGGCCGGCGCGCGTTTTTAAGGGCGGGGTGCGTAGGCAAATACGTCGGCACGCATCTGGTGTGCATCCATGCCGGCCTCGACCAGCGCATCCAAAGTGCCATAGATCATGGCCGGAGAGCCGCTGGCGTAGACATGGACGGCCTTGAGGTCGGCAATGTCTTCACACACGGCTTCATGCAACAACCCGCAACGCCCTTCCCAGCCGCACAGATCGCTGACCACTTTGTGCAGGAACAGGTTGGGCAGTTGCTGCCACTGTGGCCAGTGTTCGATTTCGTAGAAGTCTTCGGGTCGGCGCACGCCCCAATAGAGATGTACCGGGTGCTTGAAGCCAGAGGCGCGGCAATGCTCGATCAGGCTGTGCATCTGCGCCATGCCGGTACCGGCGGCGATCAACACCAGCGGCCCGTCGGGCAACTCGGCCAGGTGAGTGTCACCAAATGGCAGTTCGACGCGAGCCATCTGGTTACGCTGCAACTGGTCCAGCAGGTTGCGGGCGCTGTCTTCGCGCGCCAGTACATGCAGCTCCAGATCGCGCCCGGCGTGGGGCGCTGAAGCCAGGGAGAATGCCGATTTCTCGCCGTTCTCCCGCTCGATCATCAGGTACTGGCCGGCGTGGTAACGCACCGCCTTACCGGCCGGCGCACGCAGGCGTACACGCCACACATCGCCGCCCACCTCCACGCACTCGCTCAGCTGGCACGACAATTTGCGCAACGGCAACTCTCCCGGCGCCAGCACGCCATCCCACAACACAATGCAATCTTCCAGCGGTTCTGCGATGCACGTGTAGAACTCACCGTGGTCACGCACCTCACCGGCCTGCCGCACGCGGCCCTCCACCAACAGCGCCGCACACACATGGCACACGCCATTGCGACAGGCCTGAGGGCACTCATAGCCGAGGCGGCGCGCGCCTTCGAGGATTCGCTCGCCAGGGACCAGCTCCAGCACGGCGCCGGAAGGTTGCAGGGTTACACGCATCAATCTATTCCCAATTCTTTCCAGATCGCATCGACACGGGCAGTGACGGCCTCATCCTTGACGATTACTCGGCCCCACTCGCGGGTGGTCTCACCCGGCCATTTGTGGGTGGCATCCAGCCCCATCTTCGAACCCAGGCCCGATACCGGCGAGGCGAAGTCGAGATAGTCGATCGGCGTGTTGTCGATCATCACCGTGTCGCGCTTGGGGTCCATGCGCGTGGTGATGGCCCAGATCACGTCGTTCCAATCGCGGGCATTGATGTCGTCGTCGGTGACGATAACGAACTTGGTGTACATGAACTGTCGTAAAAACGACCATACACCCAGCATTACCCGCTTGGCATGCCCTGGGTATGACTTCTTCATGGTCACAACGGCCATGCGGTACGAACAGCCTTCCGGCGGCAGGTAGAAGTCGGTGATCTCCGGGAATTGCTTTTGCAGGATCGGGACAAACACTTCGTTCAATGCCACGCCGAGAATGGCCGGCTCATCCGGCGGACGGCCGGTGTAGGTGCTGTGGTAGATCGGCTTGATCCGGTGAGTGATGCGCTCCACGGTGAACACCGGGAAGCTATCGACTTCATTGTAATAACCGGTGTGGTCGCCGTAGGGGCCTTCATCGGCCATCTCGCCTGGATGAATCACGCCTTCAAGGATGATTTCCGCGGTGGCTGGTACTTGCAGGTCATTGCCACGGCACTTCACCAGTTCGGTACGGTTACCGCGCAGCAGGCCGGCGAACGCATATTCGGACAGGCTGTCAGGCACCGGGGTCACGGCGCCCAGGATGGTGGCCGGGTCAGCGCCGAGGGCCACGGAAACAGGGAACGGTTTACCCGGGTGTTTTTCGCACCATTCACGGTAATCCAGGGCGCCGCCACGATGGCTCAGCCAGCGCATGATGACCTTGTTACGGCCGATCACTTGCTGACGGTAGATGCCGAGGTTCTGACGCTCCTTGTTCGGGCCTTTGGTGACGGTCAGGCCCCAGGTGATCAGGGGGCCGACATCGCCGGGCCAGCAGGTCTGCACCGGGAGCATGGCCAGGTCGACATCGTCGCCTTCGATGACCACTTCCTGGCAGACCGCGTCCTTGACCACTTTGGGGGCCATGGCGATGATCTTGCGGAAGATCGGCAGCTTCGACCAGGCATCTTTCAAGCCCTTCGGCGGCTCGGGCTCCTTGAGGAAGGCCAGCAGCTTGCCGATCTCGCGCAACTCGCTGACCGACTCGGCGCCCATGCCAAAGGCCACGCGCTCGGGCGTGCCGAACAGGTTGCCGAGCACCGGGATATCAAACCCGGTCGGGTTCTCGAACAGCAGCGCCGGGCCCTTGTTACGCAAGGTGCGGTCGCAAATCTCAGTCATTTCCAGCACCGGCGAAATCGGCATCTGGATACGTTTCAACTCTCCGCGCTGCTCAAGTTGCTGCACGAAATCCCGAAGATCCTTGAATTTCATTAACCATGCCACCCGTAAAATAGGCGTACATCCTACCTGCTCTGAGGGCGGCTGGCAGCTTATTGCACGCCATTATCCGTCACGGCAGAGGCATGCGACGCGTTGAACAAGGGTTCGAGGAACGCCTCGACAAACCGCGCGCCCACATCCGAGAGGTGATTGTCGTCGGTGTACAAGGAATGCCCCTCAAGTTCGACGCCGCACCATCCCCCGGCGTCGCACAGCCTGGAGGCCGGGTCCAGCAACATGACACCGGAGTCCGCCTTGGCAAGCTGCTCGAACACATCATTGATATAGGCTTGACGCTGGAGGTGATCCGCGACAGGCATGCCTTCTCTATCCGTCGGTCGCCCCAGCATTGCCAGGCGACTCAGACGATAAGGCGCGCTGAAGGGCAGCAGCGGCACCTCTTTGACCAACCACACCCGATGGCCGCCGGCGCGCAGCCGCTGGACTTGTGCACGCACAGCAGCGGCAAAAAGCTGCTCGGCGACAGCACGGTCATACTTGCCGGTCGCCGGGTCGTGAATCGAGGCGCCGGTATCACCGGAGTGTTCGCCATAGATATAGAGGCTCCAGCGCGCGGCCAGAACCACGTCACTGAACGCCCCCTGCTCCAGCACTTCGGCGACGCGCTGATTGAACGCCTGGCATCCCGGTGTGCTTTCCTTGCGGTAGAACGGCGTACAACCTGAATACCCGGCCTGGGTAATGCTCAAGCCGTACCTGCTTGCGCCATCCTTGAGTGCGGGAATCAAGGCCGAAGCATGACTGTCGCCCCAAACCAGAACACGGCTGGTGGAGTCCGGGCCAAAATGACATAGCTCTCGATGATCGTTTTTCTTGTCATCCGACAGGCAATTCATCAGTTTAGGGCTCCAGACCCGCGCCTGGGCGAACTGCAACGCCTTCGGCGATAGCCGCCAAGGCGCGCCGTCCGTCCAGGTCATGCTTTTGCCGACAAGCCCCAGGCCGACCAACCCGATAACCGCCGCAACCAGAATTGAGCGCCGCCCCGCCAACAGCCGCTTCTCACGAAACGGCGCCTCGACGAAACGCCAGGACATATAACCCAAGACCATACTCAAACCCAGCAATCCGCCAAGTTCCCATGCCGCCAGACCATCAAGGCTGGCGTATTTGCCATAGACCAGCACAGGCCAATGCCACAGGTACCACGAGTAGGAGATCAGCCCTATACCCACCATCACCCGGCTGCCCAGCAATTGCCCGACCAGTGTGACTTGCTGGCCGTTGGCCCAGATCAGCCCTACCACGCCCAATACCGGCAACAGCGCGGCAGCCCCCGGAAAATCCGTGGTGGCGTCATAACCGAACACCGCCACCAGGATCAGGGCCAGGCTGGCAAGACTGATACCTTGAGCCAATATTGGGCTTGCTCGATATGCCCGCAGCGGCATCACCGCCAGCAGGGATCCGGCCAGCAGCTCCCAGGCCCGCATGGGCAGCAGGTAAAAAGCTTTTTCTGGATAACGGGGCAGTGTCCAGACACAGGCGGCAAAGGACGCCAGCGCCAGGACCAACAAAGCCATGCGCCAGCGCTTTACCTGACTCGAGAGCAACGTCAGTAACAGCGGAAAAACAATGTAGAACTGTTCTTCAACCGACAGCGACCACGTATGCAGCATGGGCTTCATATCGGACGCTACATCGAAGTAGCCATCCTGGCGCATGAAAAACAGGTTTGAGATGAAAATTACCTGGTTGTGAATCGAACGCCCCAGTTCCTCGTAGTCCTTGGGCGCCAGCAGGAACCAGCCCACAACCACTGCCGTCAGCATCATCACGCACAGCGCCGGCAGGATACGTCGGGCGCGCCGGGCCCAAAAATCCACAAAGCTGAAACGCCCAGCTTCACGCTCGCGCCAAATGATCGTAGTGATCAGATAACCGGAAATCACAAAGAAAACATCAACACCGACAAAGCCGCCAGTGAAGCCCGGCACGCCGAAATGAAACAGCACGACCGCCAGCACTGCGATGGCACGTAACCCGTCAATGTCTCGTCGATAAGCAAGGGTGGTCATAAATCAGTGAGCCAGTCAGGTAAAAAGTACAAAGATTAACAATGAAAGAGATTTTTGTGTTTCTTAACTGACACGTTCACGATGAAAAGCTCCCTTTCTCGATAAAAAAAGGCGCCCCTGGGGGCGCCATTCTTTCAGACCTGAAACGTCGTATTACTTACGCTTCATCGACAAGAAGAACTCGTCGTTGGTCTTGGTGGTTTTCAGCTTGTCGACCAGGAACTCGATGGCGGCGACTTCGTCCATCGGGTGCAGCAACTTGCGCAGAATCCACATGCGTTGCAGTTCGTCGTCGGCGGTCAGCAACTCTTCACGGCGGGTGCCGGAACGGTTGATGTTGATCGCCGGGAACACACGTTTCTCGGCAATACGACGGTCCAGGGGCAGTTCCATGTTGCCGGTACCCTTGAACTCTTCGTAGATCACTTCGTCCATCTTCGAGCCGGTTTCAACCAGCGCGGTGGCGATAATGGTCAGCGAGCCGCCTTCTTCGATGTTCCGCGCAGCGCCGAAGAAACGTTTCGGTTTCTCCAGGGCGTGGGCATCGACACCACCGGTCAATACTTTGCCGGAGCTTGGGATCACAGTGTTGTAGGCACGGGCCAGACGGGTGATGGAGTCGAGCAGGATCACCACGTCTTTCTTGTGTTCAACCAGGCGCTTGGCCTTCTCGATCACCATTTCGGCAACCTGCACGTGGCGGGTTGGCGGCTCATCGAACGTCGAGGCGACCACTTCGCCGCGCACGGTGCGCTGCATTTCAGTCACTTCTTCCGGACGCTCATCGATCAACAGCACGATCAGGTGAACTTCAGGATTGTTACGTGCGATGTTCGCTGCAATGTTCTGCAGCATGATGGTCTTACCGGCTTTCGGCGGTGCGACGATCAGACCACGCTGGCCTTTGCCGATCGGGGCGCACAGGTCGATTACACGACCGGTCAAATCTTCGGTGGAGCCGTTACCGGCCTCCATCTTCATGCGCACAGTCGGGAACAGCGGGGTCAGGTTCTCGAAGAGAATCTTGTTTTTCGCGTTCTCGGGACGATCGAAGTTGATCGTGTCGACCTTGAGCAGGGCGAAATAACGCTCGCCTTCCTTCGGAGGACGGATCTTGCCAACGATGGTGTCACCGGTACGCAAGTTGAAGCGACGGATCTGGCTCGGCGAGACATAAATATCGTCAGGGCCGGCGAGATAGGAAGCGTCTGCAGAGCGGAGGAAGCCGAAGCCGTCCTGGAGAATCTCCAGCACGCCATCACCGGAGATTTCCTCGCCGCTTTTCGCGTGCTTTTTCAGCAGGGAGAAAATCACGTCCTGCTTGCGCGAACGGGCCATATTTTCTATGCCCATCTGTTCGGCCAATTCGAGCAGTTCGGTAATCGGCTTTTGCTTGAGTTCAGTCAGATTCATATAGGAATGACGTAATCATTTATGGAGGGGGGAAATTAAGCTTTTGGCTTAATGAGGCCGCGCCGCAGAGAAGGCGACAGGATCGCGTACTAATCGAAAAGGAATGCGTCGGCGACGGCTTGCAGGGGGCAGTGGAGAAACCAGTGCGGGGCCGAATGTACCACCTGAGTTTCGGAGCGTCTAGCCCTGTTTAACGAAAAAGCCCCGCGATTTGCGGGGCTTTTTTCACGACGCTTAGATGTTTGCGTCGAGGAAAGCTTGCAACTGGGACTTCGACAGCGCGCCCACTTTAGTAGCCGCAACCTCACCGTCCTTGAACAGCATCAGGGTCGGGATACCACGTACGCCATGCTTGGCCGGGGTTTCCTGGTTGTCGTCGATGTTCAGCTTGGCAATGGTCAACTTGCCTTCGTAAGTGGTTGCAATGTCGTCCAGGACCGGAGCGATCATTTTGCAAGGGCCGCACCATTCAGCCCAGTAGTCAACCAGCACCGGGCCTTGAGCCTTGAGTACTTCGGCCTCAAAGGTCGCGTCGGTGACGTGCTTGATAAGATCGTTGCTCATGGATGTCTCCGGATTGTAAGCAAAAAAAACGTTGCCCATCATAGCCGCCCTTCCCCCGTTCAGGAAGCCGCCTCTGATTGAGTCTTCCTATGACGGCGCATGAGTTTGGGTATAGCCCAACTCACGGCGCTACCGGGGTGACGAAGGCGATACCGGTACGCAACGCCGCGTTGCGCACGTGCTCCTGCATGCTTTTCTGCGCCGCCGCACTGGCGCGCCGCGCCAGGGCACGCAGGATCCTGCGGTGCTCCTGCCAGGTTTCCATGGCACGCTCCGGCCGGATGAACGGTAGCTTCTGGCTTTCCAGGAACACGTCGGCGCTGGCGCTCAGGATGCTCACCATCGCCTGGTTACCACTGGCCAGCAAGATGCGTTGATGGAATTCGAAGTCCAGCCGGGCGGCGGCTTCAAAGTCTCCCGACTTGAGCACCTTGCGCATCGCCTCAAGGTTATCTTCCAACGTGTCCAGTTCATCAATCGTCAACATGACCGCCGCCAACCCCGCGGCAAACCCTTCAAGGGCATAGCGCAATTGGAAGATATCCAACGGCGTGGCCTGGGCGGCGAAGGGCCAGGCAAACCCCGGGGTCTCCTGTACCTCTTGAACGAACACGCCTTTACCTGGCTGCACACTGACCACGCCCAAGGCACTCAAGGATGACAACGCCTCACGCAACGAGGCTCGACTCACGCCCAACTGCACCGCCAGGTCGCGTTGGGACGGCAGCGCATCACCGGCGGCGAAGCCCTGCTCCTTGATCAGTTTGCGGATGGCCTGCAGGGCCGCTTCCGGTACGGCTTGGGCGATGGAATTCATAGAAGACTCAAGGTTCCAGAGAGCTGAGCGGCTAGTTGTAAAGCTATTCGCAGCCCTCGGCAAGCCACGCCCCAAAGGGGCTCGCGCGGTTTTGGCAGCGCTCGAAAAGGGTGCGAAACGCCAGCTGACTGTTCAGACCAGTAAGACCACGAGACTCAACAAACTCCAGCGTTCCAGAGCATTGGCAGTGTCATGGCATGGGCCGTGCAATAGCTCCAGACAGAACATTCCCCCGTCTCTTCCGGAGAGTTGCCATGACCAAGCGCTACAGCGCCCTGCTCACTGCCTTGTTTGCCAGCCTGATGCTGGGCCAGGCACCCGCCCAGGCCAACGGTCTGGACGATATCGTTGCCCGCGGCACCCTCAAGGTCGCCGTACCCCAGGATTTCCCCCCCTTCGGCTCGGTTGGTCCCGATATGAAGCCTCGCGGCTTGGACATTGATACCGCCAAGCTGGTGGCCGACCAGCTCAAGGTCAAGCTGGAGCTGACCTCGGTCAACAGCACCAACCGCATCCCGTTTCTCACCACCGGCAAGGTCGACCTGGTGATTTCCAGCCTGGGCAAGAACCCCGAGCGAGAAAAAGTCATCGATTTCTCCAAGGCCTACGCGCCGTTCTACCTGGCCGTGTTCGGCCCGCCTGACGCGCCCATCAGCACCACCGACGACCTCAAGGGCAAGACCATCAGCGTGACCCGCGGCGCCATTGAAGACATCGAGCTGACAGCCGTGGCGCCCAAGGAAGCCACCATCAAACGCTTCGAAGACAACAACTCGACCATCGCTGCCTACCTTGCCGGCCAGGTCGATCTGATCGCCAGCGGCAACGTGGTGATGGTGGCGATCAGCGAGCGCAACCCGAAACGCGTGCCGGCGCTGAAGGTGAAACTCAAGGACTCGCCGGTGTATGTGGGGGTGAACAAAAACGAGCCGGCCCTGCTGGAGAAGGTCAATCAGATTCTGGTCGCGGCCAAGGCTGACGGCAGCCTGGAAAAGAACGCGATGCAATGGCTCAAAGAGCCGTTGCCTGCCGATCTCTGAAGCGGAGCTGATCCATGGCCTATCAATTCGACTTTGTGCCGGTGCTGGCCAATACCGATCTGCTGTTGCGTGGCGCCTTGTTCACCCTTGAGCTGACAGCCATCGGCGCAATCCTGGGGGTGGCCCTGGGCACAGTCGGTGCCGTGGTGCGGGCGTGGAAGATTCAGCCATTTGCCTGGCTGTTCGGTGTGTATGTCGAGTTGATCCGCAACACGCCGTTCCTGGTGCAGTTGTTTTTCATCTTTTTCGGCCTGCCGTCCCTGGGGCTGAAAATCACCGAGTGGCAAGCCGCCGTGCTGGCAATGGTGATCAACCTGGGCGCTTACTCAACCGAGATCATCCGCGCCGGTATCCAGGCCATCCCTCGCGGGCAACTGGAAGCCGCCGCCGCGCTGGCAATGACGCGCTTCGAAGCGTTTCGCCACGTGGTATTGCTGCCGGCGCTGGGCAAAGTCTGGCCGGCCCTGAGCAGCCAGATCATTATCGTGATGCTCGGTTCGGCGGTGTGTTCGCAGATCGCCACCGAGGAACTCAGCTTTGCCGCCAACTTTATCCAGTCGCGCAACTTCCGAGCCTTTGAAACCTATGCCCTGACCACCTTGGTCTACCTGTGCATGGCACTGATGATTCGTCAGTTGCTCAACTGGATCGGTCGCCGATTTGTGATGAGGAACAGCCGATGAGTGATTTTTCCTTCTGGGATATCGTGCGCAACCTGGCCACCGGCCTGCAGTGGACCTTGATATTGTCGCTGGTGGCATTCATCGGCGGCGGCGTGATCGGCCTGCTGGTCATGACGATGCGTATCAGCCGCAAGGCCTTCCCGCGCAATGTCGCCCGTACCTACATCGAACTGTTTCAGGGCACGCCGCTGCTGATGCAACTGTTCCTGGTGTTTTTCGGCATCGCCCTGCTCGGGGTGGATATCTCACCGTGGCTGGCGGCGGCGATTGCCCTGACCCTGTTCACCAGCGCCTACCTCGCTGAAATCTGGCGCGGCTGCGTCGACTCCATCGCCCATGGGCAGTGGGAAGCGTCGGCCAGCCTGGCGCTGAACCCGCTTGAACAACTGCGCTACGTCATTCTGCCCCAGGCCCTGCGCATTGCAGTGGCCCCCACCGTGGGTTTCTCGGTGCAAGTGGTCAAAGGCACCGCCGTGACTTCGATCATCGGCTTCACCGAATTGACCAAGACCGGCGGCATGCTCGCCAACGCCACCTTCGAGCCCTTCATGGTCTATGGCCTGGTGGCCCTTGGTTACTTTTTGCTCTGCTACCCCTTGTCCCTCAGTGCGCGCTACCTGGAAAGGAGACTGCATGCCTCTGCTTAGAATTTCCGCCCTGCATAAGTATTACGGCGACCATCATGTACTCAAGGGCATCGACCTGACGGTGGATGAAGGCCAAGTGGTAGCCATCATCGGCCGCAGCGGCTCGGGTAAATCCACCCTGCTGCGCACCCTCAATGGTCTGGAGTCCATTAACGATGGCGTGATCGAAGTCGATGGCGAGTACCTGGACGCCGCCCGCGCCGACCTGCGCAGCCTGCGACAGAAAGTCGGCATGGTGTTCCAGCAATTCAACCTGTTCCCGCACCTGACGGTCGGTGAGAATGTGATGCTGGCACCCCAGGTGGTGCAGAAAGTGCCCAAGGCCAAGGCGGCACAACTGGCCCGCCAGATGCTGGAGCGGGTCGGCCTTGGGGAAAAATTCGACGCATTCCCCGATCGCCTCTCTGGCGGCCAACAACAGCGAGTAGCGATTGCCCGTGCCCTGGCCATGTCGCCCAAAGTGTTGCTGTGTGACGAGATAACCTCGGCCCTCGACCCGGAGCTGGTCAATGAAGTACTCAGCGTCGTGCGCCAACTGGCCAAGGACGGCATGACCTTGATCATGGTGACCCACGAAATGCGCTTTGCCCGGGAAGTCGGCGACAAGCTGGTGTTCATGCACCAGGGCAAGGTGCATGAAGTGGGCGATCCCAAGGTGTTGTTTGCCAACCCGCAAACCCCGGAGTTCGCCAATTTCATCGGTTCAGTGGAACAGCCGGACTGACCAGTTCGAAATTGCCCTGGCTTTCCAGTACCGTCTGATAGCGCACCTCAAAGGCATCGGCAGGCAGGTCAGTGTCGACATCGACCTGGGCCGTCAGCCTTTTGCCCAATGCTCGTGCCATCAGGACCTGGCCCGGTAACAACTGCCCGCGAGTGGCCTCACCGAGCAGGTGTGCCAGCCCCCAATCGACGGCGCGCCCATCCATCAGGGCATGCTTGAGACTCAGCCGCAGGCGCCCCTGTTGCCCGAACCGGAAACCTCGCCCATCTGCCGCGCCAATGAATCGCAACGCGATGGCCGAAGGCTCTGCACACAGCACGCTCAAGTGCAGCGTGCGCGAACCGAGCGTCACCGTCGGGCTTTCGCGCAACGCCTCGCGGTGAACAACGCCATAGTCGATGCGCGACTGGCTCAGCGAGAGCCGACAGTGCCCGAACGCCCTGGGCCACCGATACCGTGCAGAACAGTGCAAGCCCCATGCATTTCAGCTTAACGGCCATGGCACACCGCCGAGGCTGTCTCGTAGAACTTGTCATTGTCGGGCTGGGCATTTACGGCAAGGTCCAACACACACGAGGAAGAGTCCGACAAGGAAACCCGCAAATCTTGCGCGTCGTTAAGGTCGTTCAGGAAAATCATGCCCTCTCCCACCACACTGGTCAGAAAACGATTGTGCTTGTCGAAGACCGCAGCACCCTGGGGCAGAGGTCGACCTTGTGAGTCACTGGCAGTCAGCAGGACGCGGCGCACTTTGACCACCTCGAACGCCACGGTATTGACCGACCCTCGCCCGGCCGCGAGCACCTGGGTGCCGTTCTTCAAGTCAACACGCTTGGGCAAGGACCGGGTCTGAACTTCAAGACGGCTGCTGGTGTACGCGGGCAAGCCAGGGATCACCGCCTGCCCTTTGAAATCGGTCCACACCGGCCCCTGCGGGGTGTCGATTCTTGCAGCGCCGATGTCGCCCACCGAGGCGATCCCAAACGTGTCCTGCACGGTGTAAGGCGAGAATGTCAGCCCGCCGGCGTGGGCCACGACGCCCCCTTGCAACTGCCCTGTATAGCTACTGCCCTGGGCATCTCGGCTGACCCCCAGACCGAGTCGGGTATAACGGGGCGTCAGGTCCACCTGGCCACGAACCGACTGCTCCCGATTACTGAGGTCACGCTCGGTGCCCACCTCGTAACGCACGTAGTCATTGACCCGCTCACTGAACGCAGTGCCGGCACGGGCCTGATTCCCACGCCGGCTGACGTAACTGTTTACACGGCGCTCGCCACCCAGGGGCATGCTGACCTGCAGTCGCACGGACAAGTCATTGTCCAGGTCACGCTCACGGCGGCGGTCATCGCGCCCGGCGTCATGGCGGGACTGAGAGCCACCCACCTGTGAATCAGCGACCAATGCCACATCGGCGTAGCGGAACGACTTGTTCCAGGCAGCAAACACATGCTCGGCGGTTTGCCCGTCAAATTGAGCACTGCGGGTATAGCCCAGGGAGAACACTCCCAACGTAGGTTCAACCCAGCTCACACCCGCCGTGTACTGATGCTTGAAGCGCGACCCCAGCTCATCGGCCGTGGTTCGGCGGCCCGCTTCAACGACCTCGCGGTAACCCCGGGTCTGCTGGGTCGAACTGAGGTTGAGATCAACGTTGGCGGCCACCGGGCTGCTTACGGTGACGCTGCTGCGCGAGCCGGATACCGCGTTGCGACTGTCCCGGGACAGGTTATGACGTGCCCCGACGGAAACCCGCTGGAAAAATACACTGCTCAGCGTACCGCCGGCCGCCCCGTATTCAGCGGTGCCCAACACACCGAACCCGGCTGACGAATCGCGCCCCACACCCCAAGTGCCACTGCCCATGGCGACGACGGGCGATGGCGCCTCATCCAGCGTGTTATCCCGTATCTTGCCGAGGGAAAAATAGTAACCGGGCGCAGCCGGCGCAGCTCCCGCGAAAGAGGCCGCGGGCACCACGAAGTTGCGCTTGGCGCCACGCACATCGATGACGCTGACCTCCAGGTCGCTGGTACCGTTGAGCAGAGGCAAGCCCGTAAACCTGAAAGGCCCTTCAGGCACCAGCGTGCTGTGGATCAAGACGCCCGACTGACGCACCTCAATTCGCGATTGGCTTTGGGCCAGCCCCTCCACCACGGCGTTGTTGCTGCCTGCCGGCGCTCGCGACTGGCCATCAGGAGAAAACTGCACACCCGATAACTGGATACCGCCAAACAGCGGATTATTCGTGGAAATCTGGCCGGCCTGGAAAGTCGACTGCAGTGCAGCGATGTCCCGCTGGGCGTAAGCATAGAGATGCTCGGTTCGGGCGTTCCCGTTGTCGGATACATAGAATTGACGACTGCGAACAATCCAATCGCCCAAGTTGAAACCTGCCTCGGTATAGGCCGAAACGAATCGGCTCGGCCCGCTGCGCGAGCGGCTGTCAAACCCCTGCACGTCATAGTTGAACAACGCCGCGGCGCCGCCTCGGGAAAAGTCTGCGGCTTCCCATTGCGGCTCACGCAGTGATTGAGTGGGTACCACCAGCGCCACTTCATTGCTGCCGGGCCGAAGCCGCACCATCGTCGTCGGGAAGGCGCCAAGGAAATCATGGCAGGCCGCACTCGAGGCGTCGCCTTCACGGACAAGACCGGCGGGCTTCACCAAGCCTGCTTTATCCAGCAAGCCCGGGGTAAAACACAGCTGCCCTTGTGCGTCGAACTGCGCATCCACCAACCCAAGCGGGTTTCCATTGATCCGCAATCCCACCACATGCACACCTTCGCGAAAACGCGCGGCACTGCGAAAGTAGTCGGAAACCTTCGGATCAATACCGTGCGTGGTCAGCGCCGCCAAGTCGAAACCTTCCCCCAGCTCCAGTGCGGGGACGAGGCCGGGCAAGCTCCATAGCGTCGCAACCCCCACAAACAGGCTGGGTCGCCTGGGCCATAACGATGCGACAAGTCTGTTACTCGATGTCATGGGTCAATCAACCCCACTGACATTGATAAGGGCCCGATAGCTGTCCGCCGAAAACCCATAGACCGTGGCCGGTTGAATCTCGACCTCAGTCAAGCCCTCTAGCCCGCCGTCAACCCTCACCGTCAGGGTTTCACCCGGCAAAATGTAGGTCCGTGGCAAAGTAGCCGCAGACCTTCGTGGCAGCAATTGCACCTCCGGCGCAAGGCGCACCACATAAAGGCTGTCGTTGTGAACGGTGAGGCGCTCCCCCGCCTGTACCCACTTCAGCAGTTCCCAAGGAGTTTGATGTACCGGCAGGTCTCGCGGATGCAGGATCAGCGGTAAATTCTGCCGCAGGGTGATACCAATGGTCGCACCACCCGCCGCACGTGCCTGGGGAATCCCCTCGAAGGTCACTCGCTTCAGCCGCTGGGCCTGGAGTGGCGCCTCAAGGGTACTGATGAAACGCACCAACTGAGTCTCACCGGCCTCCACACGCGTAATGGGCGGTGTAACAATCAATAGCGGCTCAGGATCTTCCGGTATGTTTTCAATGACCGAATGCAGCAGCGCCGGCGTCGCATCGGTATTTTTTATATTGATGGTGGCTTCGCCCTGCGCTTCATAAAGCACAACCACTGTAGTTTCCGGCAACATACCGTCCGCAGTTGCAACGCCGATAAAACACAAGAACAACCCTGCATATAACAACCACGAATGACTTACTACTGAAAGACTGGGCACTCAGTACGCTCCACGACAGGGAAGTGACAATTGATAAACTGAAATCCACTTAGAAACAGCCGACAAGAAACGAGTCAGTTTCCTGATCGGCTGTATTCCAGTCGCTTAGATGTAGCTCAGTTCAAGTGTCGCGCGCCCATCCAGGGTAATGTCGCGACTCAGGTCCAGATCCTGGCCTTTATTGATCACCGCCCTGACAGCGATAGTCCCGGTCAGTTGTGCGACCGGAGCGGGAACGGCAGTGACGCCGGATCGCCAGGAGTATTGGGTAGGCGACTGCGCGACTTTTCCGTCACTGTTCTGCCAGGCACCGGCGCCGATACGCATGATGGGGTTGAGCACAACGGCCGAAGCCCTGAGATCCTTCAGGGTGACGGCAAAACCGCCGGTCTTGCGGCCAGACACAAGGCCCAGGCCAAAGTTATGCGTCTCGGTATAGCCCGCGCCAAGCGTATTCAGGATGCCAGGCACCTTGCTGCCGGCCTGCAGGTCGACAAATTTCAGCCCGAACTTGGCGGGCGTGGTACCGCAACTGACGGTCAGCGGGGTAGTCCTTTCCGCAAGCGGATTGAATGCCGTCGGGAGCAGTTGACCCGAAGGAATTTCGCCGTAGTTGATAATGCCGCCGCCGGTCATGCTGAGGTTACACGCCGCCGGTTTGATCGTACCCCTGACGATCAGCTCGGCAGTAGTGGAAGCCTGTGCATTGAGGGTTGCGGCCAGGCAAGCGATACCAAGAGTCAATCCAACAATTTTTTTCATATTCAACCTGTCACAAAAAGTTATCAGGTGTATTTATTTTTCTTTACAAGACAAGCCATAAATAAATAACACCACGGCAAAATTGCCGAGTGACAGTCTGTTCGCTTGGTAGTTGACTAAAGAATAAGACGGCACCTCAATTATTGTGGGAGCGGTAAAAAGAAACTGTCAGCGTGGAAACCTCCAACGGTAGGTTCAACTAACATAAGGAATAAAAACTGCACGCCTGGATTGTAGGCAAAATCATAATCGGACTTAAAACCTACACTAGTTAAATATCCTACGCCGCCCCAGAAGCACCTCTACAAAAGCCTGGAAAGACAACCTACATTTCCTACAAAAAAGTCTCACGTACAGCCTCAGAGAAATTCCCGAAGCACAACGCGTTGGCGCCAGCGGTCGATCGTGGCACGATGGCAAGGTTATCGACCGAGACCCCAAACCATGCCGCAATCCCAAGCCAAGAATCTGTCCCTGATCGCCGCCATCGACCTGGGCTCCAACAGCTTTCACATGGTCGTGGCCAAGGCCCAGAACGGCGAAATCCGCATCCTTGAGCGGCTCGGCGAAAAAGTACAGCTGGCTGCCGGGATCGACGACGAGCGTCAACTCAATGAAGAATCCATGCAGCGCGGGCTCGACTGCCTCAAGCGCTTTGCCCAACTGATCAACGGAATGCCCCCGGGCTCCGTACGGATCGTGGGCACCAACGCATTGCGCGAAGCGCGTAACCGCAACGACTTCATCCATCGCGCCGAAGAAATCCTCGGGCACCCGGTAGAAGTCATCTCCGGCCGTGAAGAAGCCCGCCTGATCTACCTCGGCGTTTCCCACACCCTGGCCGACACTCCGGGCAAACGCCTGGTGGCGGACATCGGCGGCGGCAGTACCGAGTTCATCATCGGCCAGCGCTTCGAACCACTGCTGCGTGAAAGCCTGCAGATGGGTTGCGTCAGTTACACCCAGCGTTATTTCAAGGACGGCAAGATCACCCCGGCGCGCTACGCCCAGGCCTACACGGCGGCACGGTTGGAGATCATGAGCATCGAGCACGCCCTGCACCGCCTGACCTGGGATGAGGCCATCGGCTCGTCCGGCACCATCCGCGCCATCGGCCTGGCCTTGAAAGCCGGCGGCCATGGCACCGGCGAGGTCAACGCCGAAGGGCTGGCGTGGCTCAAGCGCAAATTGTTCAAGCTGGGCGATGCCGAGAAAATCGACTTCGATGGCATCAAGCCCGACCGTCGCACCATCTTCCCGGCCGGCCTTGCGATTCTCGAAGCGATCTTCGACGCCCTCGAACTGCAACGCATGGACCACTGCGATGGCGCCCTGCGCGAAGGCGTGCTCTATGACCTGTTGGGGCGCCATCACCATGAGGACGTGCGTGAGCGTACCCTCAGCTCGCTGATGGAGCGCTACCACGTCGACCTGGAACAAGCGATTCGCGTAGAGCGCAAGGCTTTGCATGCGTTCGACCAGGTGGCCGCGGATTGGGACCTGGAAGACGGCGTATGGCGCGAGTTGCTCGGCTGGGCCGCCAAGGTGCATGAAGTGGGTCTGGACATCGCCCACTATCATTACCACAAGCACGGCGCCTACCTGATCGAGCACTCCGACCTCGCAGGCTTCTCGCGGGAAGACCAGCAGATGCTCGCCCTCCTGGTGCGCGGCCACCGCCGCAATATTCCCAAGGACAAGTTTGCCGAATTCGGCGACGACGGCATCAAGCTGATACGCCTGTGTGCGCTGCTGCGCTTTGCGATCCTGTTCCACCACATCCGTGGCACCCAGGAAATGCCTCAAGTGACCCTGAGGGCCAACGGCGACAGCCTCGACGTGGTATTCCCCAAAGGCTGGCTGGATGAAAACCAGTTGACCCAGGCGGATTTCGCCCAGGAAGCGGAGTGGCTGACGCGGGTGGGGTTCAGCCTGAACGTGCGCTGACCCAAAGAACAAAACAAATTGTGGGAGGGGGCTTGCCCCCTCCCACACTTTTTAGTTCACGGTGAGAATCGGGCTACCCAACTTCTCCAGCAACGTCGCCTGCGCACTGCGCGGGTTCTGGTTGCCGGTTGGCGTGTTGCGCACGTAGCGGCCGTCCGATTGCAGGCTCCAACTATGCGTGTTGTCGGTGAGGTAGCTTTCCAGCTCCTTCTTGACCCGCATGATCAGCTTCTTGCCTTCCACCGGGAAGCATGTCTCTACACGCTTATCGAGGTTGCGCTCCATCCAGTCGGCGCTGGAGAGGAACATCTGCTCTTCGCCTCCGTTGAGGAAGTAGAAGACCCGCGTGTGCTCCAGGAAACGACCGATGATCGAGCGCACATGGATGTTATGCGACACCCCCACAATGCCTGGGCGCAGGCAGCACATGCCACGCACCACCAGGTCGATGCGCACACCGGACTGGCTGGCCTTGTAGAGCGCGCGGATGATTTTCGGATCGGTCAGCGAGTTGAACTTGGCGATGATGTGCGCCGGCTTGCCGTCGAGGGCGAACTGGGTCTCGCGGGCAATCATGTCGAGCATGCCCTTCTTGAGCGTAAACGGCGCATGCAGCAGCTTCTTCATGCGCAGGGTCTTGCCCATGCCGATCAACTGGCTGAACAACTTGCCAACGTCTTCACACAACGCATCGTCGGAGGTCAGCAGGCTGTAGTCGGTATAGAGCTTCGCGTTGCCGGCGTGGTAGTTACCGGTACCCAAGTGGGCATAACGGACGATCTCACCGGCTTCGCGGCGCAGGATCAGCATCATCTTGGCGTGGGTCTTGAAACCGACCACACCGTAGATCACCACCGCACCGGCCGCTTGCAGGCGGCTGGCCAGTTGCAGGTTGGACTCTTCGTCAAAGCGTGCACGCAGTTCGATCACCGCGGTGACTTCCTTGCCGTTACGCGCAGCGTCGACCAATGCATCCACGATTTCCGAGTTGGCGCCGGAACGGTACAGCGTCTGGCGCACAGCGAGCACATGCGGGTCCTTGGCAGCCTGGCGCAGCAGGTCGACCACCGGGGTGAAGGACTCGAACGGGTGCAGCAGCAGGATGTCCTGCTTGCTCACGACGTTGAAGATGTTCTCGCTGTTTTGCAGCAGCTTCGGGATCTGCGGGGTGAATGGCGTGTATTGCAGCTCCGGGTGGCTGTCCAGGCCGGTGATGCTGAACAGGCGCGTCAGGTTCACAGGGCCATTGACCTGATACAGCTCGGTCTCGCCCAGGTTGAACTGCTTGAGCAAATAGTCCGACAGGTGTTTCGGGCAGGTATCGGCCACTTCCAGGCGCACCGCATCGCCGTAGCGCCGCGAGAAAAGCTCACCGCGCAGGGCACGGGCCAAGTCTTCGACGTCTTCGGAATCCAGCGCCAGGTCGGCGTTACGGGTCAGGCGGAACTGGTAGCAGCCCTTGACCTTCATGCCCTGGAACAGGTCATCGGCGTGTGCATGGATCATCGACGACAGGAATACATAGTTGTCGCCAGCCCCACCGACCTCTTCCGGTACCTTGATGATCCGTGGCAGCAAGCGCGGCGCCGGGATAATCGCCAGGCCCGAGTCGCGACCGAAGGCGTCGATGCCTTCGAGTTCCACGATGAAGTTCAGGCTTTTGTTCACCAGCAACGGGAACGGGTGCGTCGGGTCGAGGCCAATCGGGGTGATGATCGGTGAAATCTCGTCGCGGAAGTAGCGGCGCACCCAGGTCTTGATCTTGGTGGTCCAGTGACGACGACGGATAAAACGGACCTGATGCTTCTCCAGTTCAGGCAACAGGATGTCATTGAGGATCGCGTACTGGCGATCCACTTGGCCGTGAACCAGCTCGCTGATGCGGGCCAGGGCCTGATGCGGCTGCAGGCCATCGGCACCGGCTTGCTCGCGGGCGAAAGTGATCTGTTTCTTGAGGCCGGCGACACGGATCTCGAAGAACTCGTCCAGGTTGCTGGAGAAGATCAGCAGGAACTTGAGCCGCTCCAGCAGCGGGTAGGACTCATCCAGCGCCTGCTCCAGCACGCGGATGTTGAATTGCAGTTGCGACAGCTCGCGGTGGATGTACAGGCTGCTGTCATCCAGGTTGGTCACGACGGGAACCGGGGCCGGCACAGGTGGCTCAGTCGCCACGGCAGGCGGTGCCGGCTCCAGCTCCGGCGGGGTCTCGGTGACTTGTTCAACCACCGGGTGAGCGTCTTTTACGGCAACTTCTGTAAGTCCTTCGGTATTCATCGAGTGTTCCTGTGAGGGCTATTGTTGCTCTCTAAGCAATTGGGCAGCGCGGGCGGCGAAGTAGGTCAGAATGCCATCGGCGCCGGCACGTTTAAAGGCTGTCAGGGATTCGAGGATCACCCCTTCACTCAACCAACCATTCTGGATCGCGGCCATGTGCATGGCGTATTCACCGCTGACCTGATAGACAAAGGTCGGCACCTTGAATTCCTCTTTGACCCGGTAAAGGATGTCCAGGTAAGGCATCCCTGGCTTGACCATGACCATGTCGGCGCCTTCGGCCAGGTCGGCCGCCACTTCGTGCAGGGCTTCATGGCTGTTGGCCGGGTCCATCTGGTACGAAGCCTTGTTGGCCTTGCCCAGGTTCAGCGCCGAACCCACCGCATCGCGGAATGGGCCGTAATAGGCACTGGCGTACTTGGCCGAATAGGCCATGATCCGCACATTGACGTGGCCGGCCAGTTCCAGGGCTTCGCGAATCGCCTGGATGCGGCCATCCATCATGTCCGAGGGCGCAACGACCTGGGCACCTGCCGCAGCGTGGGACAGTGCCTGTTTGACCAGCGCATCGACAGTGATGTCGTTCTGAACATAGCCGTCTTCGTCAAGAATGCCATCCTGCCCGTGGGTGGTGAACGGGTCCAGGGCCACGTCGGTGATCACCCCCAACTCCGGGAACCGTTCACGCAGGGCGCGGGTAGCGCGCTGGGCGATCCCGTCGGGGTTCCAGGCTTGCGCAGCATCCAGCGACTTGAGTTCAGGTGGGGTCACGGGGAACAGCGCCAACGCCGGGATCCCCAATTCAACCCAACCGGCCGCTTCTTCAAGCAGCAAATCAATGGTCAAGCGCTCCACACCCGGCATCGAGGCCACCGTTTCCCGGCGATTTTCCCCGTCCAGCACAAAGACCGGCAAGATCAGATCATTCGTAGTCAGTACATTTTCACGCACCAGACGGCGGGAAAAATCATCACGACGATTGCGACGCAGACGGGTGGCGGGAAACAGGCGATGGGCAGGGGTAAAGCTCACGACAGACTCCTGAGCCCGCGTTTACGGGCGAGCGTTGCAGTTATAAGCGGCCATTATGACGAAGGAATGACAGTTGTGCTTATCGATGCGACCTGTAGTCGCATTCGTCGTTTATGTAGGATTTGTTCACTTCGTGACACATCTCGATACTTTCATGAATGTTCGCGAAGGCGTAGGCTGCGCGTTCATTTCGCCAGCATCCCCAGACCATGCTTCAACAATTTCTGCATGACTTCGGCTACTTTGCGCTCTTCCTGGGCACCTTTTTCGAAGGCGAGACCATTCTGGTCCTCGCAGGCTTCCTGGCGTTCCGTGGCTACATGGATATCAACCTGGTGGTCGTCGTTGCCTTTTTCGGCAGCTACGCCGGTGACCAGCTTTGGTACTACATGGGCCGCAAACACGGTCGCAAGCTGCTGGCGCGCAAACCGCGCTGGCAATTGATGGGCGACAAGGCCCTGGAACATATCCGCAAACATCCGGATATCTGGGTGCTGAGTTTCCGCTTCGTCTACGGGTTACGCACGGTAATGCCCGTAGCGATTGGCCTTTCCGGCTACCCGCCATTGCGTTATCTGATCCTCAACGGTATTGGCGCCGCTGTGTGGGCGGTGGCCCTGGGCGCTGCGGCGTACCACTTCGGCGCAGTGTTGGAAGGCATGCTGGGCAGCATCAAGAAGTACGAGCTGTGGGTATTGGGCGCGTTGCTGGCACTGGGCTTCGGCCTGTGGCTGCGTCGTCGGATCAAAAACGCCCGCATCGCCCGCGAGGCCTGCGCCGAGGCCAAGGCCCGACTGGCAGCCGAGCCGGTCCCTGTCGCCCCCCCTAAGACACCAGTCGAGTAACCTGGCTTCTGCAGCAGTAGAGGCCAATCACGCTGAGCAGGCTGTAGCTCAACAGGCCCAGCCAGCCCAGATGGCTGGCCGGCCATAGCCCGACCAGCGGCGCCAGCCATACCAGCGGCACATTCAACACCAGCCGCAAGAGTTCGGCCTTCAGTGCCCACGGGCGATTCTCAAGGGCCACGCCCAAGGTAAACAGCCCCAGCGCCATGGCACTCCAGCCCAGTATCAACGCGGCCGTGGGCAACCCCTCGCCGAAATTCATCAGATAACTGCCAAACCCGACATACGCGGCAAATTGCAGGGCGATATAAACCTGCTGTCGCGTATCCAACGGCACCTCGAATTTGCGGAACTGGCTCAGGTCATGCCTGGCCATTGGATACTTGGCCTTTACATCCGCCGGGCGCCAGCCGGTGCGCATGAACCAGATGCGCAGCTTGTCCCACCAGCGCTCGGTGCGCCGCGCATCGTTCCACAGCTGTGCATAAAACTGCAGGTTGGCCCAGAGCGGGTTCCAACTGGCCAGGGGCGTGGTGACGCCAAAGATCACCGGCTCGTTATCGTCCTCTTCCTGGAACGAGCCGAACAGCCGGTCCCAAATAATGAACACGCCGCCGTAATTGCGATCCATGTAAAGCGCGTTCTGTGCATGGTGGGCGCGGTGATTGGAGGGCGTCACGAAGAACCACTCGAACCAGCCAAGCTTGGGCACATGACGGGTGTGCACCCAGAATTGGTACAGCAGGTTGAGCGACGCCACACTGATAAACACCACCAGCGGCACCCCGAGCACGGCCAGGGGCAGATAGAAGATCCAGCTCAACAGAAAGCCGGTGCTGGTCTGACGCAGTGCGGTGGTGAGGTTGTAGTCCTCGCTTTGATGATGCACCGAGTGCGCGGCCCACAGGATATTGCGCTCATGCCCCATGCGATGGAGCCAGTAGTAACAGAAGTCGTAGAACACGAAGGCGAACACCCAGGTCCACACGCTGTGGGCCGACAGTTCGATCAACGCCAGGTGCTTGAGAGCGAAGGCGTACGTCAACAGCCCCACGCCTTTGGTCAGGAGCCCCGTAGTGGTCGATAACACGCCGGTGCTGAGACTGTTGATGGCGTCCGCCACCCGATAGTTGCGTGCGCCACGCCAGCGGTCGGCGAGCAGCTCGATCACGATCAAGGCGATGAAAAACGGTACCGCGTAAGGCACGAAGTCCATGGGCTAGTCCGATGTATTTTTGTTACATCAAGGTTAGGTGTAGCGGCAGGAGATCCCATTGGCAACAGGTGACAAATTAGTAGACATTTAACGCCACGAAATAGGGAGAAGTACTCATGAGCAAAAAGATTGCAGTGATCCTTTCGGGCTGTGGCGTATACGACGGCGCAGAGATCCACGAAAGCGTGATCACCCTGCTGCGCCTCGATCAGCGTGGCGCCCAGGTTCAATGCTTTGCCCCGGATGTCGCGCAATTGCATGTGATCAACCACCTCACCGGCGCGGAAATGCCCGAGTCGCGCAATGTGCTGGTGGAGTCGGCGCGCATCGCCCGTGGTGAAGTGAAGGACATTCGCGAAGCGAGCGTCGACGACTTTGACGCGCTGATCGTGCCCGGCGGATTTGGCGCGGCAAAAAACCTGTCGAACTTTGCGGTGGAAGGAGCCGGTTGCAGCGTCAACCCGCAACTGCTGGCATTGGCGGAAGCTTTTGCAGAGGCCGGCAAACCCGTGGGGCTGATCTGCATCGCCCCTGCCCTGGCCGCAAAAATCTACGGCCCTGGCGTAACCTGCACCATCGGCAACTGTCCCGACACCGCAGCGGCCCTGGACAAGATGGGCGCCACCCACCAGGAATGCGCGGTGGAAGATATCGTTGAGGACAAGGCCCGCAAGCTGGTGAGCACGCCGGCCTATATGCTTGGCAAACGCATCGGCGAGGTCGCTTCAGGCATCAACAAGCTCGTGGATCGCGTCTTGGAACTGACCCACGAGAACGAACACCCCTTGTAGTGAGCGGGCTTGCCCCGCGCTGGGGGGCGTAGCCGCCCCAATAAGGACGCCGCAGATTTCCAGAAAGACCGAGGTGCCTGCATTTAGGGCGGCTTCGCCCCCCAGCGCGGGGCAAGCCCGCTCACTACAAGGTGACGGCTCGGCGTTTTTCGGCCAGGCGACTACGGCCATACAGCACCATAATCGCCAGAATCGCCACCGCCTGTGCACTCAGCGAATACGCATCGGCATGAATGCCCAGCCAGTCGAAGTCAAAAAACGCCACCGGCCGGGTGCCGAAGATACCGGCTTCCTGCAAAGCCTTCACACCGTGCCCGGCGAATACCACCGACAGTGCGCACAACAGCGCGGCGTTGATGCCGAAAAACAGCGCCAATGGCAGTTTCGCCGAGCCGCGCAAGATCACCCAGGCCAGGCCCACCAGCAGCACCAGCGCCGTGGCGCCACCGGCCAATACAGCGTTGTGCCCGGCCGGGCCGGCTTGCAGCCACAGGGTTTCGTAGAACAGGATCACTTCGAACAGCTCGCGATAGACCGAGAAGAACGCCAGCACGGCAAACCCAAACCGCCCACCGCCACCCACCAGGCTACTCTTGATGTAATCCTGCCAGGCTGCCGCGTGGCGGCGGTCATGCATCCACACGCCCAGCCACAACACCATCACACTGGCGAACAACGCGGTGCAGCCCTCAAGCAATTCGCGCTGGGCGCCGCTCACGTCAATCACATACGCCGCCAATGCCCAAGTGCCCAGCCCGGCCAACAGCGCCAGGCCCCAACCTACGTTGACACTGCGCACTGCCGATTGCTGGCCGGTGTTACGCAGGAAGGCGAGGATCGCCGCCAGTACCAGGATCGCCTCCAGGCCTTCACGCAACAGGATCAGCAGGCCCGAGATGTAACTCAGAGACCAGCTCAGGCCATCACCGCCCAACAGGCCGGCAGACTCGGTGAGTTTGCCCTTGGCCACATCCAGGCGCTGCTGCACCTGCTCGATCGGCAAACCATCCTGCAGAGACTGTCGATAGGCCATCAACGCCTTCTCGGTGTCCTTGCGTACGTTGGCGTCGACGTTATCCAGGGAGCTTTCCACCAGCTCGAAGCCCTCCAGGTAAGCCGCTACCGACAGGTCATACGCCTGCTCGTGGTCACCGTTGCGGAACGCGATGAGGCTCTTGTCCAGGGTGGCAGCGGTGTAGTCGAGCAACTGCGCCGGGCCACGCTTGACCTGCGGCGGTTGCGCGCGCTGGGCACGGAAGGTGGCGGCGACCGTCGGGCCGTCTGCAGCCAGCACTTCATTGGGGGTCTGACGAGCGAGGTCGGCAAGGTTGAACGCTTGCTCGTTTTTGGCGGCAGCCGGGTCGGCGGTGAAACCCGCGATGTAGGTGGCCAGGTCCCAGCGTTGACGGTCGTCCAATTGGTCGGCAAAGGACGGCATGTCAGTGCCCTCAACGCCCAGGCCGAGGGTGTTGTAGATCGCGTAGAGGCTCAGGCGGTCCAGGCGCGTGGCATCGCGCAGGTTGGCGGGTGGCGGGGTCATGCCGGTGCTGGCCGGGCCGTCACCGGCGCCGGCAGTGCCGTGGCACACCGAGCAATGCTGGGCATAAAGCGGTGCGCCGCGGGTCGGGTCGGGAGTGATGGCCGGTGCCTGGCTGACTTCATAAGCCACTGCTAGTTTTGCCCCCAATTGACGGGCTTGATGGGCAACAGCCACACCGTCTTCATGCGCGGTAACCGCCGCCAGCAATTCATCGACGCCTTTGATCAGCTCTGCACGCTCAGGCCGTTCCGGCAACTGCGCGACCAAACCTTGCAGTACCCCCAGGAACTCAACCTGTTCCTGGTATTCCGACTCGTCAACCACCTTGCCGGCTTCCACCGTCGGGGGGTAGTCAGCGCCAATATAGTCCAGCAAATGCAGGGCTTGTGGGGCGCCCTCGGCTGTCGCAGCCAGCAGATTGAAGCTGCACGACATCAGCGCCGGCAACAGCAGGCAGGCGAGAAAACGAAAGGGGGCAATCATGAATGAATCTCAAAGCTAAACACGAAGTAACACATTGTTGTGCTTTAGAGGGTTTGACTCAAGGCGTAAGTGAATTGATGTGTGCAGGCTAGGGCTTTTTGAAGCCAGATGGGAGGGAATTGCTCCCTCTCACCTTTCTAATGAATTTCGTCAGTTACGCGGTTGCGCGATGCAGGCTGGCCAGGAAACCCGCGGCCCCCACGAACAACCCGGCAAACGTACGATTCATGCGTTTTTGCTGCTTCGGCGTACGCAACAGGCGCAGGACTTTCGAGGCCAGCCCCGTGTAGCCCGCCATCACGATCATGTCGACACTGATCATCGTCGCGCCCAGGATCAGGTACTGGATCAGCAACGGCGCCTGCGGGTTCACGAACTGTGGCAGCACCGCCAGCATGAACACCAGCGCCTTGGGGTTGCTGGCGTTAACCAGGAACCCACGGAACATCATCGCCACCGGCCTGCCGATCGGGCGCCCCGCCGCATCATCGGTCATGTCCATGGGCAAGGCGCGCCATTGCTTGATCGCCAGGTACACCAGGTACGCCACACCAAACCATTTGATGGCGTAGAACGCTGTGGAAGACGCCGCCAGAATCGCGCCAAGGCCACCCGCGACCACGGCGATCTGCATCGCCAGGCCAATCTGCAGGCCCAGGGCGTTCCAGTAGCCGCGCAAAAAGCCATATTGCAGGCCACTGGACATCGAGGCGATGGCACCTGCGCCAGGCGAAAGGGAGATGATCCAACTGGCCAGGAAAAAGGCCAGCCATGTATCGAGAGCCATTACCCACCTCGTTGCAAATTCGTCGTAAGCGCTAAGCTAACTCCGACCACCGAAGCCTGGCTATCAATTTTTATACAGGCGTGTTCCAGCGTCGCACCGAGCGCTGGAAGAACAAGCTGTTGGGCACCTGCACCGTTGCGCAGTGAGTACCGGCTTCTTCCAACTCGACCAGCGTGGTGTAGAGCAGGTTGATCGCCACGACACGCCCCTTCACGCCTGGCTTGTCGAGGGTGTCTATCAGTTCGACGATGTCACCCAGACGGAAGGGCCCGACGGTAAAAATCAAAATCGCGCACAACAGATTGGACAGCACCGACCACATGGCAAAAAACGCCACGGCAGCGACCGCGACAAAACCCGACAGCGCCGTCCACAGCACCGTGGCGGAGACACCCAGGCGCTCCAACACGAAGATCAGCGCACTGCCCATGATCAGCCAGCGCAAACCACCGCGCAGGGGCATCAGCAGTTGCGGAGGGAATGGGTAGCGCTCACCCAGGCGGGTGAGCCCTTTGGCTACAAAGCGTTGCGCGAGGTAGCCGGCCAACAGGATCAGCAGGATTTGCACGCCAATCCACACCGGCTCGACCCACTGCGCCGGTAACGGCAATTGCAGCGCCTCCATCAGGACAGCGCCTCCAACTCCGCTTGCAAGGTTTCCAGCAGTTCGAGAGCCTCCATCCAGGCTTCCTCCAACTGCCCTTCACGCACCTTGAGCTTGGCCTGTTCGGCCAGCAGGTCACGCAGTTCGTCCTTGCGTGCGGCTTCGTACACGGCGCTGTCGCCCAGGCTGGCCTCGATCTTGGCCAGACGCTCGTGCACCTTGCCCAGTTCAGCTTCCAGCTTGTCGGCTTCACGCTTGTGCGGCGCCAACTGTTGGCGCAGCGCGGCGGCAGCCTGGCGCTGGGCCTTCTTGTCAGTCTTGTCCGGGTTGATCGGCGTGTTGCTGACCGGTGCGTTGCGCAGGCGGTAGTCCGTCAGCCAGCGTGCGTAGTCATCCAGGTCGCCGTCGAACTCTTCAACTTCGCCGTCAGCCACCAGCAGGAAGTTGTCGGTCGTGCTCTTGAGCAAGTGGCGGTCGTGAGACACCACCAATACCGCGCCACTGAACTCCTGCAGGGCCATGGTCAGCGCCAGGCGCATTTCGAGGTCCAGGTGGTTGGTGGGTTCGTCGAGCAGCAACAGGTTGGGCCGATCCCAGGCAATCAACGCCAGGGCCAGGCGGGCTTTTTCGCCGCCGGAGAAGTTCAGCACCGGCTCGTCGATGCGCGCACCGCGGAAGTCGAAACCACCCAGGAAGTCGCGCAAGGTCTGCTCGCGCTCGGTTGGCGCCAGGCGTTGCAGGTGCAGCAAAGGGCTGGCCTTGGCGTCGAGCGAATCCAGTTGATGCTGGGCGAAGTAACCCACCACGGTGTTCTCGCCACGGGTCAAACGACCCGCCAAGGGCGACAGCTCCCCGGACAGGTTCTTGATCAGCGTCGACTTGCCCGCACCGTTGGGACCGAGCAAACCAATGCGCGCACCGGGCGTGAGCTGCAGCTTGACCTTCTCCAGGATGGTTTTGTCGCCATAACCCAGGCGAGCATCCGAGAGGTCCAGCAGCGGGCTCGAGATCTTGGCCGACTCGCGGAACACGAAATCGAACGGCGAATCGACGTGGGCCGCCGACAGCTCTTCCATGCGCTCCAGGGCTTTGATTCGGCTCTGGGCCTGGCGAGCCTTGGTGGCCTGGGCCTTGAACCTTGCGATATAGCTTTCCATGTGCGCACGCTGCGCCTGCTGCTTCTCGTAGGCCTGTTGCTGCTGGGCCAGACGCTCGGCACGCGCACGCTCGAACGCGGTGTAGCCGCCACGATAGAGGGTGATTTTCTTCTGCTCGACATGGGCGATGTTATCGACCACGGCGTCGAGGAAATCCCGGTCGTGGGAAATCAGCAACAAGGTGCCCTGATAGCTCTTGAGGAAGTCTTCCAGCCACAGAATCGCATCGAGGTCCAAGTGGTTGGTCGGCTCATCGAGCAGCAACAGATCCGAGGGGCACATCAGCGCCTGGGCCAGGTTCAGGCGCATGCGCCAGCCACCGGAGAAGTCGGCGACCGGACGGTCCATCTGTTCGTTGGTAAAACCGAGGCCGGCGAGCATCTTGCGAGCGCGGGCGTCGGCGGTGTAGCCGTCGGCGCTGTCGAGTTCCGAGTGCAGGCGGGCCTGGGCAGCGCCGTCCTGGGCTTTCTCGGCCTCGGCCAGGTCGTTTTGCACCTGGCGCAGACGCAGGTCGCCATCGAGCACGTACTCGATCGCGATGCGGTCCAGCGTGTCGATCTCCTGGCGCATATGGGCGATACGCCAGTCTGCCGGCAGCAGGCAGTCCCCGGAATCCGGGGTCAGCTCACCCAGCAACAAGGCGAACAACGTGGATTTTCCGGCGCCGTTGGCGCCGATCAGGCCGGCTTTGTGACCGGCGTGCAGGGTCAGCTCGGCGTCTTCGAGAAGACGTTGCGGGCCACGCTGTAATGTTAGGCTTTGAAGTCGGATCATAATGGCGGCGGAGTCTACCAGCTTCGTTGGCCGCTGGCTTGGGTGTGAATATGTGTGCTGACCTGTGGAGCTTTGCCCTCTCGACTTACGCCCGCCCGGGCGTCGAGGCCGCTTGCCTGCGCCTGCAGGAGCGGGGAGCGAATGTGTGCCTGTTGCTCTGCGGAGCATGGCTGGAACAGCGCGGCGTGGCGGTGCGCACCGAACGAATTCAGGCCCTGAAACACATCGCCGAACCTTGGCAGACGCAGGTGGTTGAGCCGTTGCGGCAGGTGCGTGTGCAATGGCGTGCGTTATCGCAGCAGGATGAGTCGTTGGCGTCGTTACGCGAGCGGGTCAAAGCCCTGGAGCTGGAGGCGGAACGCGAGTTGCTGGTGCGACTGGAAGCTGTGTCACAAGAGTGGCCGACAGAGGCGCAGGCAAATCACCAGCCGTGGCTGGAAAGACTGGCGGCTGAAGCTGCCGCCAACCTTGACCACGACGCGCAGCGGCTGCGCGCCGTGATCACCAACACTTAGGAAGCGCTGGTTGGAGTGGTGCTGGGTGCTGCCGGTGCAGGGGTGCTGCTGGTCGGAGCAGATGGTGCGGTAGACGCTACCGGAGCAGCGGCAGGTACTGCTGGCTTGGCCGGGGCTGGTTTAGCGGCAGCAGGTTTGGCTACTGGCTTGGCCGCTGGTTTTGCAACAGCAGGTTTGGCAGCTGGCTTGGCGACTGGTTTCGCAGTAGCAGGTTTGGCAGCCGGTTTCGCAGCGGCGGTTTTAGCAGCTGGCTTGGCGGCTGGTTTCGCTGCAACGGTCTTAGCAGCTGGCTTGGCGGCTGGTTTTGCAGCAGCGGTTTTGGCAGCTGGCTTGGCGGCTGGTTTTGCAGCAGCGGTTTTAGCAGCTGGCTTGGCGGCTGGTTTTGCAGCAGCGGTTTTAGCAACTGGCTTGGCGGCTGGTTTTGCAGCAGCGGTTTTGGCAGCTGGCTTGGCGGCTGGTTTCGCAGCAGCGGTTTTAGCAGCTGGCTTGGCGGCTGGTTTTGCAGCAGCGGTTTTAGCAGCTGGCTTGGCGGCTGGTTTCGCAGCAGTGGTTTTAGCAGCTGGCTTGGCGGCTGGTTTCGCAGCAGCGGTTTTAGCAGCAGGCTTGGCGGCTGGTTTCGCAGCAGCGGTTTTGGCAGCTGGCTTGGCGGCTGGTTTTGCAGCAGCAGTTTTGGCAGTTGGCTTGGCGGCTGGTTTTGCAGCAGCAGTTTTGGCAGCTGGCTTGGCGGCTGGTTTCGCAGCAGCGGTTTTAGCAACTGGCTTGGCTACCGCTTTTGCAGGGGTACGAGAGCCCAGTACTTTAGCGACGGCTTCCTTCACACGCCCCACGCCCTGTGCCAACTTCAGGCTTTCCTGAGCATCTTTTTTGAGTTGGGAAATGTAGGTGCGGGTTTCAGCTTGGCGATCCTTGAGGGCGTCGAGCAAGTCCTCAAGTTCTTTGACAGCGTCTTTAGCTTTGGCTTGAGCCTTGGCCTTGCCGGCAGTAGCGGCGTCTTGCAGTTTGGTGCGGGATTTGTGCAGTTTCTCTTGCGCTTTACCGCGTTGTTTTTCCAGTTTGGCGAGCAGCTTTTCTGCATCGGCCAAGGCTTGGGAACACGCGCTTTCAAGATGTTCGAGCAAGCTGCCCGAAAGTTGTTGGAGCAAGTGCAACGGGGTATTTACAGGCTTCTGTTTGGCCGACATGGTTTACCTCCTGGCTGACGTGGGTGCGGCTCATACTAGCCCTCTGCTCTTACCGCCGCTAGGGCATGTTGACAGTATCATTTGCCTCGCGTTGCAACGTGAGAAAATTCTTATCGATATAACGAAAAACCACGGCACTTTTTACCGACTCACACTGGCATAATCCGTCGCACTTTCGCCGGGAGAATGCCCATGTCGCGTTACCTTTTTCTAGTGCTTGGCTTGGGGATTTGCGTGGCCAACGCGAACGAGCAATCCGCCTCCAAAACCACCGCGCCCGACCCGCACGACCTCGCATACAGCCTGGGTGCGAGCCTCGGCGAACGACTGCGCCAGGAAGTCCCGGACCTGCAGATCCAGGCGCTCGTCGACGGCCTCAAGCAAGCTTATCAAGGCAAGCCGCTGGCGCTGGATAACACGCGTATCGAACAGATCCTCGCCCAGCATGAGGCACAGAGCGAAGCCGACGCCCAAGCTCCGCAGAGCGAAAAAGCCCTCGCCGCCGAACAGCAATTCCTGGCCCAGGAAAAATCAGCCAAGGGCGTGCGCGAATTGGCGGATGGCATCCTGCTCACCGAGTTGATGCCAGGCACGGGCAACAAGCCGTCAGCGTCTGATGAGGTGCAGGTGAAATATGTAGGGCGGTTGCCCGACGGGACGGTTTTCGATCAGAGCACGCAACCGCAGTGGTTCCGCCTGGACAGCGTGATCAGCGGCTGGCGTTCAGCGTTACAACAGATGCCGGTAGGCGCGAAATGGCGTCTGGTCATTCCATCTGCACAGGCCTATGGCGCAGACGGCGCGGGCGAGTTGATACCGCCGTATACACCGTTGGTATTCGAGATCGAACTGCTCGGTACGCGCCACTGACCCAATAAAAAACGGTGCGTCATGCGCACCGTTTTTTGTACGGCGATCAAGGGTCAAGCCTGAGTAACAGGTTCTTCCTTGTGAGCGTTGTGCAGCACTTCGATCAAGCAGTCTTCCAGCTCGAAACGCTCATGCAACAGCGCGCCCAGTTCTTTGAATTTTTCCGCAACACATTGCCCTGCATCGCACAGGTCAGTGAACGCCAGCAGTTTCTCAGTGATGGCATCGATCCGCGGGTAGATCGTCTCGGCCAGTTCCAGCCCACGCTGATCGTCAAAGGCTTGCGCCTCCTCGGTCAGTTGCTCGTAGACACCAAAATGGCCAGCAGACACATAGTCCACCAACACACCACAGAAGTCCTGCAACGGTTCGCGGTTCTCAGCCAGAGCTTCGGGCTTGGCACCGAGAGCATCAAAGGCCCGAACCAGTTCGTGACGTGCCTTCAGCCAGCTATCGATCAGCTTGTGCACCCCACCCCAGCGTTCCTGAGCATTCTGACAACTTTCCAGCATGATGATCTCTCTTCCCTATAGGGGCGCTGCTGCCTTGTGCCCGCGCAACACTCAAGGATAAAGCAGCAGCCGGACAAGGCCGCGTCCGATAAACAGATTTGATAACGCGTGCGGGCCAGATTATGCCCGCATGACTATGGCTTCAAGGTACGCAGGAGAGAAAGTTCATACAAGTGTTTAATCCCATCCTACAACTTGAACCTCATATTCATGGCAGTGCAATGCGCAAACGTTGGCTGAACAACAGCCGCGAAAACTGCATGATTCCCAAAATAAGCATCGCTAAAAAGAACAACAGACTCCATTCGGGCAGGCTCAGGTCGAACAGCGTCCAGTTGATCTCGACGCAGTCGACGGTGCCGTTGAAGACCGACCGTACCGCCTGCCAAAAGGAAAGGTTTTCAATCATGTACTGGAGGCTCGGCCAACAATCTTGAATCTGGTCCGATGCCGCGTTCTGCAGTAATACCTGACGCACTGCGGTGATGGCGCCGAAGCATGCGCACGCCATGCTCGCCAGCCCGTACAGGTAGAGGCCCGGCCGCGCTGGGTTATGAAGGGCCGCGATCAGGTTGATCAGCGAATAGGCAGCGAGAAACAGCCGCTGTACCTGGCACAGGAAGCAAGGCTGTAACAGCGCGCCGTATTCCAGGTAGAAAGACGCGCCCAACGTCAGCCCACCAACCATGAACGCCAGGAAAAACATAGAGCGTAAGGGGGCCAAAGACATTGTTTATCCGTACCACGAAAGATAGGTCGCTACGGTAGAGGAAAGGCCCGACCCCTTTCAATACGCGCTAGAGCAGACAATTCCGCGAAACCGTAGAGACATCCCGCCAGAATCGGGAGGAAACTCCGCAATTGCACGTAGGAATTGAAGAGCAGGACATTTACAACAAGGGTTTGTGCAAAGTTCAGGGCTGGCTGTCAGATAGCTCCGCACCAACCCTTCCCCCTTTTCGACCTCAAACCCGCGCGGGCACGGGTAATGGAGCGGCCAACAGACGGTTGTCGAGCAACCCCAGGCCCTCCTGGAACAGCTGGTTGCTGCGCTCGGTATCACCCAATTGGGCCAGCAGGCGGGCCAGCTCGGCGCAAGCCTCTGGGTTGCGCTGCACCTGCAGGCTGCTTTCCAGGTAATCCCGCGCTTTGCCCCACAAACTATTTTGCAGGCATAGACGACCCAACGTCAGAAGCAGGCTGGCATCACCCGAATGATCCTTGAGCCAGCTTTCGGCAAACTTGAGCTGACGGGCCGGGTCGCTGCCGCGCAACAACCCATAAAGCCGCATGAGATGACTGTCGTAGCCGCGCTTGATCGCACCGCGCAGCACTTCTTCGGCCTTGGCATCAGCGCCCAGTCGACGCAGTTGGTCGGCGTAAGCCAACACCAGTTGCGGCTCCTGGCGCTGGGCGGAAGTCAGTTGCTCCCAGGCCCGTTCAAGCGACTGCAAGCCGGCTTCGCCATGCTCTTCACGCTGGGCCGCCACGCCCAGGTTTTCACCCCAGGCGCGACGCTCCAATTCAGCCAGCTCGCTGGCAGGAAGCACCTTGTCCTTGCGCAGCTCCGGTAACAAGCGAATGACCGACGCCCAATCACCTCGCTGCTGATGCAGGCGCTGCAACTGGCGCAATACCTGAGCGTTATGCGGGTGGCGCTCGTGCATGGCCTGCAGAGTGACCAGGGCGCCGTCGGTATCGCCACGGTCCATCTGCAATTGCGCATGGCTCAAGGCAATGGCCAGTTCCGCCTGGGGCTGGCGCTCCAAAGCGCGTTCCAACAAACCGTCGGACTCTTCGTAACGCCCCTGCTCATTGGCCGCACGTGCTGCGCCAAGGTAATACAGCAAGGGTTGACGCTCCGCCTCGGCGGCGCGATGCAGATGGCGCTCGGCGCTGGCCCAGCGGCCCTCGGCAAGGTCCATCTGGCCCTGCTCGATCGCAATCTGTACCCGACGACTGCGATTGCGCCGCGACCATGGGTTGACCACCCCCCCGGAGGTGGTGATCAGGCTCAATAAAACGCGGGCCAGGTAGATCGCCAGGCCAATGGCACACACCGCCACCAACGTAGCCCACAAGCTCGACTCGTAATGCAGCACATGGGGATAGGTAATCAGCACGTAGCCGGTGTGTTTCGAAATGCCCACTGCCAATGCCAGAGCGATTGCAATCGCCAGCACCAGGACCACATAGAAACGTTTCATCGGCTCTACTCCTGGGTCGCCGGCGTGCCCGCCGATGCTTTGGCTTCATCGGCAGACAGGTGACGACGCTCAAGATACGCCTGCACCGCCGCAAGACTTGCCGCCAGGTCCGGCGTCACCACCGAAACGGCCTTGGGCTCCAGTTCGGCGATACGCGCCAGCATCGCTTTGCTCTGCGGGTTGTCCTGGTTGAAGTTGTCCTGCAGCACGCTGCGCGCCTCAGCCAGGGAGCGGCTGTACACCGCCGCCTCACCGTTGAGCGCCGCCCATTGGGCTTGCTCCAGAGCCAGGCTCAGGGCCAGGCGTACCTGGTTCAAGCCCTGGCCGGCCAGCAGTGGGCGAATGTTATCGTCGGGGTTGAAGTCGATGCGGAAGTAGCGGGAAATCTGCTCCCACCATTCGCTCAAGCGGTTGTCTGTATCGGTGGTCGGACGCCCTTGGGAGGCAGGCTCGGTGAGCTGGTATTCAGGTGCGACAGCCGCCAGTTGCACAATCTGGTCACGCAGCGCGGCCAATTGCAAGTACAGCCCGGTGCGATCCGGCTGCTCGGTGCTACGCAGCGCGGCAAGGCTCTTGGCCAACTGCTCGCGGGCGGCGAAGGAGCCGGGATCGCTCTGTTCGCGAATAATTTCGTCGGCGCCCTGGACCAGCGACTGAGCGCTGTTGATGTCCTGCAGGGCGGACAAACGCAAACTGGCCAGACGAATCAGGTGCTCGGCCTCGGCCAGACGCCAATCCTTGCGGCTGGCGCCCAGCACCGTTTCCAGGCGCTGGCTCAAACGTTGCTGGTCGCCCTGCAACTGGGCCACCAGGCGGCGGCGCTCCTCCAGCTCGTCAGCACTGGGCAACTGCGCCAGCCGCGCCGTCAGCTGTTGCTGGCTCTGCTTGAAGGATTGGGATTGGTCGTCGAGGCTTTGCACTTGGCTCAACTGCTGCTGGTTACTGGCCTGCAGGCTGCGCACCTGCCAGATTCCCCAGCCGCCGGCGGCAACACCTGCGGCGCCCAGCAGCAGGGCGAGGATCGCCAGGCCATTGCCACGGCGTGGTTCGGTGACCGGTGCAACCGGCGCATCGAGCGCGGGCTGAGCTTCATCTTTAGGCAAGGCTGTTTCGCTCACGTATCCGTCCTTTGCGTATCAGAGAGTGGGAACGGGATAGCTCCGTAACGCCACTAACAAAGCCGCGGCACTCGCACCGCGACAATCCACAACTTTTTCTGCGCCCGCAGCCCGCGCCATCTCAAAGACTCGCGGGCTGGGCACGAACAATGGCAGCCGTGCCACCTGTGGCCAGTCCGGCCCGGCCAGGGCTTGCAGGTGCAGCAAACCCTGCCCACTGCTGACCACCACGCCGTTCAAGCGTTCCAACTGGATGCGTTGCATCAGCACCCCAGTGTCATAAGCCGGCAAGAAACGGCGATACAACTCCAGATAGTCGACACTAGCACCTTGTTCGCGCAAACGCTCAGCCAGCAGCTCTCGGCCGCCCTCACCCCGCAGGATCAATACACGGGCGCCTGGGCCTGCGATAGCCTCACGCAGGGTCGGCAATGCAAGCAAGGCCTCGCTGTCGTCGCCGGTTTGCGGATATTGAACGTTGAGGCCGTGATCGGCCAGCACCTGTGCGGTGGCCGCGCCGACACTGAACCAGGGCAGTTGCGGCCAGACTCGATCCAACTGCTGCAAGGCCAGGCGTGCGGCAGGCTTGCTCACCACAATCACCGCACAATAGCGGCCCAGGCCACTAAACACAGCTTGTTGCTCAGCCGTGACCGGCAAAGCTTCGATATCCAGCAAGGGCAGGCTGCTGCTGAAAATGCCGGCCTCGGACAATGACGCCGCCAGCGCCATCGACTCTTCGGCTGGCCGCGTCAGCAGCACACGCCACTGGGTCACTGCGGACCCGCCTCACCGTAGACCTTTTGCAGAATGGCGCCGGCACCCTTGGCCAACAGTTCCTCAGCCACCTGGATGCCCAAGGCTGTGGCGTCACGCTGTGGCCCACGCACTTGAGCGGTGAGCAACGTGCCGCCGTCCGGGTCGCCTACCAAGCCACGCAGCCAAAGGTTTTCACCTTCAAGCACGGCATAACAGGCAATCGGCACCTGGCACCCCCCGTTAAGGTGCTTGTTCAGGGCGCGCTCGGCGGTGACACGGACTTCAGTATCCGGATGATCAAGGGGCTTGAGCAGGGCGTGAATTTCACTGTCGGCGGTACGGCATTCGATGCCCACGGCGCCCTGCCCGCCTGCGGGCAAGCTGTCTTCGACGCTGATCGGCGAAGTGATGCGGTCTTCGAAGCCCAGGCGGATCAAACCGGCGGACGCGAGAATGATCGCGTCGTACTCTCCGGCGTCCAGCTTGGCCAGGCGGGTATTGACATTGCCACGCAGGAAGCGGATCTGCAGGTCCGGGCGACGGGTGAGCAACTGCGCCTGGCGACGCAGGCTGGAGGTGCCGACGATACTGCCCAACGGTAGTTCGTCCAGAGACTTGTGGGTATTGGAAACAAACGCATCACGCGGGTCTTCGCGTTCGCAGATGCAATACAGGCCCAGGCCTTCGGGGAAGTCCATGGGCACGTCTTTCATCGAGTGCACGGCGATATCGGCTTCGTTTTCCAGCAGTGCGGTTTCCAGCTCCTTGACGAACAAACCCTTGCCGCCGATCTTCGACAGGGGCGAATCCAGCAGTTTGTCGCCGCGACTGACCATGGGCACCAGGGTCACCTTGAGACCCGGATGGGCCTGTTCAAGACGTGCTTTGACGTATTCGGCCTGCCACAAGGCCAAGGCGCTTTTACGGGTGGCGATGCGGATTTCGCGAGAGGACATGGATCAATCCGTACTGAATAGATACGGCAGATAATAACAGCTCAGGCAGACACGCTTTGATTTGAATCAGCAAGTGCGGGGCCTCCCTGGCCGCATCGCACCGGGATCGGGGCTGAAAACCTCGCCGCAGCCTTTGGGCTAAAGCTGCTGCATCATCTTGCGCACACCCGCGACATGGCGTCGGCTGACGATCAGGGCATCACCGTTAAGCCCTTTCAAAAACAGCTGAAAGTGCCCAAGGGGGGTGCGCTGCAGGCGCTCTATTCGCTCACGGGCCACCAACGCGTTGCGATGGATACGCACGAAGCGGTCGCCGAACTCATCCTCGAGGGCCTTGAGGGGCTCATCAAGCAACACCTCGCCCGCCTCGTGCCGCAGGGTCACGTATTTGTGGTCGGCAATAAAGTAGACCACCTGGTCCAAGGGGATCAGCTCGATACCCTTGCGGGTGCGCGCACTGATATGGCTGCGCGGCCCGTTGCCACTTTGGGCGGCGGGCAGCGTCAGGGCACCGAGTTGGACGCGGTTTGGGCGCTCGGCCTTTTTCAGGGCCTTGAGCAAGGCTTCGCCAGTCACCGGCTTGACCAGGAAGCTGACGCCACTGGCCTCAAGCGTGGGTGCGGCGAACTCTTCGTGAGCGGCGCACAACACCACTGCGGGTGGCGACTCTCGCTCGCTCAAGCGAGCCGCGACTTGCAGGCCATCCAGGCCTGGCATGCGGATATCGAGCAACACCACATCCGGCTTGAGGCTGTCGATCAGCGTCAACGCCTCCTCGCCGTTGGTGGCGCTCGGTTCAAGGACTGTATAACCCTCGAGTTCACTGACCAAACGGCTCAGTCGCTCGCGGGCTTGGGGTTCGTCATCAACGATCAGGACATTCATATTGCGCTGGATTCCTGCGTGAGTCTCGCACAAGGATAGCGTAGACAGGTGCGGTGACTTGCGTCACAGCGATCCACGCTAAGACTAGCGCGAGCGGCAAAAAGTGCCCCAAGAGTGGCACCCATATTTACCCGGACCTGTTCAATTGCGCCCAAGACCGCCTGCCTCAGGGCATCGTCGTAGGGTTTACTGATACACAATCCGAATACCCCCCTTTTCTAATGGATAGTCAGGGCTTCGACCGCATCACCCGACTTTGGTGCATTCACGCTCTATCAGTGCAACTGTAGACGCTCACTGAGACCACATTGCTCAATCGTCAAATATCGTTTCAATAAACATCTGGCTCCAGTCTCTTCCCGGACGCGTTCGGCGGCAAGGCACTTAGCCACCCTTTGTACAAATAAAAATGCCGACCACCCGCAGCACCGCCTCCCCAGGCAACCCTGTTATTATCGCCGGTACACCTCCATGCCTCTTTTAAGCAGATCACGAGCGAATCCATGAGCACCGACAAGACCAACCAGTCCTGGGGCGGCCGCTTCAGTGAACCCGTCGACGCCTTCGTCGCCCGCTTCACCGCCTCCGTCACCTTCGACCAGCGCCTGTACCGCCACGACATCATGGGCTCGATCGCCCACGCCACGATGCTGGCCAAGGTCGGGGTGCTGACCGACGCCGAGCGCGACAGCATCATCGACGGCCTGACCACCATTCGCGGTGAGATCGAAGCCGGTACGTTCGACTGGCGCGTCGACCTGGAAGACGTGCACATGAATATCGAAGCGCGCCTCACCGATCGCATCGGTGTGACCGGCAAGAAGCTGCATACCGGTCGCAGCCGTAACGACCAGGTGGCCACCGATATCCGCCTGTGGCTGCGCGACGAAATCGACCTGATCCTGTCCGAGATCACCCGCCTGCAAAAAGGTTTGCTGGAGCAGGCCGAGCGCGAATCGGACACCATCATGCCCGGCTTCACCCATCTGCAGACTGCACAGCCTGTAACCTTCGGCCACCACCTGCTGGCCTGGTTCGAAATGCTCAGCCGCGACTACGAGCGCCTGGTGGATTGCCGCAAACGTGCCAACCGCATGCCGCTGGGCAGCGCCGCGCTGGCCGGTACCACTTACCCGATCGATCGTGAGTACACCGCACAACTGCTAGGTTTTGACGCGGTTGGCGGCAACTCCCTGGACGGCGTGTCGGACCGTGACTTCGCCATCGAATTCTGCGCCGCAGCCAGTATCGCGATGATGCACCTGTCGCGCTTTTCCGAAGAGCTGGTGCTGTGGACCAGCGCGCAATTCCAATTCATCGACCTGCCAGACCGCTTCTGCACCGGCAGCTCGATCATGCCGCAAAAGAAAAACCCCGATGTGCCCGAGCTGGTGCGCGGCAAGAGCGGTCGCGTGTTCGGCGCACTGATGGGCCTGCTGACCCTGATGAAAGGCCAGCCGCTGGCCTACAACAAGGACAACCAGGAAGACAAGGAGCCGCTGTTCGACGCCGCCGATACCCTGCGCGACTCGCTGCGCGCCTTTGCCGACATGATCCCGGCGATCAAGCCCAAGCACGCAATCATGCGTGAAGCGGCCCTGCGTGGGTTCTCCACCGCGACCGACTTGGCGGACTACCTGGTGCGCCGTGGCCTGCCGTTCCGTGACTGCCATGAAATCGTCGGGCATGCCGTCAAATACGGCGTGGATACCGGCAAGGACTTGGCGGAAATGAGCCTGGAAGAGCTGCGCCAGTTCAGCGACCAGATCGAGCAGGACGTGTTTGCCGTGCTGACCCTGGAAGGCTCGGTCAACGCCCGCAACCACGTGGGCGGCACTGCGCCGGCGCAGGTCAAGGCAGCCGTCGCGCGCGGCCAGGCCCTGCTCGCCAGCCGCTGATGCATGCTTGTGGGAGGGGGCTTGCTCCCTCCCACATTTTGAACAGCACCAGTGCTGACTATTTCTTGGCAGCGATCATCGCCAAAAATGCTGGCATCGCCGCTTCCCTGTCCGCCGCCACCTTCTGGGCGTTAGGCATGGCGTGCAGTCGCTCCAGCAGCGCCTTGGCGTTCTCCAGACCTTTCAGAAAATCCAGCCCGAACAGCTTTTCGCCTACCGCACAGGCAAGGTTCACGCTGTACATGAAATACAGGTCGGCAATCGTAAAACTCCCACCCGCCACATACGGTGCAAACTTACCGTGACGCCCCAAAGATGCGATCCCCAACAGCAAATCAGCCTTGGATTTCTCCTTGATTGCGTCCGGTACCGGCGTACCGAAAAATGCCTCGGCAAAGCACGCGCGGGCCGGTAACTCGACATACAGTTCAATTTCCCGGCACAGCGCCAACACCTGGGCGCGTTGAAACGGATCGCCCGGCAACAGGGCAGGGCCTTCCTGGGTTTGCTCGATATATTCAAGGATCACGCTGGTCTCATTGATGAAACCCTGCTTCACGCCCAGCACCGGTACTTTGCCACGCGGGCTTACCGCCAGTGCCTCTGGAGTCTGGCTTGGGAAAAACAGCACTTCCTCAAACGGCAGTCCTTTCTCCATCAGCGCCAGTTTGACCATGTTGTAGTAGTTACTGACCGAAAAACCGTAAAGCTTGAGCATTGCGCGTGCCTCCATGCCATGTGTGGGGTTGGCTGCAAGCGTTATAGCCTCCCGAACCCGACCTTGCCAGCAGCATCACTTGCCTGAATGGGCGTAGACTGGCGTCCTTTCCTTGAGGAGCCTGCCATGAGCGAGCCGACCGATATCGACAACGACGAAGAAGAGTTCACCGAAAGCACGCTGACCCAGGCGATTGAAAACCAGATCGAGAGCGACAACCCGCCTGCCGCCAAGGCCACTTTCAACAAGCTGACGCTGGTAGGTTACGAGCGCGAAGACATTCTGAATCTCATGGCCCATGTATTGGCTGTCGAAATCGACAAGATGCTCGAAGAAGACCGCGCATTCGATACCCAATGGTACGAAACCGCGCTGCGTGCATTGCCCGACCTGCCTCCGGAAAACGCCTGAATCCAGGGATATTGGTGGCAGGGAAGCCCGCTTCGTCGCCACAAACTTGCGCCATATCAAGACCCAGGAGTTTGTGACTGGACAGCCCGGCAAAGTGCGTTCACCTTATGTCCTGCTAGCCTCTAATAAATTCTAGAAAGTCTGGAGTCCTTATGTCGTATACCCCTGAGTTGGTTGCCGAACTGGAAATCCTTGCACTCTTCAACCTGGACAGCTCCCAGGAAGGTCTTAAAGTCCACCAGACCGCTGCCCCCACTGCCATCGCCGCTGCCAGGCGCCTGTTTGAAAAAGAGCTGATCACCCAACCCGACGGTGGCTACCTGACAAGCCTCGGTCGGGATGCAGCCGAGCACGCCCAAGGCCTGCTGACTATTCTGAGCACCACGAAGAAAGAAGCCGCCTGAGACCTGATACCGCCCACGGAGTCCGCTGACTGCGGATTCCGAGGGCATTGCTGTGTAATAGTGAAAATTCTGGCGCCAAAAAGCCTTTTCCCCTCTAAACCTCCTACCCTTCTGACTGTAAACTCCTACACGGCCGCCCATGTCGGGCTCTTCGAGCCAACGCCGCGAAATGACCCGCACCCACGAAATCCGCCCCGATCTGGATGAAGGCATCGACCGCAAGGTGCTGGCCCAGTTGCGCGCACGCTTCATGACCCTGAACGAGGGCCGCATGGCCCGCGCCGTCGAAGGGCTGACACCACGCCAGCAGAGCGTCTTGGCGATGTTGCCGCTGTTTTTCCACGTCAATCACCCGCTGTTGCCTGGCTACGTGTCCGGCAGCACCCCGGCCGGCCTGTCCAACTTCGAGCCCGACGCCCAAGCCCTCAATGAAGCCCAACGCCTGACTCGCTCGTTCTCCTACAAGCCACGCCCGGTCAATCAGCCCAGGCCGATCCACGGCCTGTTCCTGATGGGCAGCCTCGGCACCCTGGCCCAGGCGGATCAAAGCGATATGGACGTGTGGGTGTGCCACGCCCCGGACCTCAACGACAACGAACTGGCCGAGCTACGTAAAAAGTGCCAGCTACTGGAAGCCTGGGCCCTGACCATGGGCACCGAGGCGCACTTCTTCCTGATCGAACCGACGCGCTTTGTACTGGGTGAGCGTGATACGCAGCTCAGCTCCGACGACTGCGGGACCACCCAGCATTACCTGCTGCTGGATGAGTTCTACCGCACCGCGATCTGGCTGGCCGGGCGCACGCCGATCTGGTGGCTGGTGCCGGTGTATGAAGAAACCCGCTATGCCGAGTTCACCCATGCGCTGATTTCCAAGCGCTTTATCCGCGCCGACGAAACCCTCGATCTGGGCCATCTGGCGTACATTCCTCCAGGCGAGTTCATTGGCGCCGGCCTCTGGCAACTGTTCAAGGGCATCGAGTCGCCCTACAAGTCGGTGCTCAAGTTGCTGCTGACCGAGGTCTACGCCAGCGAACACCCGAACGTGCAGTGCCTGAGCCTGCGCTTCAAACGCGCGGTGTTCGCCAACCAGTTGGACCTGGATGAGTTGGACCCGTACATCGTGGTCTATCGGCGGATCGAAGAATACCTCAAGGCCCGCAACGAGCCGGAGCGCCTTGAGCTGGTGCGGCGCGCGCTGTACTTGAAGGTCAACCGCAAACTCAGCGCCGGCCAGCGCACCACCAGTTGGCAACGCCTGCTGCTGGAACGGCTGGCCCACGAGTGGGGCTGGGACCCGCGTCAGCTGACCCTGCTGGACAGCCGCAGCCAGTGGAAAGTGCGCCAGGTCGCGCTGGAACGCCGGGCGTTGGTCAATGAGCTCAATTACAGCTACCGCTTCCTGACCCAGTTCGCCCGCACCGAGAAGACCGTCAGCCCGATCAACCGGCGTGACCTCAATGTGCTGGGTCGACGCTTATATGCAGCTTTTGAACGCAAGGCCGGCAAGGTCGAGTTCATCAACCCCGGCATCGCCCCGGACCTGGCCGAAGACACTCTGACCCTGGTGCAATCGCCCAATCGTAAAGAGCCCGGCCGGCACTACTGGGGCCTGTATAACGGTAACCTTACGGCTCTGGAATGGGAGCACTTCGCGCCAATCAAGCGCAGCCGCGACCTACTGGAAATGCTCACCTGGTGCCATCGCAACGGTGTGATCGACAGCAGCACGCGCCTGGCGCTGCACCCGGGCACCAGTGACATGACGGAGTTCGAGCTGTTCAACCTGCTGGGCAGCCTGCAGCAGACCATCGCCCTGCCCTTGGTCAGCGTCGATGAAGAACGCCTGCTGCGTTCGGCGGTTCCGGAAGAGGTGTTGTTGCTGATCAATGTCGGCGTCGACCCGCTCAAACATCACCGCGACCTGAACATCCTGATGACCACCGAGCGCACCGACTCGCTCAGCTATGCCGGTGTACGCGACAACCTCGTGCTGACCCTGGATCAGGTCACGCTCAATAGCTGGAACGAGGTGATGGTCAGCCGTTACGACGGCCCCCACGCGCTGCTCGAATGCTTGCGTGACTACCTCAACCAACTGCCGCCGAATCACTTGCCCAGGTTGCGGGTACGCTGCTTCTGCCACAACCGTGCGCAGTTCATTGCCCAGCGCGTCGAAGAAATCTTCGATACCGCACAAAACCTGCTGATCGGCCAAGGCAATCACCGTTACCTGCTCCAGGTGCAGCAGCATTATCACGTGATGGAACTGGTGCCGGGGCAGGCCAACCATGTGTCGCTGCCAACCCAGGACGCACTGATCGCCTACCTCAGCGAAGAACTCGCCAGCTACAGCCCGCTGCACCTGGACGCCATGGCCCTGGAAGACCACGACTTGGCGTTGCTGCTGCCCATGGGCCTGGCCGATTGCGTACAGGTGTTCTACCGGGTCAATGAAGGTCATGCCGAGTTGTACGTACTGGATGAGTTCAATGCACTCTGGCAGCAACGCCTGCCCTTTCATGACGAACAGAGCCTGTTGGCACCGTTGCAACGTTTCCTTCAATCGATCATCTATCGCCGCGAAGCCCTGTCGTCCCTGGACACGCAACAACCGCTGGGCGAAGTGCGAACCCTGTATTACCAGCTATTGCCGTCCGGCAGCACCCGTGCACGCGGCATCGAGCCTCGGCCGGCACCTTCGACCCCGGCCGACAAAGCGTTTTATGAGGTACAGGCGATTATCGGCAAAGCCGCTCACGGCCGAGTGGGCATCACGCTGTACTGCAATCAGCGCGAGTTTTCCGAACTGGAATTTGGCGACCAACTGTTTGCCGTGGTCGCCCAGGAGATCGTCGGGCAACGCCGCGAAGCCGAGCGCTACCGCTGCTACATCACCGACCTGGACCTCTCGGGCCTGCTCGGTGACGTGCAAAGCCCAAGCAACCTGTATCTGCGCTATAAGGCCGAGCTCGAACTCTCGCTCAACAAGGCGCTGAACCAGGTTTAGAGAGGAAAGGCGCCGCCATCCTTGGGCTGGCCTTCAACGCTGAGCAACTCCAGCTTGAGGGTCTTGCCGCCCGGTGCCGGCCAGTCGATGTGCTGGCCTATCTGCAGGCCGAGCAACGCACTGCCCACCGGTGCCAGGATCGAGATTTTGCCTTCATCGGCGTTCGCGTGTTTCGGGTAGACCAGGGTCAGGTGGTAGTCCTTGCCGCTGCCTTGCTCGCGACAATGCACGCTGGAGTTCATGGTCACGACACCCGCAGGCACTTCATCGTGACCAACCACGTCTTCGGCGCGGTCGAGTTCGGCTTGCAACGCTTCGACGCCGGGAGACTCGTCGCCCAAGCGGTCGATCAATTGCTCCAGGCGCTGCACGTCAAGACGGGTGAGGATGATGGAAGGTGCGGTGGTCATGATTCAGGCAGACTCCTTTTTTCTGCACAAAAAAGCAAAACCCCGCCAAAAAAGGCGGGGTTCTCGCGGACCTCGATGAGTTGAGGTGTATCCGGACACTACCACAGCGTCACAAATAAACAAGACGGCCTCAGACGCGCGCCCTGCGCTGCTCGGCTTCGGCACAAATCACCCGGCGCCGGGAATCGTCGGCAGAGCGCCATTCACGGATGTCTTCCACATGACGAAAGCAGCCAAGGCAGACTTTCTGCTCATCCAGTCGACACAAACTGATACAAGGTGACGGCACCGCCGGGCTGACATTACTGAACAGTGGCTTTGGCGGGCGTGCAGGTGCGGGCTGGGTCACCGTCAGATCTCGTCGAAGTCCAGCTCGACGCCGGTGTAGTCGTTGACCAGGCGCGTGAGCATCTCGCTCAGCAGCTCTTCACTCTTGTCGCACTGCCATTTGCCGCTTTCTTCGTCGTAGTCGAAGTGAACACCACCAGAACGCGCCGCCAGCCAGAGCTGACGCAGCGGCTCCTGACGACTGAAGATCAGCTGCTGGCCGCTCTCGAACTTGACCGTCAGCACGCCAGCCGAATTTTCCAGATCCACGTCCAGGCCGCTGTCGTCGAAAATATCTTCCAGCGCCTGCTGGGTCGAATCCACCAAGTCGTGAAAACGGGCTTCGGTCAAACTCATTGTGGCAACCTCAAAAGTGTCTGGTTCTGCTCAAGCGCCGCACCATACGGGCGAGCTTCGCCGATTGCAAAGGATACCGATTTCAACACGATTGGCGGCGTGAAATATCCTCAAGCAGCGTAGTACGCTTCCCGGCCGTCTCGGCAAACCCCCGCCGGACGGGTATTTCAGCGCATAGGCAAGCTGGCGGGTGGTCGGTATACTCGGGCGCAATTAATGCATATTCAAGGATTTCGCCATGAAGCGCCTGATCTCTTCCCTTGCTGCGCTCGTCGCGGTTGCTTGCCTCGTTAGTGCCTGTGGTCAAAAAGGCCCGCTGTACCTGCCGGATGACAGCAAAGACCCGAACGACCAGGCACAATCGTCGCAAAAGCCATCCAAAGCGCATAAGCACGACACCTACGAATAAGGGAACTCCATGGACGCTTTTAACTACCGGGACGGCGAGCTGTTCGCGGAAGGCGTGGCGTTGTCCGCGATTGCCGAGCGCTTTGGCACCCCGACCTATGTGTACTCCCGTGCGCATATCGAAGCCCAATACCGCAGCTTTGCCGACGCGCTGGAAGGCACACCAAGCCTGGTGTGCTACGCGGTCAAGGCCAATTCCAACCTGGGTGTACTGAATGTCCTGGCGCGCCTGGGCGCCGGTTTCGACATCGTCTCCCGTGGCGAGCTGGAACGCGTGCTGGCAGCCGGTGGCAAAGCGGACAAGATCGTGTTTTCCGGTGTCGGCAAAACCCGCGAAGACATGCGCCGTGCGCTGGAAGTCGGCGTGCATTGCTTCAACGTCGAATCCACCGACGAGCTTGAGCGCCTGCAAGTGGTCGCCGCCGAAATGGGCGTTCGTGCGCCGATCTCCCTGCGCGTCAACCCGGACGTCGATGCCGGCACCCACCCGTACATTTCCACCGGTCTCAAAGAGAACAAGTTCGGCATCGCCATTGCCGACGCCGAAGACGTGTACATCCGCGCCGCCCAACTGCCCAACCTGGAAGTGCTGGGTGTTGACTGCCACATCGGCTCGCAACTGACCACGCTGCCACCGTTCCTGGACGCCCTCGACCGCCTGCTGGCACTGGTCGACCGTCTCGGCGAATGTGGTATCTACCTGCACCACATCGACCTCGGTGGTGGTGTGGGCGTGCGTTATCGCGACGAAGAACCGCCGCTGGTGGCCGACTACATCAAGGCAGCACTCCAGCGCATCGAGGGCCGCGGCCTGACGCTGATGTTCGAGCCGGGCCGCTACATCGTTGCCAATGCCGGCGTGCTGCTGACCCAGGTCGAGTACCTCAAGCACACCGAGCACAAGGATTTCGCCATCGTCGACGCGGCGATGAACGACCTGATCCGCCCGGCGCTGTACCAGGCCTGGATGAACGTCACCGCTGTAACACCACGCGAAGGTGTTGCACGCGCCTACGACATCGTCGGCCCGATCTGCGAGACCGGCGATTTCCTGGCCAAGGATCGTCAGTTGGCCCTGGAAGAAGGCGACCTGCTGGCCGTACATTCGGCGGGTGCCTATGGGTTTGTCATGAGTTCCAACTACAACACCCGCGGCCGTACCGCCGAGGTGCTGGTGGACGGTGATCAAGCGTTCGAAGTGCGTCGCCGCGAGACGGTAGCCGAGTTGTATGCTGGCGAAAGCCTGCTGCCGGAGTAAGCCATGCTGCTGCGTTTTACCAAGATGCACGGGCTGGGCAATGACTTCATGGTCCTCGACCTGGTCAGCCAGCACGCGCACATCCAGCCCAAACACGCCAAACAGTGGGGCGACCGTCACACCGGCATTGGCTTCGACCAGCTGCTGATCGTCGAGGCGCCGAGCAACCCGGAGGTGGATTTCCGTTATCGGATCTTCAACTCCGACGGTTCCGAAGTGGAACAGTGCGGCAACGGTGCACGTTGCTTTGCGCGCTTCGTGCTGGACAAGCGCCTGACCGCCAAACGCCAGATTCGCGTCGAGACCAAGGGCGGCGTGATTGAACTGGATGTCCGCAACGACGGCCAGATCAGCGTCAACATGGGCGAGCCCCGCCTGGTGCCGGCAGACATTCCGTTCCAGGCTACCGAGCAGGCCGCAAGCTACGCGCTGGAGGTTGACGGCAAGAACGTCGACATCGCTGCCGTCTCCATGGGCAACCCGCATGCCGTGCTGCGGGTCAATGACATCAACAACGCTCCTGTGCATGAATTGGGGCCGAAAATCGAACATCACCCGCGCTTTCCGGCACGGGTCAATGTGGGCTTCCTGCAGGTGATCGACCGTTCCCGCGCGCAATTGCGTGTATGGGAACGCGGCGCCGGCGAAACTCAGGCTTGCGGTACCGGTGCTTGCGCCGCTGCCGTGGCCGCGATCAGCCAGGGGTGGATGGATTCGCCGTTGCTGATCGACCTGCCCGGCGGACGCTTGTCCATCGAATGGGCAGGCCCTGGCCACCCGGTGATGATGACCGGGCCGGCCTCGCGCGTATACGAAGGACAGGTCCGTCTATGAGTGAGCCAAACCAATGACCGATAAGCCTCAAGTACCCGCACAAGCATCCCCAACCGACAGTCTGGAGGCCGCTGCCGTCGCGGCGTACCTTGAGGCTCATCCGGACTTTTTCGTCGATCACGAAGAACTGCTGCCGGCGCTGCGCATCCCTCACCGGCGCGGCGACACCGTTTCGCTGGTTGAGCGCCAGATGAACATCCTGCGCGAGCGCAATATCGAAATGCGCCATCGGCTCTCCCATCTGATGGACGTGGCCCGCGACAATGACCGCCTGTTCGACAAGACACGCCGCCTGATCCTGACCCTGATGGACGCCAACAGCCTGGAAGAGACGGTGATCGCCGTGGAAGACAGCCTGCGCCAGGACTTCCAGGTCCCGTTTGTCAGCCTGATCCTGTTCAGCGATAACCCGATGCCGGTGGGTCGCTGGGTCAGCGGTGGCGAGGCACAGACCGCTATCGGTGGCCTGCTGTCCGAAGGCAAGACCATCAGCGGCACCTTGCGCGAACACGAGCTGGACTTCCTGTTTGGTGCCGAACAACGCAAGCAGATCGGCTCCACCGCCGTGGTCGCCCTCAGCCACCAGGGCCTGCATGGCGTATTGGCCATCGCCAGTCGGGATCCTGCGCACTACAAGAGCTCGGTGGGCACGTTGTTCCTGACCTACATCGCCGAAGTGCTTGGCCGCGTATTACCGCGCTTCACCAGCACCTTGCGCGCGGTGCGCTAGCCATGGAACGGCAACTGGACGCTTATTGCGCTCACCTGCGCAACGAGCGCCAGGTGTCGCCCCATACCCTGCAAGCCTATCGGCGGGACCTGGACAAGGTCCTGGCACACTGTAAAAAACAGCAGATCACCAGCTGGAAAGCCCTGGATATCCAGAGCCTGCGCAGCCTGATCGCCCGCCTGCACCAGGCCGGCCAATCTTCGCGCAGCCTGTCACGCCTGCTATCAGCGGTGCGTGGCCTGTATCACTTTCTGAACCGCGAGGGTCTGTGCGACCACGACCCGGCCAATGGCCTCTCTCCGCCGAAGGGCGAACGACGCCTGCCGAAGACGCTGGATACCGATCGCGCCCTGCAATTGCTCGATGGCGCCGTTGAAGACGACTTCCTCGCCCATCGCGACCAGGCGATCCTTGAGCTGTTCTACTCCTCTGGCCTGCGGCTATCGGAACTGACCGGCCTGAACCTTGACCAACTGGACCTGGCCGACGGCCTGGTGCAAGTGCTCGGCAAGGGCAGCAAGACCCGCGTGCTGCCGGTGGGCCGCAAAGCCCGGGAAGCGTTGCAACTGTGGCTGCCGCTGCGCGCCCTGGCCAACCCGGTGGACGATGCTGTGTTTATCAGCCAACAGGGCCGGCGCCTCGGACCACGGGCAATCCAACTGCGGGTCAAGGCGGCCGGAGAGCGAGAATTGGGGCAGAACCTGCATCCACACATGCTGCGCCACTCCTTTGCCAGCCATCTGCTCGAATCCTCCCAGGACCTGCGTGCGGTACAGGAGCTGCTCGGCCACTCCGATATCAAGACTACGCAGATCTACACCCACCTCGATTTCCAACACCTGGCAACGGTATACGACAGCGCCCATCCTCGGGCCAAACGCATCAAGGGCGGCGACTCATGAGTATCAAGCTGATCACTTTCGACCTGGACGACACCCTGTGGGACAACGTCCCCGTCATTATCAGTGCCGAAGCGTCGATGCGCGAATGGCTGGCGACCCATGCCGCCAAGGTCGGCGACCTGCCGCTTGAGCATTTCGCCAGCCTGCGCCAGCAAGTGCTGGAGCGCCATCCCGAGTTGAAGCACCGCATCAGCATCCTGCGTCACCGGATACTGCTGCACGCATTTGAAGAGGCCGGCTATCCACCGCCTGAAGCCGCACAGATGGCGGACATATGCTTCGAAGCATTCATCCATGCGCGTCATCAGCTCACCCCTTTTCCCGAGGCCGAGCCTATGCTTCAAGCCTTGCGCCAGCACTTCCTGCTGGGGGTGATCACCAATGGCAATGCCGATGTGCAACGTGTGGGGCTGGCGGACTACTTTCACTTCGCCCTGCGCGCTGAAGATATCGGCATTGCCAAGCCGGATGCGCGACTGTTTCAAGAGGCATTGCAGCGGGGTGGCGTGGATGCCGACCAGGCGGTGCATATTGGCGATCATCCGGGGGATGACATCGCTGGGGCGCAACAGGCGGGCCTTCGGGCGGTGTGGTTCAACCCGACGGGCAAGGCGTGGGAAGCGGACAAGCGTCCGGACGCGGAGATTCGCAGCCTGACCGAGTTACCGCGACTGCTCGCCAGCTGGCAATGACCTGTCTACGGTTCTACACCCGCGCTGGGGGGCGAAGCCGCCCCAACAAGGACATCGCGGTATTTCAGAAAGACCGAGGCGCCTGGGTTTAGGGCGGCTTTGCCCCCCAGTGCGGGGCAAGCCCGCTCACTACAATGACCAGGGCATGAAAAAGCCCGCAGCGACGGCGGGCTTTTTCTTACAAGCAGGTGACTGACCTCAGATAGGTCGGCTGCCGTACTTGTTATCCGGCTTCTTCGGTGGGTCTGCCACCACGTTAGCCTCGACTTCCTGCACTTTGCCACCTTTGGCGAGGAACTCTTCCATCGCACGGGCCAGCGCGTCGCGCTCTTTGTTCTTGGCTTCAACACTCGGCAGTTCGTCTACCGAAACCGCAGCCTTGGCTTTGCCTTTGGCCGCAGGAACAGGTACATCATCGCCACCGTCGTCTTCAGCAACGTCTTCCGCCGCGGCTTCAAGACCTTCTTCGGTGTCGTCGTCGTCACCCACTTCGAGGTCGTCGTTTTCCAGATCATCGTCGCTCATGTTCTACCTCATGACTTGCGAAAAGCAGATTAGTTATAGCCCAGCTTCGCCTTCTGTCGAAGGTCGCCGGAAAAAAATCAACATCCACCGGATAACCAGTGGCTTATGCCTCATCACCGTGCAAGGTGGCGAGGACTTTACGAGCACCGCCATGATCACGGTGCTCGCCCAGATAAACACCTTGCCAGGTCCCCATCGCCAAGCGGCCGGCCTTGACCGGCAGACTCAGCTGGCAGCCCAGGAGACTGGCCTTGAAGTGCGCCGGCAGATCATCCGGACCCTCGTCGTTGTGTTCAAACCCCGCACGGCCCTGCGGCACCAGTGAGTTGAAATAACGTTCGAAGTCACGGCGAACCGCCGGATCGGCGTTCTCGTTGACCGTCAACGAGGCCGAGGTGTGCTGCAGCCACAGATGCAACAGGCCCACGCGACATGCCTTCAATTCAGGCAAGCCGGCGAGCAACTCATCGGTTACCAGGTGAAAACCCCGGGGCTTGGCCCGCAGAGTAATCAGGGTCTGTTGCCACATACAGTTCTCCGCCTATCGGCGCGCATTCTAGCGTGCTCTGGAAAAAAACAAAGTGCCGAATACGCCTACATGCCTGTAAGACATTCGCACGGTAAAAAGTGCCGTGTGCGCCGCATCACAAAGTCCGCACAAAAACCGTTACAGCCTTTTGGAACTGACAAACGCCAGACAAAAAAATGCCCGGCAAGCCGGGCATCTTTTTTTCGCGGATTTACAAGTTGTAACCGCGTTCGTTGTGTTGCGCCAGATCGAGGCCGACCGCTTCTTCTTCGTCGGTAACCCGCAGGCCCATCACCACATCCAGCACCTTGAGGATGATGAAGGTCACGATGGCCGTGTAGATCACGGTGAAGCCGACGCCTTTGCACTGAATCCAGACTTGCGCCGCGATATCAGTGGTGGCTGCGTTGAAGCCGCCCAGCGAAGGCGCCGCGAACACACCAGTCAGGATCGCACCCAGGATACCGCCGATACCGTGAACGCCGAAGGCATCCAGGGAGTCGTCGTAACCCAGCTTGCGTTTCAAGGTAGTGGCGCAGAAGAAACACACTACGCCGGCAGCCAGGCCGATCACCAAGGCGCCCATCGGGCCCACGGTGCCGGCGGCTGGAGTGATTGCCACCAGGCCAGCCACCACGCCCGAGGCGATGCCCAGTGCGCTCGGCTTACCGTGGGTGACCCACTCGGCGAACATCCAGCCCAGTGCCGCAGCGGCGGTAGCGATCTGGGTCACCAGCATTGCCATACCGGCAGTACCGTTGGCAGCCGCCGCGGAGCCGGCGTTGAAGCCGAACCAACCCACCCACAGCATGGCCGCGCCGACCAGGGTGTAACCCAGGTTGTGCGGTGCCATCGGGGTGGTCGGGAAGCCTTTACGCTTGCCGAGTACCAGGCACGCCACCAGGCCAGCCACACCCGCGTTGATGTGCACCACGGTGCCACCGGCGAAGTCCAGCACGCCCCAGTCGCCCAGCAACGAACCCGGACCGCCCCATACCATGTGGGCAATCGGTGCGTAGACCAGGGTGAACCAGACGCCCATGAAGATCAGCATCGCGGAGAACTTCATACGCTCGGCAAAAGCACCGACGATCAGCGCAGGAGTAATGATGGCGAAAGTCATCTGGAAGGTGACGAACACCGCCTCGGGAAACAGCGCCGCAGGGCCCGTGATGCTCGCTGGGGTCACGCCCGACAGGAACAACTTGGACAGGCCGCCCACGAAGGAGTTGAAGTTGACGACGCCCGCTTCCATACCGGTGGTATCGAACGCCATGCTGTAGCCGTAGACAAACCACAGGATGGTGATCAGGCCAGTGATGGCGAAGCACTGCATCATCACGGAAAGAATGTTTTTGGAGCGCACCATGCCGCCGTAAAACAGCGCCAGACCCGGAATGGTCATGAACAGCACCAGCGCGGTGGAGGTGAGCATCCATGCCGTGTCGCCGGAATTGAGGACTGGAGCAGGTGCTGGGTCCGCCGCCAATGCCAGGGCAGGCATTACGAGGGACAACAGGGCTCCTAGCCCTGCGAATTTACGCAGAGTCATATTGTTTTCTCCTGGGGCGTTAAGGGGTTTGGCGGCTTAGATTGCGTCGGTATCGGTTTCGCCGGTACGGATGCGAATAGCCTGTTCCAGATTGACCACGAAGATCTTGCCGTCACCGATCTTGCCGGTGTTGGCCGCCTTGGTTATCGCCTCGATAACCCGGTCAAGATCCTTGTCGTCAATGGCGACATCAATCTTCACCTTCGGCAGGAAATCGACCACGTATTCCGCGCCGCGGTACAGCTCGGTATGACCCTTCTGCCGACCGAAGCCTTTGACCTCAGTAACGGTAATGCCCTGCACGCCGATCTCGGACAGTGACTCGCGTACATCGTCCAACTTGAACGGCTTGATGATGGCAGTGACTAGCTTCATGAAAACTCTCTCCCGAATTGGTGGACTTGCCCCAGGAAAACAAACCCGTCTCAAGTCTAAGCGCAGTGCCTGGCTTTGTAACGCATCGTCGCCTCGACAATTACCGTGGCGACGCCAGCGAACCACTGGTGACGAAACCTGTACCCCTGATCCGTCGGCGCACTGCATTCGTCACAGCGACTGCATCAGTGCATGGGTCATGATCGTCTAAGCAGAAACCTTGCCAGCTCCGTAAAAATCATTGAAATCAGTCCATTGCCCACTTGTGCCCACCCGCGGGGCGTTTTGACGACGCCAATGCGCACAAAAACAGTGCGCCACCGCCAGACCTCCTGCGCGAAAAGCGTGCGCTCGCGGCCGTGAAAAAGACTATAGACGCTGCGTGATACACTGGCGCCCAACAGTTTTCCGGAATATTTCCCATGCTCGCGCCCAAAGACTTCCTCGACGCCCTCAGCGGCCACGCCTCTCGCTTGTTCAGCGGCGAAACCCCGCTGCCTCGCACTGAAATCGAAAGCCAATTCAAGGCGCTGTTGCAAAGCGGCTTCAGCAAGCTCGACCTGGTGAGCCGGGAAGAATTTGACAGCCAGATGGTCGTGCTTGCCCGCACGCGAGCGCGACTCGAGAGCCTGGAGGCGAAGGTGGCGGAACTGGAAGCCAGGCTGACGCCACCCGCCGAATGAGCACGGTCAGTGTGGGCGCTGTCGAGCGTTAGCCCGGCAGAGCCCACATAAAGCGCTGCTGCCTGCGCCGGATACGTTCTGTAAAACCTCCCCCGCTTCGCTCTTCCCCGCCTCGTCTACCCTTGAAAAACCGCAAGAAGCGGCACCCTTTTCAAGGAACGCGCATGTCCCTCGCCATCGTCCACAGCCGCGCCCAGGTTGGCGTCGAAGCCCCCGCAGTGACCGTCGAAGTGCACATGGCCAATGGTCTGCCTTCGCTCACATTGGTGGGTCTGCCGGAAACGGCTGTGAAGGAAAGCAAGGACCGCGTGCGCAGTGCGATCCTCAACTGCGCACTGCAATACCCGTCCCGCCGCATCACCCTCAACCTCGCGCCCGCCGACCTGCCCAAGGACGGCGGGCGTTTTGATCTGGCGATTGCCTTGGGGATCCTGGCGGCCAGTGTGCAGGTGCCGGCATTGATGCTCGATGATGTGGAATGCCTGGGAGAGTTGGCACTGTCCGGCGAGGTACGGGCAGTCAAAGGGGTGCTGCCGGCGGCGCTGGCAGCGCGCAAGGCCGGGCGCACTGTAATAGTGCCTCGGGCGAATGCCGAAGAGGCCTGCCTGGCGTCGGGGTTGAAGGTGATTGCGGTGGATCACCTGTTGCAGGTGGTGGCGCACTTGAACGGGCACGTACCGATCGAGCCTTACAAGTCCGACGGTTTGCTGTGCCTGAACAAACCTTACCCGGACCTGAGCGAAGTACAGGGTCAGCTTGCAGCCAAGCGCGCGCTGCTGATTGCCGCTGCGGGCGCGCATAACCTGCTGCTCAGCGGGCCGCCCGGCACCGGCAAGACCTTGCTCGCCAGCCGGCTGCCCGGGTTATTGCCACCGTTGAGTGAGCAGGAAGCGTTGGAAGTCGCGGCGATTCAATCGGTGGTCAGCGAGGCGCCGCTGAGCCATTGGCCGCACCGGCCCTTTCGCCAGCCGCACCACTCGGCTTCCGGGCCGGCGCTGGTAGGCGGCGGTTCAAAACCACAGCCGGGCGAAATTACCCTGGCCCATCACGGCGTGTTGTTTCTGGATGAGTTGCCAGAGTTTGATCGCAAGGTACTTGAGGTGCTGCGCGAACCCCTGGAATCAGGGCATATCGTCATCTCCCGCGCCCGTGATCGCGTCAGTTTCCCGGCCCGCTTCCAGTTGGTCGCCGCCATGAACCCCTGCCCTTGCGGCTACATGGGCGAACCCAGTGGACGCTGCCGCTGTACACCGGAGCAGGTCCAGCGCTACCGCAACAAACTCTCGGGGCCATTGCTGGATCGCATCGACCTGCACCTGACCGTCGCCCGGGAAACAACCGCACTTAATCCGACGCCGCAGCCTGGCGATAACACGCAGAAGGCTTCAGCACGCGTGGCCGAGGCTCGCGAGCGCCAGCAAACGCGTCAGGGCTGCGCCAATGCGTTTCTCGATCTACCGGGGTTACGCCAGCATTGCACGCTGTCCAAACCGGATGAGGCCTGGCTGGAGAGTGCGTGCGAGCGGCTCACCCTATCCCTTCGAGCAGCCCACCGGCTGCTGAAAGTTGCGCGCACTCTCGCAGATCTGGAGTGCTCGACCAAAATAGGTCGAGACCACATTGCCGAAGCGCTGCAGTACCGGCCTGCGGCGTCCAGCCCGGCCGATCAACGATGAACCGTTCGAAGCCAGCGCCGCCACTCAGGCCAAGACGATCAACGAAACCGATCCACTTCATGACGCAAGCCCGCCGCCAGGGTTTCCAGCTCCTTGGCGGTAATCGCCAGGTTCGACACCACTTCACGCTGCTCGCTGTTGGCCAACGCAATGCTCTGCAGATTGCTGCTGAGCACATTTGCGGTGCTGCTCTGCTCCTGGGTCGCCGTGGTGATCGCCGCGAACTGCTGCCCGGCCGAGCGGCTTTGTTCGTCGATACGTGCCAGGGCCGAGGCCACGTCGGCGTTACGCGACAAGCCTTCCTGCATCAGCACATTGCCGTGTTCCATGGTGCTGATGGCGTTGCCGGTTTCCTGTTGGATGCTCTGGATCATCCCGGAAATTTCGTCAGTGGCTTGGCGGGTACGCGACGCCAAGTTGCGCACTTCGTCAGCAACCACGGCAAAGCCACGCCCCTGCTCACCGGCACGGGCGGCCTCGATCGCGGCGTTGAGCGCCAGCAGGTTGGTCTGTTCGGCGATCGAGGTGATCACCCCCACAATCCCGCCGATTTCCTGGGAACGCTGGCCCAAGGTGTTGATCACCGTAGCCGTGCTGTTCAACGCAGCGGCGATGTGTTCCAGGGACGACGACGCCTCTTGCATCGAGGTACGGCCGATGCGGGTTTGCTGGGCGTTTTCCTGGGCCAGGCGTTCGGTATTGCCCATGTTGTCGGCAATGTTCAACGACGTGGCGCTGAATTCTTCCACCGCACCGGCCATGCTGGTGATCTCGCCGGACTGTTGCTCCATGCCTTCATACGCGCCGCCGGACAGACCGGACAATGCCTGCGCCCGACTATTGACCTCTTCGGCTGCCTTGCGGATGTGCGACACCATGGTCGACAGCGCTTCGCCCATCTGGTTGAAGGCGCGCGCCAACTGGCCGATTTCATCATGGCTGGACACGTTCAAGCGTGCGCTCAAATCGCCGGCACCCAGGGCTTCGGCCTGGCGCACCAGGTCACTCAGGGGCTGCAGTTTGCGGCGCAGCAACCACACCACTGCGCCCACCGCCAGCAACATCGCCAACACGCTGCCGATCACCAGGCGGATCCCCACCGCCCAGGTCACCGAGCGAATCTCGGACTTCGGCATGCTCGCCACAACCGACCACGGGCCGCCCTCAAAGGGCACCGCGACGCTATAGAAGTCTTCGTTCTTGTCACTCCAGAATTGCCCTTCGCCCGGCGCTTTCGCCAGTTCGAGCATCACTGGGATGGCCTGGTCCGGTGCCTGCACGCCAGCGGGTGGTACCAGCCAGTGTTTCTGTTCATCGAGCAAGGCCAGGGAACCGGTCTGGCCGATACGGAAACGCTTGAGATTGTCGAACTGGGCCTTCTGCTCATCGGTGTAGTCAAAACCGATGAACAACACGGCGATCACTTTGCCGCCAGCGTCACGCACCGGGGTGTACTGGGTCATATAGGCCCGGTCGAACAACACCGCACGGCCGACATAACCCTGCCCAGCCAGCAGGCGCTGGTACGCCGGGTGCTGGTGATCGAGCACGGTGCCGATGGCGCGGTTGCCGTCCTGCTTGGTCAAGGAGGTGCTGACGCGGACAAAGTCTTCACCGCTGCGTACGAATACCGTCGCCACACCGCCGGACATTTGCTTGAAAGCGTCCACTTCCCCGAAGTTGTTGTTCAACACCACATCGCCCAGGTACAAGCTCGGCGTTTGCACACCGGCCACGCTAACCGGCTGGTCCGCCCGCACGCTCAACCCGGCGCCGAAGCGCTTTTCAAACAGCCCGCTCAAACGCTGGGTACTTTCGCGCAAGGTGCCGTGGAAGGTATTGAGTTGATCGGCGAGCAGGCGTGCCTCGCTGGCCAGGTGTTCCTCGCGGGTGTCGAGGTTGGCGGAGTCGAGGGAACGCAGGGCGAAAACCGTACTGCCGCTGATGGCGACAGCCAGAATCACGGCCAAGGCGAGACCTAATTGGGAGGCGATCCGAGCGCGAGGTTGAGACATGACAGCTCCTGGCCGAGGCCAGGATCATCCTGATCTCATAGCGTTGCTCGGCAAATTATCTAGTGGGTAGCAAGGGTGCACGATGGTTCCACACCCCTTCTTCGGCGGGTGCGGGCAATACTTGAGTGCTGTGCAGAGGTATCGCGCAAACGATTGCAATCTACGCTCAATCCAGGCGCTCAACCTGTGGCAATTCCATCGCACGGACCTCCCCTTGAAGAAACTCCGCCAACCGCCGCAAGCGCTCACCACCGGGGCGGGTTTTCGGCCATACCAGGTAGTAATTTTCCCCACTGGCCACCGCTGTCGGCCAGGGCAAGCTCAAGCGCCCCTGGGCCACATCCTCGGCCACCATCAACAGATCGCCCATGGAGACCCCGTAACCTCTCGCGGCAGCGATCATGCCCAACTCAAGGGTGTCGAACACCTGCCCGCCCTTGAGCGACACCTGGGATGACAGCCCCATGCGCTCCAGCCAGTTGCGCCAATCGCGGCGGTCGGGCGTGGGATGCAACAGTTCGGCGCCGGCCAGGCGCGCGACGTCCCAAGGCCCATCCTCCAGCAGGTTCGGCGCCCCCACTGGAACCAGCAACTCGGGGAACAGGTAAACGGCCTCCAGATCCGCCGGAAAATGCCCGTAGCTGAGCAGCACCGCGCAGTCGAAGGGCTCCTGGTTGAAGTCGACCTCATCCACGCTCATCCACGCGCTGGTCAGTTGCACCTCATTGCCCGGCTGCAGGGCCCGGAAGCGACTGAGCCGCGCCAGCAGCCAACGCATGGTCAACGTGGGCGGTGCCTTCATGCGCACAATGTCATCTTCGGCGTTCAAGGTCTCGCAGGCCCGCTCCAGGGCAGCGAAACCTTCGCGCACGCCGGGCAACAACAGGCGCGCGGCTTCAGTGAGCTGCAAGGTCCGACCGCTGCGCTGGAACAGGCGACAGGCAAAATGCTCCTCCAGCGTGCGAATGTGCCGGCTCACTGCACTCTGGGTAATCGACAGCTCCTGCGCCGCACGGGTGAAGGAGTTATGCCGGGAAGCGGCTTCAAAGGCGCGCAAGGCATAAAGCGCAGGCATACGACGAGACATTGAGAAGCTCCTACGGGGCAATCCCCAAACCCTACCAGAATCCCTCAGACATGAGTTTTAATCATGCTGATGATCGCATTTATCGTTTTGTGCATTGAACCCAGAGCGTCGAGAATCAACCCTTCCCCAACTCTCTGACTTTTCGAGCGTGATGATCATGCAACATTCGGCGCGTAGCGAACTCTGGGCCATTCTGCGGCTGTCGGGGCCGTTGATTGCCTCACAGTTGGCCCACATGCTGATGGTGCTGACCGACACCCTGATGATGGCCCGCCTGAGCCCCGAAGCCCTGGCCGGTGGTGGCCTGGGTGCGGCGAGTTACTCATTCGTGGCGATTTTCTGCATTGGCGTGATTGCCGCCGTGGGCACCCTGGTTGCCATTCGTCACGGCGCGGGCGATATCGAAGGCGCCACCCGCCTGACCCAGGCCGGGCTGTGGCTCGCCTGGCTGATGGCCCTGGCGGCGGCGCTGCTGCTGTGGAACCTCAAGCCAGTACTATTGATGTTCGGCCAAACCGAATCCAACGTGCACGCGGCAGGGCAATTCCTGACGATCCTGCCGTTCGCCCTGCCCGGCTACCTGAGCTTCATGGCCCTGCGCGGCTTTACCAGCGCCATCGGCAAGGCGACGCCGGTCATGGTGATCAGCCTGTGCGGCACCGTGCTCAACTACCTGCTCAACCATGCGTTGATCGAAGGCATGTTCGGCCTGCCGAAACTGGGCTTGATGGGCATCGGCCTGGTGACGGCCATCGTAGCCACCAGCATGGCCCTGGCACTGATGTGGTACATCCGCAGCAACCGGGCCTACGCGGCCTACCCGCTGGGTTCGGGCCTGCTACGCCTCAACACCCAATACCTGCGCGAGCTGTGGCGCCTGGGCCTGCCGATTGGTGGCACCTATGCGGTGGAAGTCGGGCTGTTCGCCTTCGCGGCGTTGTGCATGGGCACCATGGGCAGCACGCAGCTGGCGGCGCACCAGATCGCGCTGCAAATTGTTTCGGTCGCGTTCATGGTGCCGGCGGGCATGTCATACGCGGTAACCATGCGCATCGGCCAGCATTACGGTGCCGGGCAGCTGCTGCAGGCGCGCTTGGCCGGGCGAGTCGGCATCGGCTTTGGCGCGATGATAATGCTAGGGTTTGCGGCAGTACTCTTGTTGTTTTCCGACCCGCTGATCGGACTTTTCCTGGACCATGACGACCCCGCCTTCCACGATGTCATCGTCCTGGCCGTCAGCCTGCTGGCCGTGGCCGCCTGGTTTGAGCTGTTCGACGGCGTGCAGACCATCGCCATGGGCTGCATCCGCGGACTGAAGGACGCCAAGACCACTTTTCTGGTGGGCTTGGGTTGCTATTGGCTGATCGGCGCACCCTCGGCGTGGTTGATGGCCTTTACCCTGGGCTGGGGACCGACCGGGGTGTGGTGGGGCCTGGCGCTGGGGTTGGCGTGCGCGGCCATCGCCCTGACCTGGGCGTTTGAAGCGAAGATGAAGCGGATGATTCGCCAGGAGCCTGAAATTCGCACTGAATTTCAGGCCATGCTGCCGGACTAGGGTCTGCAAGCCACTAGCCCAACAGCGCCTCCTGGCTCTTGCCGAACGTCAGGTACTCCACCAGCTCCGGCAAGGGCAGCGGCTTGCTGATCAGGTAACCCTGGGCCTGGTCGCAGCCAAACAGACGCAACAACGCCAGCTGCTCAGGGGTTTCCACGCCTTCGGCCACCACTTCGAGGTTGAGGTTGTGGGCCAGGTTGATCATCGCGTGGACTAATTTGCGGTTCTCTTCGCGCTCTTCCATGCCCCCAACGAAACTCTTGTCGATCTTCAACAAGGCAATCGGCAAGCTGTTGAGGTGCACGAACGATGAGAAACCGGTGCCGAAGTCATCCAGGGAGAACCGCACACCGAGGCGCCCCAAGGCATCCATGGTCTGCTTGACCAGATCGCTGCGACGCATCACGGCGGTCTCGGTCAACTCGAACTCCAGCCACTTGGCCTCCACACCACGCTCGGCGATCAACCGACTGAGAGTGGAGAGCAACTGGCTGTCCTGGAACTGGCGAAACGACAGGTTGACGGCCATGTGCAGCCGCGGCAGATCGCGCTCGCGCAGGTCTTGCATGTCGCGCAAGGCTCGAGAGATCACCCAATAACCCAGCGGCACGATCAAACCGCTCTGTTCGGCCAGGGGTACGAACTCACTGGGCGGCAACAGGCCCCGTTCACCATGGCGCCAGCGCACCAGGGCTTCCAGGCCAACGATATGCCCGTCGTCCAGGTCCAGGCGCGGCTGGTAATGCAATTCCAGCTCGTCACGGCGCAACGCGCGGCGCAGCTCGCTTTCCAGGTCGGCCAGGCTGCGGGCGTTACGGTTGATGCGTTCGTTGAAGATATGAAAGGTACAGCCCTGGGTGCTCTTGGCCTGCTGCATGGCGATATGGGCGTGCCACATCAACGGGTCGGCACCGGCGCGTGCGCGGGCATGCGCCACACCGAGGCTGCAACCGATCAACAAGCTTTCGCCGTCGACCCAGTACGGCTCGGCCATCACTTCGGTGATGCGCTCGGCCATCCATTCGGCACGCTGGGGCGCACGCCGGGTATCGATCAGCAGGGCGAACTCATCACTGCCCAGGCGCGCCAACTGGTCCCCGGCTTCAAGCTGGCTCTTGAGCCGTGAGACCACTTGCAGGATCAACCGGTCGCCGGCCTGGTGGCCCAGGGCATCGTTGGCATGACGGAAGTTATCGAGGTCCAGATGGCCGAGCGCCAGGCCTCGCCCTTCGTTTTCCGCCAGTCGTGCGGCCAGCAGGGTCTGGAAACCCTGGCGGTTGGCAATACCGGTGAGCGGATCCTGTTCGGCCAGGCGCTGCAAGGTGTTCTCCAACACACCGCGCTCACGGACATGGCGCAGGCAGCGGCGCAACGTATCGGCATCCAATACACTGCGCACCAGCCAGTCGCTGACACCCAGCGGCGAAACCAGTGGTTCCTGCTCCAACAGCAAGACGCACGGCAGGCTGCAACGGCCAGGGCCGGGTTGCAGGCTGGGCGTGGTCAATAGCACGGCACTGTGGTCGTCATCGAACAGACGACTCACCGAGTCCCAGTTGGGCGCACTGATCAGCACAGCCCCATCGCCCATCGGCACCAGGCACTCGCGCAACAACGCTGCCCACTCAGGCGGATCGGCCAGAAGCAGCAAACGCAAGGGTTCGACAGGCGTAGACAAGCTAGCTCCCTAGACTCTGCAAGATTTCAATGGCGGCGGGCAGTATGACGTGCGGCCTGAGAATCACCCATGATAAGGCTTATCAGAGGCACAGGCTGCACACATCCGCTGCAAAAAGCTCCCACATCCTGCGACAAAGTATCAAAACCGGCAAATTTAGATCGAGTGGTACGTCACACCGTCGTTCTGTGAGAGCAGAATCCTGCCAGCCTGTTAAAATGCCCGCCCTTTTGAACAACGACCCCCTGAATTCCGTATGTCCCGACTCAATCCCCGGCAGCAAGAAGCCGTGAACTACGTCGGCGGCCCTCTATTGGTGCTCGCCGGCGCCGGCTCCGGCAAGACCAGCGTGATCACCCGCAAGATTGCGCACCTGATCCAGAACTGCGGCATCCGCGCCCAGTACATCGTCGCCATGACCTTTACCAACAAGGCGGCGCGCGAAATGAAAGAGCGTGTCGGCACGCTGCTCAAGAGCGGCGAAGGCCGTGGCCTGACTGTGTGCACCTTCCACAACCTGGGCCTGAACATCATCCGCAAGGAGCATGTGCGGCTGGGCTACAAGCCAGGTTTCTCGATATTCGACGAAACCGATGTGAAGTCGCTGATGACCGACATCATGCAGAAGGAATACGCAGGCGACGACGGCGTGGATGAGATCAAGAACATGATCGGCGCCTGGAAAAACGACCTGATCCTGCCGGCCCAGGCCCTGGAAAATGCGCGCAACCCCAAGGAACAGACCGCCGCCATCGTCTACACCCACTATCAACGCACGCTCAAGGCGTTCAACGCGGTGGACTTCGACGACCTGATCCTGCTGCCGGTGAAGTTGTTCGAGGAACACGCCGATATCCTCGAAAAATGGCAGAACAAAGTGCGCTACCTGCTGGTGGACGAATACCAGGACACCAACGCCAGCCAATACCTGCTGGTGAAAATGCTGATCGGCAAGCGCAACCAGTTCACCGTGGTAGGCGACGACGACCAGTCGATCTACGCCTGGCGTGGCGCCCGCCCGGAAAACCTGATGCTGCTCAAAGAGGACTACCCGTCCCTGAAAGTGGTGATGCTGGAGCAGAACTACCGCTCCACCAGCCGTATCCTGCGCTGCGCCAACGTGCTGATCTCCAACAACCCCCACGAGTTCGAAAAGCAACTGTGGAGTGAGATGGGGCATGGCGATGAGATCCGCGTGATCCGCTGCCGTAACGAAGACGCCGAAGCCGAGCGCGTGGCCGTGGAAATCCTCAGCCTGCACCTGCGCACCGACCGGCCCTACAGCGATTTCGCGATTCTGTACCGAGGCAACTACCAGGCCAAACTGATCGAACTGAAATTGCAGCACCACCAGGTGCCGTATCGCCTGTCGGGCGGCAACAGCTTCTTCGGACGCCAGGAAGTAAAGGACCTGATGGCCTACTTCCGGTTGATCGTGAACCCGGACGACGACAACGCCTTCCTGCGCGTAATCAACGTGCCACGTCGGGAAATCGGTTCCACCACCCTGGAAAAGCTCGGCAACTATGCCACCGAACGCAAGATCTCGATGTACGCGGCCACCGATGAAATCGGCCTGGGCGAGCATCTGGATACCCGCTTCACCGACCGCCTGTCGCGCTTCAAGCGCTTCATGGACAAGGTGCGCGAGCAGTGCGCCGGCGAAGATCCGATCAGCGCGCTGCGCAGCATGGTCATGGACATCGACTATGAGAACTGGCTACGCACCAACAGCTCCAGCGACAAGGCCGCGGATTACCGCATGGGCAACGTCTGGTTCCTGATCGAAGCGCTGAAGAACACCCTGGAAAAAGACGAAGACGGCGAGATGACCGTCGAGGACGCCATCGGCAAGCTGGTGCTGCGCGACATGCTCGAACGCCAGCAGGAAGAGGAAGACGGCGCCGAAGGTGTGCAAATGATGACCTTGCATGCCTCCAAGGGCCTGGAGTTCCCCTACGTGTTCATCATGGGCATGGAGGAGGAAATTCTCCCGCACCGCTCCAGTATCGAAGCCGACACCATTGAAGAAGAACGGCGACTGGCCTACGTGGGTATTACCCGCGCGCGCCAGACCCTGGCCTTCACCTTTGCTGCCAAGCGCAAGCAATATGGCGAAATCATCGATTGTGCCCCCAGCCGGTTCCTCGACGAACTCCCGCCGGATGATCTGGCCTGGGAAGGCAATGACGACACCCCCACCGAGGTGAAGGCCGTTCGCGGCAACACCGCCTTGGCAGATATACGCGCGATGTTAAAGCGCTAGAATCGACTACTTTTTAATCTACTTTCGACGCACGCTGCGTCAACAGAGGAAGCTTTCCGTGGAAGCACTGCACAAGAAAATTCGCGAAGAAGGCATCGTGCTTTCCGATCAGGTACTCAAGGTCGACGCCTTTCTGAACCACCAGATCGACCCGGCACTGATGAAGCTGATCGGCGACGAATTCGCCGCGCTGTTCAAGGATTCGGGCATCACCAAGATCGTCACCATCGAAGCTTCGGGCATCGCACCAGCGATCATGACCGGTCTGAATCTCGGCGTGCCGGTGATCTTCGCCCGCAAACAACAGTCCCTGACCCTGACTGAAAACCTGCTGTCGGCCACGGTGTACTCCTTCACCAAGAAAACCGAAAGCACCGTGGCCATTTCCCCGCGCCACCTGACCAGCAGCGACCGCGTGTTGGTCATCGACGATTTCCTGGCCAACGGCAAGGCATCGCAGGCGCTGATTTCGATCATCAAGCAAGCCGGCGCAACCGTCGCGGGCCTGGGCATCGTGATCGAGAAATCCTTCCAGGGTGGCCGTGCGGAGCTGGACGCGCAGGGTTATCGGGTTGAGTCGCTGGCGCGGGTTAAATCGCTGGCCGGTGGTGTTGTCACCTTCATCGAGTGATTTGCTGCACAGCAAATACCCGGTGAATACAGATCAAAATGTGGGAGGGGGCTTGCTCCCGATGGCAGTGAGTCAGCTAACACATTCGTTGACTGGCGCACCGCTATCGGGGGCAAGCCCCCTCCCACATTTTATTCAGGTTAGCTGTCAGTGCCCGGTGGCCTGCAAGCCGGCCAGTAGCAGGCGCTGATACAGGTCCTCCTTCAGCCCCTCGGGCTTATCCAACCGCATCCGCTTGAGGTGCTCAGGAAACGCCCCCGGCTCCGGCGCATCCAGCGCAGCCTTGCCCAACTCCAGAATCTCCGTCAGCTTGAATTTGCTCTTGAGCCAGTTCAATGCGCGCAACAGATCTTTTTCTTCATCAGTGAAATCAGTGCCCAGTGGATACTCGAGAAACAACCGCCGATGCCGAGCCTGAAGCGCCTGTAGCCGCTGCGGCGTATTGTCGGTAAAACGCGGGTCCAGCTGGAAATCCTCGGGCAGCTTGCCGGCCTTCTGTGCCTGTTTGATCAAGTCGTCCTGGAAACGGGAGTCGGTAATGTTGAGCAGCGCCTCGATCACCTTGGCGTCCGTCTGCCCACGCAGGTCGGCAATGCCGTATTCGGTGATGACGATGTCCCGCAGGTGCCGTGGGATAGTGCAGTGGCCATACTCCCAGACGACATTGGAGCTGACCTCCCCTGCCGACTCGCGCCAACTGCGCAGAATCAGGATCGAACGCGCGCCTTCCAGCGCATGGCCTTGGGCGACAAAGTTGTACTGCCCTCCCACGCCGCTGAGCACGCGACCGTCTTCCAACTGGTCGGCCACGCCCGCACCGAGCAACGTCACCATGATCGCGCTGTTGATAAAGCGGGCATCCTGGCGCTGCAAACGCTTGAGTTCTTCCTGGCCATACAGCTCGTTGATGTAGCTGATGCGGGTCATGTTGAATTCAAGACGCTTGGCGTGGGTCATTTCCTGCAAGCGCTGGTAAAAACTGCGTGGCCCGAGGAAGAAACCGCCATGGATCGATACGCCGTCGGGCTGCGCTGCATCATCCAGGGTGCCGGCGTTGGCTTGCGCCTGGGTCGCCACATCGGGGTAGACCTTACGCCGCACAATGCCGGCATCGGCCAGCACCAGCAGGCCATTGACGAACATTTCGCTGCAGCCATAGAGGCCCCGCGCAAAGGGCGCGACGCCGCCTTCACGGCTGATCAGCGGTGCCCACTGGTACACATCCAGGTCCGTCAACAGTAGCCGGTAAGCTTCGTTATCCGCCTGACGCGCCAGCAGAGCGGCGGTCAGCGCATCGCCCATGGAACCAATACCGATCTGCAAGGTGCCGCCATCGCGCACCAAGGTGCTGGCATGCAGGCCGATAAAATGATCCTGGAAACCCACCGGCATATTCGGTGTGGAGAACAGCGTGGTGCTGTCCTTTTCGTCGAGCAGGTAGTCGAATGCGTCCATGCCCAGCTCGGCATCGCCAGGCATGTAAGGCAAATCGCTGTGGACCTGGCCGACGATCAGGATGGTCTCACCCGCTTCGCGGCGCTTGGCGATCAGCGGCAACAGGTCAAGGGTGATATCCGGGTTGCAGCTCAGGCTCAGGCGGTCAGGGTGTTCGGCGCTACTGGCCACCAACTGCGCCACCAGATTCAGGCCGGCTGAGTTGATGTCGCGAGCGGCATGGCTGTAGTTGCTGCTGACGTAGTCCTGCTGGGCCGACGCACTGTGGAGCAGGCTGCCAGGCTGCATGAAGAACTGTTGTACGCGGATATTGCTGGGCAAGCTGTCCTTGTGCAGGTCGGCGAGAAAATCCAGTTCCGGGTAATCGCCGAATACCCGATCGATAAAGGGTTCGAGAAAGCGCTTCTGCAAACCATCACCCAGGGTGGGACGGCCCAGGCTCAGTGCGGTGTAGATCGTCAGCGATCGCTCCGGCAGCTTGGCGATACGTCGATACAGCGCGTTGGCGAACAGGTTGGGCTTGCCCAGCCCCAGCGGCATGCCCATGTGGATATGCGCCGGCAAGCGCGCCAGCACGTCGTCAACTGCTTGCTCGATTGAACACAACTGCACCATCCGACACTCCTGAACATTCCGTGATTAGGGGTTGGACCGAGCTTGCCGGGTCTTTGCTGCAATGAACAGCTGCGAATCATAAACAACGGGCACAAAAAAGCCGCTAGTCAGCGGCTTTTTGGCGAAGTTCGGCGGATTACAGGCCAGACATCTTCTTGATTGCGCCTTCAAGGTCTTCAAGGCTGCAATCAGCACAGGTGCCCATCGGCGGCATTGCGTTCAAACCATGCTTGGCGACCTGCGCCAAACCTTTGGTACCTTTTTCGGGAGCCTCGATCTTGAGTTCTGCCAGTACGGCATCGACATGGCCAAGCCGTTCTTTCCAGGCGGCCGTATCACCAATTTTCGGCGCGTTCAGCAGTCCGGTGCCATGGCACGCGTTGCAATGCTTGGCAATTACATCATCCGGCGTTTTAGCCGCGCCACCGCCGGCCGCCGCCACGGCAACCTCCATTCCCTTGCATTCCTGGCCCTGAACACAGACTTGGCCGACAGGCTCCAAGCGTTTGGCAATCTCATCATTGGTCGCAGCTTGAGCGCTGACAGCCCATAGGGCCAATACGGTTGCTGGTGCAGCCAGCATTTTCATAATTAGGTTCACGCGTTCACCCTCAATGGTGGCTATTCACGCCTGCGGCCACGGTTTCGCAGGCGGCGAAAGTATAACGGTTAGCCCGTTGGGCCGAAACAACCCTATTAAACAAAGGGAGATTCGACCTCACGGAATACAGCTACGGATGCCTCTGCAACGCTGGCAGGGCGCCTCTTTTTTAAAAGTTCGCGGGTGTGGCTGCGCTGATTAGTCGCGCCGGCACGTCGAACGGATTGCGAAAACGGTGCGGCTTGGTGCTTTCAAAGTAGTAGCTATCGCCGGCTTCGAGCACAAAAGTTTCAAGACCGACCACCAACTCCAGCCGCCCCTCCACCAGAATCCCGGTTTCCTCGCCTTCGTGAGTGAGCATCTCTTCGCCGGTGTCGGCACCCGGCGGGTAGATTTCGTTGAGAAACGCAATCGCCCGGCTGGGGTGTGCACGGCCCACCAGCTTCATGGTGACGGCACCGTCCGAGATGTCGATCAGCTCATTGGCTTTATAGACGATCTGCGTCGGTATTTCCTGGAGGATCTCCTCGGAAAAAAACTCGACCATGGACATGGGGATGCCGCCCAGCACCTTGCGCAAGGAGCTGATCGAGGGGCTGACACTGTTTTTTTCGATCATCGAAATGGTACTGTTGGTGACGCCCGCACGCTTGGCGAGCTCACGCTGGGAAAGACCTTTGAGCTTACGGATGGATTGCAGTCGTTCGCCGACGTCCAATGCAGGAGCCTCCTAGGATTCAGGCGTTGTTGTATTTGAGCGTTATCATGGCGACAGCGTTCAGTATTTACAACACTTGGGCCTAAATCCCGGGCAGCTGTGTTCGTACCTGGCGCTCAAGCGCCGCAATAGAGCCTTGGCACGCGGCGCAGGTTGCAGAAGATCTGGTAGGGAATCGTCTCGGCAGCGGCGGCGACGTCACTGGCCAGGATATTTTTACCCCATAGCTCCACCGTCGAACCGAGACCGGCCTGGGGTACGTCCGTCAGGTCGATACACAGCATGTCCATGGAAACACGGCCCAGCAATTGGCTGCGCTGGCCGGCCACCAGCACGGGTGTGCCGGTAGGCGCGTGACGTGGATAACCGTCCGCATAGCCCATGGCAACCACACCGATGCGCATCGGCTTGGGTGTGACGAATTTTGCGCCGTAGCCCACCGGCTCGCCGGCCGGCAACTCACGCACACAAATGACTTTGGACTCCAGGGTCATCACCGGCTGCAAACGCGCAGCAATGGCCTGGTCTTCACCAAACGGCGTGGCGCCATACAGCATGATGCCCGGGCGTACCCAGTCGCTGCCCACCCCCGGCCAACCCATCACCGACGGCGAATTGCGCAGGCTCACCTCGGCCGACAAGCCTTGGCGCGCCGCTTCAAACACCGCAACCTGCTCATCACTGCTTACGCAATCCAGCTCATCCGCGCGGGCGAAGTGGCTCATCAACACGATCTTGGCGACTTTGCCGCTGGCCAGCAGGCGCTGGTAAGCCTCGTGATAGTCCTTGGGGTGCAGGCCCACGCGGTGCATGCCCGAATCCAGCTTGAGCCAGACCGTCAGCGGTTTGCTCAAGCGGGCCTGCTCGATGGCCTCCAGTTGCCATAACGAATGCACCACGCACCAGAAATCATGCTCGATGATCAGCGGCAGCTCGCTGGCTTCGAAAAAACCCTCCAGCAGCAGTACCGGCGCACGGATACCGGCGGCGCGCAACTCCAGCGCCTCTTCGATACACGCCACGGCAAACCCGTCCGCCTCGGTTTCCAGCGCCTGTGCCACACGCACGGCACCATGGCCGTAGGCATCGGCCTTGATCACGGCGAGGGCCTTGGCCCCCGTGACTTCACGGGCCAGTTGGTAATTGTGGCGCAGGGCTTGGAGATCGATCAGGGCACGGGCAGGACGCATGGCGGCAGGCTTCTAGGCGGCAAAGTGAAGAAAAACCGGCACCGACCCATAACGTCGGCACCGGGGAGGAATCCGGGTTTAAGGCAGCGCGGCCACGACGGACAGCTCTACCAGAATTTGCGGCTCGCACAGTTTGGCTTCAACCGTGGCACGCGCCGGAGCCACGCCTTTGGGCAGCCATTTGTCCCATACCGCGTTCATACCGGCGAAATCGGCGTCGATGTCTTTCAAGTAGATCGTCACCGACAGCAGTCTGGTTTTGTCGGTGCCGGCCAGGTCGAGCAAGCGCTCGATATTGGCCAGGGTTTCACGGGTCTGCTGTTCAATCCCGGCACTCATGTCGTCGCCGACTTGACCGGCCAGATACACGGTACCGCTGTGAACGACGATCTGGCTCATGCGCTCATTGGTGAGCTGGCGCTGGATTGACATGTTTTGCGGACTCCTGGTGGTTGCCATAACGGGAAATATCGAGACCTTCGGCACTGATCTGCGGGGTTTTCTTGGCCATCAGGTCGGCCAACAAACGACCGGAGCCGCAGGCCATGGTCCAGCCGAGCGTGCCATGGCCGGTGTTCAGGAACAGGTTCTTGAACGGGGTTGCACCGACAATCGGTGTACCGTCGGGGGTGGTCGGGCGCAGGCCGGTCCAGAACGTGGCTTCGGCCAAATTGCCGCCCTGAGGATAAAGGTCGTTGACGATCATCTCCAGGGTTTCCCGCCGACGCGGGTTGAGCGACAGGTCAAAACCGGCTATTTCAGCCATGCCGCCCACCCGGATGCGGTTGTCGAAACGGGTGATGGCGACCTTGTAGGTCTCGTCGAGAATGGTCGACGTCGGCGCCATCGCCGGGTTGGTGATCGGTACGGTCAACGAGTAACCCTTGAGCGGGTATACCGGCGCCTTGATCCCCAGGGGCTTGAGCAATTTCGGCGAGTAGCTGCCCAGGGCCAGCACGTAGCGGTCGGCAACTTCCAGCTTGCCGTCGACCCACACGCCATTGATGCGGTCGCCGGCATAATCCAGGCGCTGGATGTCTTGTTCGAAACGGAACTCGACGCCCAGTTGCTTGCACATTTCGACCAAACGCGTGGTGAACATCTGGCAATCACCGGTCTGGTCGTTGGGCAGGCGCAGGGCGCCGGCTAAAATATCCGTAACACTGGCCAACGCCGGCTCCACGCGGGCAATTCCAGCGCGATCAAGCAGCTCGAACGGCACGCCAGACTCTTCCAGCACGGCAATATCCTTGGCGGCGCCATCGAGCTGGGCCTGGGTACGGAACAGTTGGGTTGTGCCCAGGCTGCGGCCCTCGTAGGCAATGCCGGTCTCGGCGCGCAACTCATCGAGGCAGTCGCGGCTGTACTCGGACAGGCGGACCATGCGCTCCTTGTTCACCGCATAACGGCTGGCGGTGCAGTTGCGCAGCATCTGCGCCATCCACAGGTATTGATCGATATCGGCGGTGGCTTTGATCGCCAGCGGTGCATGACGCTGCAACAGCCACTTGATGGCCTTGAGCGGCACGCCCGGTGCGGCCCAGGGCGAGGCATAACCAGGGGAAACCTGGCCTGCGTTGGCGAAACTGGTTTCCATGGCAGCGGCAGGCTGACGGTCGACCACCACGACTTCAAAGCCGGCCCGAGCCAAATAGTAGGCACTGGTCACGCCAATGACGCCGCTACCCAAGACCAGAACGCGCATTTTTATATCCTCATCACGGCTTGGCCGCTGACGTGTGTTGTTCGAGCAATGATGCGCGCAGTATAAAAAGCAATCGCCAGTGCATTTCACTATATAACTGCCTATATTTGGCGACAATTCTCGGCAGTAACCCTTTTCACAGAGGCGTATCCCCTATGCGTACCAACACTCAGACCAAGCGGGAGCTGGATAAGATCGACCGCAATATCCTGCGCATCCTGCAAACCGACGGACGCATTTCGTTCACGGAGCTTGGCGAAAAGGTGGGGCTGTCGACCACGCCATGCACCGAGCGCGTGCGCCGGCTGGAACGCGAAGGGATCATCATGGGCTACAACGCGCGACTGAACCCGCAGCACTTGAAGGGTAGCTTGCTGGTATTTGTCGAGATCAGCCTCGATTACAAGTCCGGCGACACCTTTGAAGAATTCCGCCGCGCCGTACTGAAACTGCCCCATGTGCTGGAGTGCCACCTGGTGTCGGGGGACTTTGACTACCTGGTGAAAGCGCGGATTTCGGAGATGGCCTCCTACCGCAAATTGCTTGGCGATATCCTGCTCAAGTTGCCCCATGTGCGGGAGTCCAAGAGTTATATCGTGATGGAAGAAGTCAAAGAGAGCCTGAACCTGCCGATCCCGGATTGACTGGCCCACCCGGATCAACTGTGGGAGGGGGCTTGCCCCCGATAGCGGTGGATCACTCAGCACTTCTGCTGCCTGACACACTGCAATCGGGAGCACGCCCCCTCCCACATTTTTTGACTGCCTATATCCCGTCAGACCAGCACCTGCCGCGTACTCGCCATGTAGTCGTGGATCTGCTTCTCCACCCGTGGGTGAATCAGCTCCACCGGGCGCCGCCCATTGGGGCACGGCAAGGTCTTGGTGGTACCGAACAACCGACAGATCAACGGGCGTTCGTCATACACCGTGCAACCGTTGGGGCCCAGGTGCACGCAGTTCAGCTCGTCCATGGCCGCCTCCTGTTCGGCGGCAGTCTTGCGTGGCAGGCGCGACATTTCTTCAGGTGACGTGGTCACTGGCCCACAGCAGTCGTGGCAACCGGGAACGCACTCGAACGAGGGAATCTGTCGGCGCAGCGCGCTGATTTTCTGACTGTTGCAACTCATCAACACAGTTACCGAACGGCGAATAGGCATGAATTCTGACGCAAAACGCCCTGCGCAGACAGCTTCATCCGACCGCTGTATCCTGCGTCAAATTTTCCAAACAGGGATGCGCCCATGACTGCCAGCGCCCGGCACACCACGTCTTACTACGCTGCCAGCAGCGTTCTGCAACCCGACTACCCGGCGCTGGCCGGTGAAATGCGTGCGGATGTGTGCGTGATCGGCGGTGGTTATTCCGGGCTCAATACCGCGCTGGAACTGGCCGAGCGCGGCTTCAGCGTGGTGCTGCTGGAAGCCCGCAAGATCGGTTGGGGCGCCAGCGGGCGTAACGGCGGCCAGTTGATTCGGGGCGTCGGCCACGGCCTGGACCAGTTCGCCAACGTTATCGGCACCGACGGCGTGCGCCAGATGAAGTTGATGGGCCTGGAGGCGGTGCAAATCGTGCGCGAGCGCATCGAGCGCTATCAGATCCCCTGTGACCTGACATGGGGCTATTGCGACCTGGCGAACAAACCTCAGCACCTGCAGGGCCTGGCTGAAGACGCCGAAGAACTGCGCAGCCTCGGCTACCGGCATGAAGTGCGCCTGCTGCAAGCCAGCGAAATGAGCAGCGTGATCGGCTCCGAGCGTTATGCCGGCGGCATGATCGACATGGGCTCCGGCCACCTGCACCCGCTGAACCTGGCCCTCGGCGAGGCCGCCGTTGCGCAGCAATTGGGGGTGAAGCTGTTCGAACAATCAGCCGTCACACGCATCGACTATGGCCCTGAGGTCAACGTACACACGGCTCAAGGCAACGTACGCGCCAAGACGCTGGTGCTGGCCTGCAACGCTTATCTCAATGGCCTGAACCCGCAGTTGAGCGGCAAGGTGCTGCCCGCCGGCAGCTACATCATCGCCACCGAGCCGTTGAGCGAAGCCCAGGCCGCCAACCTGCTGCCGCAGAACATGGCGGTGTGTGACCAACGGGTGACGGTGGATTACTTCCGCCTGTCCGCCGACCGCCGCCTGCTGTTCGGCGGTGCCTGCCATTACTCCGGCCGGGATCCCCAGGACATCGCTGCCTATATGCGACCGAAGATGCTCAAGGTGTTCCCACAATTGGCTGACGCAAAAATCGATTACCAGTGGGGCGGCATGATCGGCATCGGCGCCAACCGCCTGCCGCAGATCGGCCGGTTGGCGGAGCAACCCAATGTGTATTACGCCCAAGCCTATGCAGGCCACGGCCTCAATGCCACGCACCTGGCCGGCAAACTGCTGGCCGAAGCCATCAGCGGCCAGCAACAGGGCCGCTTCGACCTGTTCGCCCGAGTGCCGCACATCACTTTCCCCGGCGGCAAGCATTTGCGCTCGCCGCTGTTGGCATTGGGAATGCTCTGGCACCGTTTCAGGGAGTGGGTCTGATTCAGCCGCGCCAGAAGGGTTTCAAACCTTCCTCGCGGGCCTGCTCAGCGGTCAGCCCCACATCGCGCAATTGCTCCGGGGTAAGCGCCAGCAGAGCCTTGCGCGTGTGACGACGGTGCCAGAACAGGTTCCAGCGGCAGCGGGTCGACATCGACAGCGTGCGTGCCTGCCCCGCTTCCAGTTCCTGACCGTGTAACACCAACCGCACATCGCTCATGCCTCTCATTTTGCCGCCCCTCATTTGCCTGTTGCCATGAGTGACTAGGATCACCGAGCGGATGAAACCATTACAGATTCAACTCAGTTTTATTAAATCCATACAGATACTGCCTTTAGTCCCTTGAATCCTGTATTTTCCTTGCATCTGTACTGGTCCCTCAGGAGCGGCCATCATGACCCTTTACGTCAACCTTGCCGAACTACTGGGCACGCGCATCGAGCAAGGCTTCTATCGCCCCGGTGATCGCCTGCCCTCCGTGCGGGCGCTGAGTGTGGAACACGGGGTCAGCCTGAGTACCGTGCAACAGGCGTATCGCGTGCTGGAAGACAATGGCCTGGCAATGCCCAAGCCCAAGTCCGGCTACTTCGTGCCCGTCGGCCGCGAGCTGCCGGCCCTCCCCGAGGTTGGGCGCCCGGCCCAACGGCCGGTCGAGATTTCCCAGTGGGACCAGGTCCTGGAACTGATTCGCGCGGTGCCACGCAAAGATGTCATACAGATGGGCCGCGGTATGCCGGATGTATTGTCACCCACCATCAAGCCTTTGCTACGCAGCCTGGCCCGCGTGAGTCGTCGCCAGGATCTGCCTGGGCTGTATTACGACAACATCCTCGGCTGTATGGAGTTGCGTGAACAGATTGCCCGGCTGTCGCTGGATTCCGGCTGCCAACTCACCGCCGAAGATATCGTTATCACCACCGGTTGCCATGAGGCACTGTCGGCCAGCATTCATGCCATCTGCGAGCCGGGCGACATCGTTGCGGTGGACTCGCCGAGCTTCCACGGCGCCATGCAAACCCTCAAGGGCCTGGGCATGAAAGCCCTGGAAATCCCCACCGACCCCATCACCGGCATCAGCCTGGAAGCCCTGGAGCTGGCGCTGGAGCAGTGGCCCATCAAGGTCATCCAGCTGACCCCCAACTGCAATAATCCGCTGGGCTACATCATGCCCGAGGCCCGCAAACGTGCGCTGCTGACGCTGGCCCAACGCTTTGATGTGGCGATCATCGAAGACGACGTATATGGCGACCTGGCCTACAGCTACCCGCGCCCGCGCACCATCAAGTCCTTCGACGAAGATGGCCGTGTCTTGCTCTGCAGCTCCTTTTCGAAAACCCTGGCTCCGGGCCTGCGTATCGGCTGGGTGGCTCCGGGCCGGTATCTGGAGCGGGTGCTGCACATGAAATACATCAGCACCGGCTCCACGGCGACGCAGCCGCAGATTGCCATTGCCGAATTCCTCAAGAACGGTCATTTCGAACCGCATTTGCGGCGGATGCGCACCCAATACCAGCGCAATCGCGACCTGATCCTCGACTGGGTCAGCCGCTATTTCCCGGCGGGTACCCGCGCCAGCCGACCCCAGGGCAGCTTTATGCTATGGGTCGAACTGCCGGAAGGTTTCGACACCCTCAAGCTCAATCGCGTGCTGATGGAACAAGGCGTACAGGTGGCTGTGGGCAGCATCTTTTCCGCATCAGGCAAATACCGGAACTGCCTGCGCATGAATTACTCTGCCAAGCCAACCCCGCAGATCGAAGAAGCGGTACGCAAGGTCGGCGCAGCCGCGATCAAGTTACTGGCCGAGGCCGAAGACTGACCTTTCCTCAAAATTAACCGTCATATGCCCACAACCGCCCTGATCGGAATGCAGCGCCTTTGATGACTCGACGGCTTTTACCTTTTTTCCTGCTGGGCACCGTAGCCCTGGGTGGCTGCGCCACGGTGGACGCCCCGCGCATTCCCAGCGACGCGCTGCCCGCCGCGCAATCGTCGTTCGGCCGCTCGATCCAGGCCCAGGCCGCGCCCTACCAGGGCCGCTCCGGCTTCCGCCTGCTCCCCAACAGCAGCGAAGCGTTCATGGCGCGCGCCGAACTGATCCGCAATGCCCAGAGCAGCCTCGACCTGCAGTACTACATCGTCCACGACGGCCTCAGCACGCGCATGCTGGTGGACGAACTGCTCAAGGCGGCGGATCGTGGCGTACGTATCCGCATTTTGCTGGATGACACCACCAGCGATGGTCTCGACCAGGTCATCGCCACCCTCGCCACCCACCCGCAGATCCAGATTCGCCTGTTCAACCCACTGCACCTCGGACGCAGCACCGGCGTGACGCGGGCCATGGGGCGCTTGTTCAATCTGTCGCTGCAACACCGGCGCATGCACAACAAACTGTGGCTGGCGGATAACAGCGTGGCCATCGTCGGCGGACGCAACCTGGGCGATGAATACTTTGATGCCGAGCCGAACCTGAACTTCACCGATATCGACATGCTCAGCGTGGGGCCGGTCGCTGAGCAGCTCGGGCATAGCTTCGATCAGTACTGGAACAGCGCACTGAGCAAGCCCATCGACGACTTTGTCTCAAGCAGCCCGTCCAAAGACGACCTGACCGCAGCTCGCTTACGCCTGCAAGACTCGCTGGCCGAATACCGTCAGCAGCATCACGTCCTGTATAACCGGCTGCGTACTTACCAGACCCAACCGCGCATGGACATCTGGCGACGCGAGCTGATCTGGGCCTGGAACCAGGCGCTGTGGGACGCGCCGAGCAAGGTGCTGGCCAAAGCCGACCCCGACCCGCGCTTGCTGCTCACCACCCAATTGGCGCCGGAGCTGAACAACGTCAGCCATGAACTGATGATGATCTCGGCGTATTTTGTGCCGGGGCAGCCCGGGCTGGTTTACCTGACCGGCCGCGCCGATGCCGGCGTGTCGGTGAGCCTGCTCACCAATTCCCTGGAAGCCACCGATGTACCGGCGGTCCATGGCGGCTACGCACCTTATCGCAAGGTGCTGCTCGAACATGGAGTGAAACTCTACGAGTTGCGCCGTCAGCCGGGCGCAGGCGGCAGCGGCAGTGGCGCGCACCTGTTTCGCCGCGGCGCTTTCCACGGCTCGGACTCCAGCCTGCACAGCAAAGCCATGATCTTCGACCGGGAAAAATCGTTTATCGGTTCGTTCAACTTCGACCCACGCTCGGTGCTGTGGAACACCGAAGTCGGCGTGCTGGTGGACAGTCCCGAGCTGGCGGAACACGTGCGCAACCTGGCGCTGGAAGGTATGTCACCGGCCTTGAGCTACCAGGCGAAATTGCAGGACGGCCAGCTGGTGTGGGTCACCGAGGACAACGGCCAGATGCACACGCTGACTCGCGAACCAGGCAACTGGTGGCGGCGGTTCAATGCCTGGTTCGCTACGAGTGTTGGGCTGGAGCGCATGCTTTAGGGTGGGAGGGGGCTTGCTCCCGATAACGGTGGATCAGTCAGTGCATGGGTCACTGGTGGACCGCTATCGGGAGCAAGCCCCCTCCCACAGTTGATCGAATTCAGGCCGGTTGCGCGACGCCAAATGCGCCCTGGCGCAGTAACAACAGCACCAGGCCCAACGCGCCGGCGGCCATCAGCAATGGCAATGCATGCCCGCTGATCCACTGACCGCCCGCGCCAGCCACCAACGGACCGATCAGGCAACCGATGCCCCATAGCTGCGCCACATGGGCATTGGCGCGTACCAGCGCGTCATCGCGGTAGCGCTCGCCGATCAGGATCAACGACAGCGTGAACAACCCGCCGGCACTGGCGCCGAAGATCACCCATACCGGCCAGATCAGCAAAGTGTGCATCAGCACCGGAATCGCCAGGCTTGAGGCCAGCAACAGCACCGCACAACTCAAGAACAACGTCCGCCGCGGCAGGTAGTCGGCCAAGGCGCCGATCGGCAATTGCAACAGAGCATCACCGACCACCACGGTGCTGACCATCGCCAGGGCGATCTCGGCAGTGAAGCCTTGCTGCAGGCAATACACCGGCAGCAGCGTCAGAATCATCGCTTCGAACGCCGCAAATAACGCCACCGCCCACGCAATCGCCGGCAAGCTGCGACAGAAGCGCCACAGGTCGCCGAAAGTCACGCTGAAAGATTCGGCAGTGGGTGCGCCGGACCGCCCCAACAGCAGCAGCGGTGCAACCATCAACAGACCCACGCCAACCCAAAAGCCATAATCCTGATCGGTGCCCAGCAGGCCCAGCAGCAGCGGCCCCGAGAGTTGGCTCAAGGCATAGCTGCAGCCATACAGCGCCACCAGGCGGCCACGCCATTGCTCCACCACCAACTGGTTGATCCAGCTTTCACCGAGGATGAATACGATGGTCAGGATCACCCCGATCATCAGTCGCAGCACCAGCCAAACCGGGTAACTCGGCAGGATCGCCAGCAACCCTATGGAGACCGCCCCGGCCCACAGGCACAAGCGCATCAGGTTGGCGGTGCCCAACCAGGAAGCCATGCGGCTGGAAACCTTGGCGCCGAGCAGCACGCCAAAGGCCGGCATCGCGGCCATCACCCCAATGGCGAAGCTGCCGTAGCCCCAGCCCTCCAGGCGCAGCGATACCAGCGGCATGCTGACGCCCAAGGCCAGGCCCACACTCAGCACCGAAGCCAGCACGGCGAAATAAGTCGCCCAACGCATGTCCACGCTCCTGTGGGGAATTAACAAAACACACAAAATGAAAGTGGGAGGGGGCTTGCTCCCGATAGCAGAGTGCCAGTCACTGCATGGGGTGACTGATACACCGCTATCGGGGGCCAGCCCCCTCCCACATTAGACCTGCGGTGTTGCTTAGAGCTTGATCCAGGTGGCCTTAAGCTCGGTGTACTTGTCGAACGCGTGCAGCGATTTGTCGCGACCGTTGCCCGACTGCTTGAAACCACCAAAGGGTGCAGTCATATCGCCACCGTCGTACTGGTTGACCCACACGCTACCGGCGCGCAAGGCCTTGGCGGTCAGGTGCGCCTTGGAGATATCAGCTGTCCATATGGCTGCGGCGAGGCCATAGACGGTATCGTTGGCAATCTTGACCGCTTCCTCGGCACTGTCGAAGGTGATCACCGACAGAACCGGGCCAAAGATCTCTTCCTGCGCGATCTTCATGGCATTGGTCACACCGTCGAAGATGGTCGGCTCGACATAAGTGCCGCCGGTTTCTTCCAGCGTACGCTTGCCACCGACCACCAGCTTGGCGCCGTCGGCATGGCCAGCCTCGATGTAGGACAGCACGTTGTTCATCTGTTGGGTATCCACCAGCGCGCCGACGTTGGTCGCCGGGTCCAGTGGGTTGCCCGGCTTCCAGCCTTTGAGGGCCTCGATCACCAGCGGCAGGAAGGTGTCCTTGATGGAGCGCTCGACGAGCAGGCGCGAACCTGCGGTGCAGACTTCGCCCTGGTTGAAGGCAATCGCGCTGGCAGCGGATTCGGCAGCGGCCTGCAGGTCCGGCGCATCGGCAAACACGATGTTCGGGCTCTTGCCGCCCGCTTCCAGCCACACACGCTTCATGTTCGACTCGCCGGAGCGGATCAACAGCTGCTTGGCGATCTTGGTGGAGCCGGTGAACACCAGCGTGTCGACGTCCATGTCCAGCGCCAGTGCGTTACCCACGGTATGGCCGTAACCCGGCAGCACGTTAAACACACCTTTTGGAATACCGGCCTCAACGGCCAGGGCCGCGATGCGTATGGCCGTCAGTGGCGATTTTTCGGACGGCTTCAGGATCACCGAGTTACCGGTGGACAGGGCCGGGCCGAGCTTCCAGCAGGCCATCATCAAGGGGAAGTTCCACGGCACAATGGCGCCTACGACGCCCACCGGCTCGCGGGTCACCAGACCCAGCTGATCGTGAGGGGTGGCAGCCACTTCGTCATAGATCTTGTCGATCGCTTCGCCGCTCCAGCTCAGGGCACCCGCCGCGCCGGGTACGTCGATATTCAAGGAATCGCTGATCGGCTTACCCATGTCCAGGGTTTCAAGCAGTGCCAGCTCTTCGGCGTTGGCCTTGAGCAACGCGGCGAAACGCAGCATGGCGGACTTGCGCTTGGCCGGCGCCAGGCGCGACCAGACACCGGAATTGAACGTGGCACGGGCGTTTTCCACGGCACGCTGGGCGTCAGCGGCGTCGCAGCTGGCAATGGTGGCCAATACGCGGCCATCGACCGGGCTGATGCATTCGAAAGTGTCGCCGGAAGCAGCGGCGGTGTACTCGCCATTGATGTAGGCGCGGCCTTCGATCTTCAGCTCCTTGGCGCGTTGTTCCCAGTCGGCACGGGTCAGGGTGGTCATTCGAGTGTCCTCCTCTTATTGAATACAAGGCCCGGGTGATGTCCCACGGCAGCCTCAAAGAATTCTTGCCCGGCCAGCCTGCTGTTCGGCTCAAGGCAGCTGCCACCCTAAACCAGCGGCTGGGGATGTTTCAATATATTTGACACAACCCCGGTAAACGCCCTTGCGATGTTCATTTTAATAAACATAGACTTTGGTCTCTCCAACCCCAGGCCAGACGGGACACGCACATGAGCATCCAGGACATCGTCGACTTCAGCCAAGCCAACACCGCCCCCGAGCGCTACCGCCCTGCCGCCGAAAAAATCCTCAAGGGTGATCCCGAACAAACGCTCTACAACCACTACAACAGTCCGTGCGGACAGATGAGCGCCGGAGTGTGGGAAGGCGAGGTCGGGCACTGGAAGGTCAATTACACCGAACACGAGTACTGCGAGATTGTGCAGGGTGTTTCTGTATTGCGGGATGTCGACGGCAATGCCAAGACCTTGCGCGCCGGCGACCGCTTCGTGATCCCCGCAGGCTTCAGCGGCACCTGGGAAGTGCTGGAGGCGTGCCGCAAGATCTACGTGGTGTTCGAACAGAAAGCCTGAACCGCAAATTTCAGGCAAAAAAAAGCCCGGATCGTGAGATACGGGCTTTTTTTCACAAGAAAGGCAACCAATTACTTGATTTTGCCTTCTTTGTAGATCACGTGCTTGCGAACGCGCGGGTCGAACATTTTCTTTTCGAGCTTGTCCGGGGTAGTACGCTTGTTCTTGTCGGTAGTGTAGAAGTGACCAGTACCGGCGCTAGAGATCATTCGAATCAATTCACGCATGATATAGCTCCTTAGATTGTGCCAGCGCGGCGCAATTCAGCCAGCACGACAGTGATGCCACGCTTGTCGATGATGCGCATGCCTTTGGCAGATACGCGCAGACGGACGAAACGTTTCTCTTCTTCAACCCAGAAGCGGTGATGCTGCAGGTTCGGCAGGAAACGACGACGGGTTTTGTTATTTGCGTGGGAAATGTTATTCCCAGTCACCGGACCCTTACCGGTAACTTGACAGACTCTCGACATGCCTCAGCCCTCTAAAACCACATGCCCAACCCGGCATGGGTTGGCCGCTTAATCTCTCAGTCATTTGGCGCCAGGCGCCGCGTTTCTTTAGGGTCTTACCGGCTACACCTACAAGCGAAGGAACCGGGCCCCTAGAAAAGAGCGCTGCTTTATACCAGAAAGACCCCGGTGCAACAACAGCCCGTGCGTTTTTACCGACTTAAATCTCGGCTTCGGACGCCTGAACCATTGCCAGCAGGGCCCGCTGAACAGCCGACCGCTCGTCGCACGGAATGATTTGCACAGCCTGCGCGCGCGGATGAAGCGCACAGCGAAATGCACCAGGCCGCCATCAAAACAGCATTTGAGGCAAAAGCACAGGCAAAAATGGGCTAGTCATTTATCCGGCAGACCACTACGGTAGGCTTTTTTCCAGACTGCACTCGCAGATGGGCCTTCGATCTGCACAGGAAACCGAATATGCGCCTCGCAGCCCTACCGCTACTGCTAGCCCCTCTATTTATCGCGCCGCCGGCCGTTGCCGCCACCAGCTTGAGTGTTTGCACCGAAGCCAGCCCCGAAGGGTTCGATGTGGTGCAATACAACTCGCTGACCACCACCAACGCCTCGGCCGACGTACTGATGAATCGCCTGGTGGATTACGACGTAGCCAGCGGCAAGCTGGTACCCAGCCTGGCAGACAGCTGGGAAGTGTCCCCGGACGGCCTGACGTATACCTTCAAGCTGCACCCGAATGTGAAGTTTCATCGCACTGAATATTTCACCCCAAGCCGCACCCTGACCGCCGAAGACGTGCGTTTCAGCTTCGAGCGCATGCTCGACCCAGCCAACCCATGGCACCAGATCGCCCAAAGCGGCTTCCCCCATGCGCAGTCGCTGCAACTGCCCACACTGGTCAAAAAAATCGACGCCCTTGACCCGCTCACCGTGCGTTTCACCCTCGATCACGCCGACTCCACTTTCCTCGCGGCGTTGAGCATGGGATTCGCATCGATCTATTCAGCGGAATATGCCGATAAACTGCTCAAGGCCGGCACACCGGACAAACTCAACAGCCAACCGATAGGGACTGGCCCGTTCGTGTTTGTGCGTTTTCAAAAAGATGCCGTGGTTCGCTACAAGGCCAACCCGGACTACTTCGCCGGCAAACCGGCTGTGGACAACCTGATCTTCGCCATCACCCCGGATGCCAATGTGCGCTTGCAGAAACTGCATCGCGACGAATGCCAGATCGCTCTTTCGCCCAAGCCATTGGACGTCGGCGAAGCCGAAAAGGACCCAGCGCTCAAGGTGGAAAAAACGGCCGCCTTCATGACGGCCTTCGTGGCCATCAATAGCCAGCACCCACCTCTGGACAAGCAGGAAGTGCGTCAGGCAATCAACCTCGCCTTCGATAAGGGCAGTTACCTCAAGGCCGTGTTCGAAGGGACCGCCGAAGCCGCCAATGGACCCTACCCGCCCAACACCTGGAGCTACGCCAAGGACTTGCCGGGTTACCCGCAGGACCTCGCCAAGGCCAAGACGCTTCTGGAGCGTGCCGGGCTCAAGGACGGCTTCAAGACCACCATTTGGACGCGTCCCACGGGCAGCCTGCTGAACCCCAACCCAAACCTCGGCGCGCAGCTGCTGCAAGCGGACCTGGCCAAGGTAGGCATCCAGGCCGAGATCCGAGTGATCGAGTGGGGTGAGCTGATTCGCCGTGCCAAGGCGGGCGAGCATGACCTGCTGTTCATGGGGTGGGCTGGCGACAACGGCGACCCGGATAACTTCCTGACCCCGCAATTCTCGTGTGCCGCGGTGAAATCCGGGACGAATTTCGCCCGCTACTGCGACCCGACGCTGGACAAACTGATCAGCGCCGGCAAGACCACCAGCGAGCAAGGCGTGCGCAGCAAGCTGTATCAACAGGCCCAGGCGCAGATCCAGCAACAGGCGCTGTGGCTGCCGTTGGCGCATCCGACGGCGTTTGCCCTCACACGCAAGAATGTCGAGGGGTATCAGGTGAGCCCGTTTGGACGCCAGGATTTTTCCAAGGTCAGCGTCAAGCCCTGAAAACCAGGCCCGCCCCACCGGGGCGGGCTTACATCCACCCATATTCCGCCATCGATAACGGGTCTCCATCCCCCACGATGATGTGATCCAGCACCCGTACATCCACCAACTCCAGCGTCTTTTGCAGCAACTTGGTCAATTTCCGATCAGCTGCGCTCGGTTCAAGACTTCCAGAGGGGTGGTTGTGGCACAGGATCAAGGCTGCTGCGTTGTACGACAGCGCACGCTTGACCACTTGCCGGGGGTAGACTATCGCCGCATCGATGGTGCCCTGGGACAACACCTCAAACCCGAGCACCCGGTGTTTCGAGTCGAGAAACAGGCAGCCGAATGTTTCGTGGGACTCATGGCGCAACAATGCCTTGAGGTATTCGCGCACGGCCACCGGGCTTTCCAGTACGGAGTCTGTGCGCAGCCGTTCGGCCAGGTGACGCCGGGACATTTCCAATACCGCCTGCAACTGTGCGAACTTCGCCGGCCCCAGCCCCAAATGCTGGCTGAACAGTGTCTGGCTGGCCTCCAGAAGCTGACGAAGCCCACCAAATTGCACCAACAGATGGCGCGCCAGGTCGACCGCGCTTCTGCCGGAAACCCCAGTACGCAGGAAAATTGCCAGCAACTCGGCATCGGACAGGCTTGCCGCACCCCACTCCAGAAGTTTCTCCCGCGGACGTTCCGCCACGGGCCAATCACGAATACTCATACCGCCTCCCTCTCCATACGCCCCATGGCATGTGCGTCGCTGTTGCCTGGCGGACGCTGTGTTATCGTAGGCCCTCTTTTTTGCGTGCGATTTCACCTGGGGAGGGGGCATCGCAGGCGTCACTGAACTGGCAACACTGAACTGGAAAGGCAAACCAATGCAGCGTCTGTATCGGAAACGCATCGTTCTCGGCGTCGGCGGCGGCATTGCCGCCTATAAGAGCGCAGAGCTGGTTCGCAGGCTCCTGGACCAAGGCGCCGAAGTACGGGTGGTCATGACCCGCGGCGGCAGTGAGTTCATCACCCCGCTGACCATGCAGGCCCTGTCCGGCCACCCGGTTCACCTGGACTTGCTCGACCCGGCGGCAGAAGCCGCCATGGGCCATATCGAACTGGCCAAATGGGCCGACCTGGTACTGATCGCCCCGGCCACCGCCGACCTGATCGCCCGCCTGGCCCAAGGCATCGCCGATGACCTGCTGACCACGCTGGTACTGGCTACCGACGCCACCGTTGCCATTGCACCGGCCATGAACCAGGCCATGTGGCGCGACCCGGCCACCCAGGCCAACACTCAGCTCCTGCAAAGCCGTGGCCTCAAGGTATTCGGCCCGGCATCCGGCAGCCAGGCCTGCGGCGACGTCGGCATGGGCCGCATGCTCGAAGCCACGGACCTGGCACTGTGTGCCGCAGAGTGCTTCCAGCACCTGGCCCTGACCGGCAAGCACGTATTGATTACTGCCGGCCCCACTCAGGAAAACATCGACCCGGTGCGCTACATTACCAACCATAGCTCAGGAAAAATGGGCTTTGCCTTGGCAGAGGCCGCGGTTGAGGCAGGCGCACGCGTCACCCTGATCACCGGCCCGGTTCATTTGCCGACCCCTGATCGCGTCACGCGAATCGACGTAGTGAGCGCCCGCGACATGCTGGCGGCTTGCGAAGCAGCCATTCCGTGCGATCTGTTTATCGCCTCGGCAGCGGTAGCGGATTACCGCCCGGAAGTCGTAGCCCCGCAAAAGCTCAAGAAAGACCCTACAAACGGTGACGGCCTGCTCCTGCAAATGGTGCGCAACCCGGACATTCTTGCCAGCATCGCAACGCGCCCGGATCGCCCCTTCAGCGTCGGCTTTGCAGCCGAGACCGAGCATCTGCTGGACTATGCCGCACGTAAATTGAAAGACAAAAACCTCGACCTGATCGTTGCCAATGATGTCGCCAACCCGAGCATCGGCTTCAACAGCGAGGAAAATGCCTGCAGCGTGATCGACCGCGAACTGCACGCCACCCTTTTCGCCCAGACCAGCAAGGGCAAGATTGCCCGCCAACTGATCTCCTTTATCGCCCAACGGCTGAACCAGGTTTAATTTCCATGCACGCTTTGCAAGCCAAGATCCTCGACCCACGCATCGGCAACGAATTCCCACTGCCGGCCTACGCCACACCGGGCTCCGCCGGGCTGGACCTGCGCGCCATGCTCAAAGAGGACACGGTCCTCGAACCAGGCCAGACGATCCTGATCCCCACTGGGCTATCGATCTATGTGGGTGACCCAGGCCTGGCGGCATTGATCCTGCCGCGCTCCGGCCTGGGCCACAAACACGGGATTGTGCTGGGCAACCTCGTGGGCCTGATCGACTCTGACTATCAGGGCGAACTGATGGTGTCCTGCTGGAACCGTGGCCAGACGGCCTTCAACATTGCCGTCGGCGAACGCATCGCCCAGTTGGTATTGGTACCGGTGGTACAGGCGCACTTCGAACTGGTACAGGAGTTCGACGAAACCCAGCGCGGCGCAGGTGGTTTTGGGCATTCCGGCAGCCACTGACTAAGCTGAATCAAGCCGGATGCTGCTGTCCGGCCTGATACCACCGCACGGCTTTTCAGGATGAAGAATGCGCGGATTTAACCAGCGATATTTCCCTAAAGAAATCAATGGATTACGCGACTGCCATAGCAAAGCCAGCACGCCGATGGCATTTTTGCACCACGAACTCTCTGCCGAAAACGTCGTCTTACCCTTCAGTTTGAGCCTGCCGGTCAGCCACATTAAGGCCAGCTTTGCCCCCTTCAGATGGAGTTCCCCCCGCGATGAGTACCGCAGCCCGAGTAGCCCCGACCTTCCCCGACAGCATCTTCCGCGCCTACGACATCCGTGGCGTGGTGCCCAAGACCCTGACCGCTGAAACCGCTTACTGGATTGGCCGCGCCATCGGCTCCCAAAGCCTGGCGCAGAATGAGCCCAACGTTTCGGTCGGCCGTGACGGTCGCCTGTCCGGCCCCGAGTTGGTGGAACAACTGATCCAGGGCCTGGCCGATAGCGGCTGCCATGTGAGCGACGTCGGCCTGGTGCCGACGCCGGCGCTGTACTACGCAGCCAATGTGCTGGCAGGCAAGTCCGGGGTGATGCTCACCGGCAGTCATAATCCGTCGGACTACAACGGCTTCAAGATCGTCATCGCGGGCGACACCCTGGCCAATGAACAGATCCAGGCCCTGCACAACCGCCTGAAAACCAACGACCTGACCAGCGGCAAGGGCAGCATCACCAAAGTCGACATCCTGCAGCGCTACTCTGACGAAATCACCCGCGACGTCAAACTCGCACGCCGCCTGAAAGTGGTGGTGGACTGTGGCAACGGCGCGGCCGGCGTAATTGCGCCGCAACTGCTCGAAGCCCTGAACTGTGAAGTCATCCCGCTGTTCTGCGAAGTCGACGGCAACTTCCCCAACCACCACCCGGACCCAGGCAAGCCTGAAAACCTGGTGGACCTGATCGCCAAGGTCAAGGAAGTGGGCGCCGATGTGGGGCTGGCCTTCGACGGCGACGGCGACCGCGTGGGCGTGGTGACTGAAACCGGTGAGATCGTGTTCCCGGATCGCCTGCTGATGCTTTTCGCCCGTGATGTGGTGGCCCGCAATCCCAACGCCGAGATCATCTTCGACGTGAAATGCACCCGCCGCCTCACCCCGCTGATCAAGGAGTACGGTGGTCGCCCGCTAATGTGGAAGACCGGTCACTCGTTGATCAAAAAGAAAATGAAGGAAACCGGTGCGTTATTGGCCGGCGAAATGAGCGGCCACGTGTTCTTCAAGGAGCGTTGGTTCGGGTTTGACGACGGTATTTACAGCGCCGCCCGCCTGCTGGAGATCCTCAGCAAGGAAAAATCCTCCGCCGAAGAACTGTTTCAGACCTTCCCGAATGATATTTCTACTCCAGAGATCAATATCCATGTGACCGAGGAGAGCAAATTCAGCATCATTGATGCACTGCACGATGCACAATGGGGTGAAGGCGCCAACCTGACCATCATTGATGGTGTGCGAGTCGATTACGCCAAAGGCTGGGGCCTGGTTCGCGCATCCAACACCACACCGGTGCTGGTGCTGCGTTTCGAGGCGGATACCGAGGCTGAGTTGCAGCGCATCAAGGACGTGTTCCACGCCCAGTTGAAACGTGTTGCCCCTGATCTCCAATTACCGTTCTGATTTTTTACCGGAGCACTGAATGACCCTCGAACGCGAAGCCGCCGCCAACACCGCCAAGGTCCTGTCCGAAGCGTTGCCTTATATCCGACGCTACGTCGGCAAGACGCTGGTGATCAAGTACGGCGGCAATGCCATGGAAAGCGATGAGCTCAAGACCGGCTTTGCCCGCGATATCGTGATGATGAAGGCGGTGGGCATCAACCCGGTGGTGGTTCACGGTGGCGGCCCGCAAATCGGCGACCTGCTCAAGCGCTTGTCGATCGAGAGTCATTTCATCGATGGTATGCGTGTGACTGACGCACAGACCATGGACGTGGTGGAGATGGTCCTCGGCGGCCAGGTGAACAAAGACATCGTCAACCTGATCAACCGTCATGGCGGCAGCGCCATCGGCCTGACCGGTAAGGACGCCGAACTGATCCGTGCGAAAAAACTGACGGTGACCCGTCAGACGCCGGAAATGACCCAGCCGGAAATCATCGATATCGGCCAGGTGGGCGAAGTGGTTGGCGTGAATACCGACCTGCTGAACCTGCTGGTCAAGGGTGATTTCATCCCGGTAATCGCACCAATCGGCGTAGGTGCCAACGGTGAGTCCTACAACATCAACGCCGACCTTGTGGCGGGCAAGGTGGCTGAAGCGCTGAAAGCTGAAAAGCTCATGCTGCTGACCAACATTGCCGGCCTGATGGACAAGCAAGGCAAGGTCCTCACCGGCCTGACCACCCAACAAGTGGACGACCTGATCGCCGACGGCACCATCTATGGCGGCATGCTGCCAAAGATCCGTTGCGCGCTGGAAGCGGTGCAAGGCGGCGTCGGCAGCTCGTTGATCATTGATGGGCGTGTACCGAACGCGGTACTGCTGGAAATCTTCACGGATACCGGCATGGGTACGTTGATCAGTAACCGCAAGCGTCCTTGATCAATAGGTACTAAAAAGCCCCACCTCCTGTAGGAGGTGGGGCTTTTTGTTGTGCGGCGCTTACTGGACGCCGAACTGCTCGCGGTACGCCTTCACCGCCGGCAGGTGCTGCTTGAGCTGCGGATCATCTTCCAGGAACTGCAACACCTGGTTCAGCGATACGATGCTCACTACGGGAATGCCGAAATCGCGCTCGACTTCCTGGATGGCCGACAATTCACCATTGCCACGCTCCTGACGGTTCAGCGCGATCAGTACGCCGGCAGCCTTGGCGCCTTCCTGGGACGCAATGATCTGCATCACTTCGCGGATCGCAGTACCGGCGGTGATCACGTCGTCGATGATCAGCACTTCGCCCTTGAGCGGTGCCCCGACCAGGCTACCGCCTTCGCCGTGGGCCTTGGCCTCTTTGCGGTTGAAGCACCATGGCAGGTCCTGGCCATGATGTTCAGCCAGGGCCACAGCAGTAGCCGCCGCCAGGGGGATACCCTTGTAGGCTGGACCGAACAGCACGTCGAACGAAATACCGCTTTCAACGATGGCCGCCGCGTAGAAACGACCCAGCTGGGCCAGGGCCGAACCCGAGTTGAACAAGCCCGCATTGAAGAAGTACGGGCTGGTGCGCCCGGACTTGAGAGTGAACTCACCGAAGCGCAAAACGCCGCGATCGATGGCAAAACGAATGAAATCGCGTTGATACGCCTGCATGAAAAAAGCCTCAGATACCACGGATTTAGCTAATTAGGTAGACGGCGTGTATCATACACGCACGCGATTTTTGGGGCCATTTATGCGGATCATCAGTGTGAACGTTAATGGTATTCAGGCTGCAGTCGAGCGTGGTTTGCTCAGTTGGCTGCAAGCACAGAATGCCGACGTCATCTGCCTGCAGGACACCCGCGCCTCCGCCTTTGAACTGGACGACCCAGCCTTCCAACTGGATGGCTACTTCCTTTATGCCTGCGATGCCGAAGTGCCCACCCAAGGTGGCGTGGCTTTGTACTCGCGGTTGCAACCCAAGGCGGTCATCAGCGGCCTCGGCTTCGAGACAGCCGACCGCTACGGGCGCTACCTGCAAGCCGATTTCGACAAGGTCAGCATCGCGACCTTGCTGCTCCCTTCGGGGCAGAACGGCGATGAAGACTTGAACCAGAAGTTCAAGCTAATGGACGATTTCGCCCGTTATCTGGATAAACAGCGGCGCAAACGTCGCGAGTACATTTATTGTGGCTCGCTGTACGTGGCGCAACAGAAGCTGGATATCAAGAACTGGCGCGACAGCCAGCAATCCCCGGGTTTCCTGGCGCCGGAACGGGCCTGGATGGACGAGATTGTCGGCAACATGGGTTATGTCGATGCCCTGCGCGAAGTCAGCCGCGAAGGTGACCAGTACAGCTGGTGGCCGGATAACGAACAGGCTGAGATGCTCAACCTGGGCTGGCGTTTCGACTACCAGTTGCTGACCCCTGGTCTGCGCCGGTTTGTACGCAGCGCACGCCTGCCACGCCAGCCACGCTTCTCGCAGCACGCGCCGCTGATCGTGGACTACGACTGGACACTGACCATCTGAGGTCTTTTTCCAGGCACAAAAAAACCGACATCGCTGTCGGTTTTTTTGTGCCTGCCGGTCAGCTGGGCGCGCGTTACTTGATCACACGCCAGGTCAAGGGATAGCGGTAGGCGATCCCCTTGTTGGCCTTGATACTGCCAATGATGGTCAGCACCACCGTGGCGATCGCCAGGGCGAACATCAGGAAAAAGCCAATCACCGCAAAGGCCAGCACGATGCAAGCGATCCAGGCAATGGCCACGGTGATCTGGAAATTCAAGGCTTCCTTGCCCTGGTCATCAATGAACGGGTCCACTTCCTTCTTCATCTGCCACAGGATCAGCGGCCCCACGACGCTGCCGAAGGGGAACACAAACCCCAGGAACGCCGCGAGATGGCACAACATCGCGCCCTGGCGCACTTCGTAGGAAGGCGTAGGTACAGGCATTTGGCTGTTGTCATTCATGGCGCTTCTCCTTGAGGCGGGTTCAGTCAGCCAGTGCGGCGGTCTGCAGTGCGAAGATTTCGGTCATGCCCTTCTGGGCCAAGGCCAGCATGGCATTCAGCTCAGCCGGCTGGAACGGTGCGCCTTCAGCGGTGCCCTGCACTTCGATGAAACCACCGGTGCTGGTCATCACCACGTTCAGGTCGGTCTCGGCAGCCGAGTCTTCCAGATAGTCCAGGTCCAGCACAGGCTCGCCCTGGTACATGCCCACCGAAACGGCGGCGATCATTTGCTTGAGCGGGTCACCGCCCTTCAGGCCGCCACGTTTCTTGATCACTTTCAACGCGTCGACCAGGGCCACCATGGCGCCGGTGATAGACGCCGTGCGGGTGCCGCCGTCAGCCTGGATCACGTCGCAGTCGACATACAGGGTCACGTCTCCCAGCTTGGACATATCCAGCGCGGCGCGCAGGGACCGACCAATCAGGCGCTGGATTTCCAGGGTACGGCCACCTTGCTTGCCACGGCTGGCTTCACGCTGGTTCCGCTCGCCGGTTGCACGCGGCAACATGCCGTATTCGGCGGTCAACCAGCCCTGACCCTGGCCTTTGAGGAAGCGTGGTACGCCATTTTCGACGCTGACCGTACAGATGACTTTGGTATCGCCAAACTCGACCAGTACAGATCCCTCGGCGTGTTTGGTGTAGTTGCGGGTGATGCGGATCGAGCGGAGCTGATCGGCAGCGCGACCACTTGGACGTTTCATAGGGAGACACCTGTACTGAGGACGAAAAACTGCCGAGCATTATAGAGCCGCGAGCCGATTCGGGGCACTGCTAAAAAATTCGGTTACGAATGCTCGGGTTTGGGCGTGCCCGCCCCACTACGCTACAATCCTGCGCCTTCCTAACCATCAGCCCGTATTTGCTGGGCTGCAACGCGAGGTACCTCCATGGTGCACAGCATGACCGCCTTCGCCCGCGTCGAAAAAGCCGGCGCCCAAGGCACCCTGAGCTGGGAACTGCGCTCGGTCAACAGCCGCTACCTGGAGCCGCACCTGCGCCTGCCGGAGTCTTTCCGTGACCTCGAAGGCGCCGTGCGTGAAGCGCTGCGCCAAGGCATCTCGCGCGGCAAGCTGGAATGCACCCTGCGCTTTACCGAAGAAACCACCGGCAAGCCCTTGCAGGTCGATCGCGACCGCGCCGCGCAACTGGTCGCTGCAGCAGAAACCATCGCCGGCCTGATCCAACAGCCCGCCGCGCTTAACCCACTGGAAGTGCTGGCCTGGCCCGGCGTACTGGTGGCCGACGCTACCGACCCGCAAGCGCTCAACGCCGAAGCCCTGGCCCTGTTCAATCAGGGTTTGAAGGAGCTCAAGGCCGGCCGCGAGCGCGAAGGCGCCGAACTGGCCCGCCTGATCAACGAACGCCTGACGTCAATCGAAGAAGACGTGGTCATCCTGCGCGAACTGGTGCCGCAAATGCTCGCCACCCAGCGCCAGAAGGTCCTCGATCGCTTTGCCGACATGAAGGCTGACCTGGACCCGACGCGCCTGGAGCAGGAAATGGTCCTGCTGGCCCAGAAGAGCGACGTTGCGGAAGAACTCGACCGCCTCAGCACCCACATCCTCGAAGTGCGCCGCGTACTCAAGTCCGCCGGTGCCGCCGGTCGGCGCCTGGACTTCCTGATGCAGGAACTCAACCGCGAAGCCAATACACTGGGTTCCAAGGCGTTTGACCCACGCAGCACACAAGCGGCGGTCAACCTCAAAGTGTTGATCGAGCAGATGCGCGAACAAGTACAGAATATTGAGTAAGGCAACTTCCATGACCCACAGCACCGGCACCCTTTACATCATTTCCGCCCCTTCGGGCGCGGGCAAGAGCAGCTTGGTCAAGGCCCTGACCGACGCTGACGAGCACATCCGCATCTCGGTTTCCCACACCACCCGCGCCATGCGCCCGGGCGAGGTCAACGGCGAGCACTACCATTTCGTCGAGCGCACCGAGTTTGTCAAGATGATCGAGCACGGCGACTTCCTGGAGCGCGCCGAAGTCTTCGGCAACCTCTACGGCACCTCGCAGAGCCACTTGCAGCAGACCCTGGACGAAGGCCACGACCTGATCCTGGAAATCGACTGGCAGGGCGCCGAACAGGTACGCAAGCTGATGCCCCAGGCGCGCTCGATCTTTATCCTGCCGCCGTCCCTGGAAGCCTTGCACCAGCGTCTGACCAATCGCGGCCAGGACAGCGACGAGATCATCGAAGGTCGCATGCGCGAAGCCGTCAGTGAAATGAGCCACTACGTCGATTACGATTACCTGATCATCAATGACGACTTTGCCCACGCACTGGATGATCTGAAGGCCATTTTCCGCACCAATCAGCTGCAGCAAAAGCGCCAACAGCAGCGTTTCGGCAAATTGCTCGCCGAACTGCTTGGTTGATTGGCTCTTCCCAAAACCGCCGCAAGGGCTTTACATTGATGCCTGTAGCGGTTTTGCGAGGGCCTGCGGAAAATCAGCGCTTCCCTAAACGCTGGTGATTTTTTAAACTGTTTAGTCCGCTCGCCCAACCGGGCAGCGCGCATCTTGCATTCGCTCCGAGGAATACCATGGCCCGCGTAACCGTTGAAGACTGCCTAGAACACGTGGATAACCGCTTTGAGCTGGTCATGCTCTCTACCAAGCGTGCCCGTCAATTGGCCACCGGTGGCAAAGAGCCTCTGGTCCAGTGGGAAAACGACAAGCCTACCGTTGTAGCCCTGCGTGAAATCGCTGAAGGCCTGATGAGCTACGAGTTCATCGCCGAGCAGGAAATCGTTCAGGACGAACCGCTGTTTGCAGCGTTCGAGGACGAGTCCAACGAGGCCGTCTAAGCCTATGCCTGGTCGACGTAGCACGGCGCAGGGTCACAGCCAACGGCAGGAGTTCGCACTTTGCCGAGCATAGACGCCCTCGCCGATCGCTTATCGGCCTACCTCGGCCCAGACCAGGTCAACCTGGTCCGCCGAGCGTATTTCTACGCCGAACAAGCCCACGACGGCCAACGCCGCCGCAGTGGCGAGGCGTATGTCACCCATCCTCTTGCGGTGGCAAATATTCTTGCCGACATGCACATGGACCATCAAAGCCTGATGGCCGCGATGCTGCATGACGTGATCGAAGACACCGGCATCGCCAAGGAAGCGCTGAGCGCGCAATTTGGCGAAACCGTGGCCGAACTGGTCGACGGGGTCAGCAAACTGACCCAGATGAACTTCGAGACCAAGGCCGAAGCCCAGGCGGAAAACTTCCAGAAGATGGCCATGGCCATGGCCCGCGATATCCGGGTGATTCTGGTCAAGCTGGCCGACCGGCTGCACAACATGCGCACGCTGGAAGTGCTGTCCGGCGAAAAGCGTCGACGCATTGCCAAGGAAACCCTGGAAATCTATGCACCCATCGCCAACCGGCTGGGCATGCATGCCATTCGTATCGAATTCGAAGACCTCGGCTTCAAAGCGATGCACCCGATGCGCTCGGCGCGCATCTACCAGGCCGTCAAGCGCGCCCGTGGCAATCGCAAGGAAATCGTCAACAAGATCGAAGAGTCCCTGAGCCATTGCCTGGCGATCGACGAGATCGAAGGCGAAGTCAGCGGCCGGCAGAAACACATCTACGGCATCTATAAAAAGATGCGCGGCAAGCGTCGGGCCTTCAACGAGATCATGGACGTTTATGCGTTCCGGATCATCGTCGACAAGGTCGACACCTGCTACCGCGTGCTGGGCGCCGTACATAATTTGTACAAGCCGCTGCCGGGTCGCTTCAAGGACTACATCGCCATTCCCAAGGCCAACGGCTATCAATCGCTGCATACCACGCTGTTCGGTATGCACGGGGTGCCGATCGAAATCCAGATCCGCACTCGGGAAATGGAAGAAATGGCCAACAATGGCATCGCTGCCCACTGGCTCTACAAGTCCAGCGGCGACGAGCAACCCAAAGGCACCCATGCCCGCGCCCGCCAATGGGTAAAAGGCGTGCTGGAAATGCAGCAACGTGCCGGTAACTCCCTGGAATTCATCGAAAGCGTGAAGATCGACCTGTTCCCGGACGAGGTCTACGTCTTCACGCCCAAAGGCCGCATCATGGAGTTGCCCAAAGGCTCCACGGCGGTCGACTTTGCCTACGCAGTGCATACCGACGTGGGTAACAGCTGCATTGCCTGCCGGATCAACCGTCGCCTCGCGCCGCTGTCCGAACCGCTGCAAAGCGGTTCCACGGTCGAGATCGTCAGCGCCCCGGGCGCACGCCCGAATCCGGCGTGGCTCAATTTCGTCGTCACCGGCAAGGCACGCACGCACATCCGCCACGCCCTGAAACTGCAACGCCGTTCCGAGTCCATCAGCCTGGGCGAACGCCTGCTGAACAAGGTGCTCAACGGTTTCGACAGCGCCCTCGACAAGATCCCGCACGAGCGTGTGCAGGCGATACTCAACGAGTACCACCAGCAAAACATCGAAGACCTGCTGGAAGATATCGGCCTGGGAAACCGCATGGCCTACGTGGTCGCCCGTCGCCTGTTGGGCGAAGGCGAACAGTTGCCAAGCCCCGAAGGCCCGCTGGCGATTCGCGGCACCGAGGGCCTGGTGCTCAGCTACGCCAAGTGCTGCACGCCGATCCCGGGCGACCCGATTGTCGGCCATCTGTCCGCCGGCAAAGGCATGGTGGTGCACCTGGACAACTGCCGAAACATCAGCGAAATCCGCCACAACCCGGAAAAATGCATCCAGCTCTCGTGGGCCAAGGATGTCACCGGCGAATTCAACGTCGAGTTGCGAGTGGAGTTGGAACACCAGCGCGGCTTGATCGCCCTGTTGGCCAGCAGCGTCAACGCGGCCGATGGCAATATCGAAAAAATCAGCATGGATGAACGCGACGGCCGCATCAGCGTGGTCCAGTTAGTGGTCAGCGTCCACGACCGCGTGCACCTGGCCCGCGTGATCAAGAAACTGCGCGCCCTGACAGGGGTGATCCGCATCACCCGCATGCGTGCTTAGCGCATCAAATAAGTCATCTTCTCTTACAAGGAGTCACAAATGACCAAGACTGTTATCAACAGCGACAAGGCCCCGGCCGCCATCGGTACTTATTCCCAGGCGATCAAGGCAGGCAATACCGTCTACATGTCCGGCCAGATCCCGCTGGACCCAAAGACCATGGAACTGGTTGAAGGCTTCGAAGCACAGACCGTGCAGGTCTTCGAAAACCTCAAGTCCGTCGCCGAAGCTGCTGGTGGTTCGTTCAAGGACATCGTCAAACTGAACATCTTCCTGACTGACCTGAGCCACTTCGCCAAGGTCAACGAGATTATGGGCAAGTACTTCGAACAACCCTACCCAGCCCGCGCCGCCATTGGCGTGGCCGCTCTGCCAAAGGGCGCGCAGGTTGAGATGGACGCGATTCTGGTCATCGAGTAAAAACACCCGGCGCAGCCTCCACAGGCCGCGCCGACTTTGTTTTAAAAGGATTTCGTAATGCGCAAAGCGCTTGTAGCCTCTTCGTTGCTCGCCCTGCTGCTGGGCGGCTGCGCCAGCAACCCTGCAGACCTGGATGTGAGTGGCACCTGGATCAACCAGGCCGCCATCGACGCAGCAGCCAAGGGCGGCCCTTTGCGTGAAGCACTGCAGAGCAATGGGCCGAACCTCGAATGGGAGGTCAATACCAAAGCGCTGCAGGCGCGCTACTACAACGGTTTTGAAGTCGCCGAAGGCAAGTTGATCGGCGAGAAACCAGGCGCCTGGAGTGTCGACTTCTACGGCAGCGCAGCCACCGAACTCAAGCGCAAAGGCAAACAACTGCTGCAAGTGGCCAACGACAACGAGCCTGAACAGTTGTTCGCCCGCGCCAAAGACCCGGCCCCGGAAGGCGCACCGCTGGGTGCCAACTTCGAGCGGGCACTGTATGCAGCTTATATGGGCGGCGACTGGAAGATCACCGACGGCAACGGTGACGGCTCCACGGTGCAGTTCCAGGCCAACGGCAAGGTCGCCGGCCTGCCTGGGGTCGATCACTACTCGCTGTGCCTGGCCGGCGACTGCGCCTCCATGAGCGGCGGCTACGACAGCATCTGGCTGCAACTGAACGGCAAGGGCAACCCGTGGATCTTCGCCCGCAAGGGCAAGCAACTGGAAATATTCCAGGCGGTGAACACTGCCCAGGCGGACGAAGTACCTTCGTTTACGCCGGGGCCGCGTCAGTGGCTACTGGAAAAGCAATGACGCACGCAGCTCTGTAGTGAGCGGGCTTGCCCCGCGCTGGGCGGCGCAGCAGCCCCAAACCCAGGCACCTCAGTCCTCCTGAAATACCGCGGCGTCTTTGTTGGGGCGGCTTTGCCACCCAGCGCGGGGCAAGCCCGCTCACTACAAATTAGCTGTTTTATTCAGCACTTACCTTCAAGAATCGCCGCATACCCTTCGCGGTAACTCGGATAGGCCGGGCGCCAACCCAGTGCTTTAGCTCGAGCATTACTGCATTGCTTGCTGCCGGCACGCCGCACACTGGCATCTTCGGCCCATTCGGTCACCCCCAGATACTCGCGTAGCCAAGCCACCACTTCAGCCAGCGGCGCAGGCGCATCGTCGACACCGATATAGATCTTGTCCAGCGAGCCACCCTGCTCCACATGGCGCAACAAAAACGCCAGCAGGCCTGCCGCATCATCCGCATGGATCCGGTTGCCATATAAAGGTGGCTCGATCGCCACGCGATAACCTTGGCGAACCTGGGTCAACAGCCACTCACGGCCCGGGCCGTAAATACCGGTCAAGCGCACGACGGTCGCGGGGATACCGCTGTTGAGGGCGACTTGCTCAGCCTCCAGCATCACTTGGCCGGAGTAACCTTTGGCCTGAGTGTCGGAGGTTTCATCGACCCACTCACCATTCTGCTGTCCATACACGCTGCTGCTGGACACAAACAGCAGGTGCTTCGGCGCCTGGCCGTAGTCCTGCAGCCACTCCAGCACATGCTGCAAGCCTTGCACATAAGCGGCGCGGTAGCCGGCTTCATCGTGGTCTGTTGCGGCAGCGCAATACACCAGGTAATCCACCCCGCCGATCGGCCAGGTGTCAGGGCAGTCCTTGTTGAACAGGTCACCGGCGATGCCGATTACGCCGTCGGGCAGACGCGAAATATCGCGACGCAAGCCGTGAACCTCCCATTCCGAGGCCAGCAATTGGCTAGCCAACCGACTACCCACATCACCGCAACCGGCAATCACAACAGAAGGCGCAGACATTTCAAAACTCCGTTCTTAAAGGCGCAGATTAGCCGCCGAAGATGACCAGCGGCCAGCAAAAGGACAAATAAAGTAACTGTATTACTTTAGTTAACAAGAATTACTTGCAATAATGTCCGCCCATTTGTCCTCGGCCCAAAGGGTCTGGAAGGGCGATCACCCATTTTCTTCTCTCAGGTCCGGCCAGCATGACACGTAATATCAACCCCGCTTCGCCAACCCTGCTTCACAGTCCCTCCCGCGCCTGGCGTGCGGTGGCTGCGATGCTGTTCAGCGTACTGCTGGCGCCGACCGCCGCATTCGCTGACGCCACTGCCCCCGCCACTCCGGCCACTGCCGAGCACAGCGCTGCAACCCCGGCGACTCCTGCCGCCGCACCGGTTGCCACTGACCCATCCCAGGCCGCCACTCCAACGCCTGCCGCCGAACCCGGCGTTGTGCTGGAAGAAGACAACACCCTGGGCATGGCCCATGACCTGTCGCCGTGGGGCATGTACCAGAACGCTGACGTGGTGGTAAAAGCTGTGATGATCGGCCTGGCCATCGCCTCGATCATTACCTGGACCATCTGGATCGCCAAAGGCTTTGAACTGCTGGGCGCCAAGCGTCGTCTGCGCAGTGAAATCGCCCACCTGAAAAAGGCCACCACCCTCAAGGAAGCGAGCGACACCGCGACCAAAAAGGGCACCCTGGCCAACCTGCTGGTGCACGACGCACTGGAAGAAATGCGCCTGTCGGCCAACACGCGTGAAAAAGAAGGCATCAAGGAACGCGTCAGCTTCCGCCTGGAGCGCCTGGTGGCCGCCTGCGGTCGCAACATGAGCAGCGGCACCGGTGTACTCGCGACCATCGGCTCTACCGCGCCATTCGTCGGCCTGTTCGGCACCGTATGGGGCATCATGAACAGCTTCATCGGTATCGCCAAAACCCAGACCACCAACCTCGCCGTCGTTGCCCCCGGTATCGCAGAAGCCTTGCTGGCTACCGCCCTGGGCCTGGTTGCGGCGATTCCTGCGGTGGTGATCTACAACGTGTTCGCCCGTTCGATTGCCGGCTACAAGGCGCAGGTGTCGGATGCGTCGGCAGAAGTCCTGTTGCTGGTCAGCCGTGACCTCGATCACCTGCCTACCGAGCGCAGCTCGCAACCGCACATGGTGAAAGTGGGGTAATCGGCCATGGGCCTGCATTTGAATCAAGGCGACGACGAGCTCGTCGAGAACCACGAGATCAATGTCACGCCGTTTATCGACGTGATGCTGGTGCTGCTGATCATCTTCATGGTGGCGGCTCCACTGGCGACTGTAGACATCAAGGTCGACCTGCCCGCGTCCAGCGCCAAGCCCGCGCCGCGGCCGGAGAAACCGATCTTCCTCAGCGTCAAGGCGGACCAACGCCTGTTCCTGGGCGAAGAAGAAGTCAAGGCTGAAACCCTGGGCCCGGTGCTCGACGCCAAGACCCAAGGCAAGAAAGACACGACGATCTTCTTCCAGGCCGACAAGGGCGTGGACTACGGCGACCTGATGAGCGTGATGGATGCCCTGCGGGCAGCCGGCTACCTCAAGGTGGGCCTGGTCGGACTTGAGACGGCAGTCAAGAAATGATCACGACGCGCCACAAACTGACGCGTTATGGCACCAGCCTTGCCGTCGTGCTGGGCGTGCATGCCGTCGCGATCATCATCGCGCTCCAATGGTCCGCGCCGCATCCGGTGCAATTGCCGCCGGCGGCCATGGTCATCGACCTGGCGCCAATGCCGGCACCACCACCGCCGGCGCCGCCCAAGGTCATCACGCCGCCGCAACCGCCCGCTCCGGTGGAAGAGCTGCCCCTGCCGAAACTGGCCGAGGCGCCCAAGCCAACGATCCAGGTGCCCAAGCCGGTCAAACCCAAGCCCAAGCCTGCGCCGCCCAAACCGGTAGAGAAGAAGCCCGAGCCGCCCAAGGAGAAACCTTCCGAAGAGCCGCCGAGTGAAACACCACCGACCAACGCGCCCGCAGAAAAGTCGGCCCAGCCGGTGCCTGGCCCGTCCCCCCAACAGGTCGCCGCCAAAGCATCCTGGGAAGGTGCCCTGCTGGCGCATTTGCAGAAGTACAAGAAGTACCCGCCAAGCGCCCAGCGCAGCGGAAAGGAAGGCCTGAACCGCTTGCGCTTCGTGGTCGACGGAGAGGGCAATGTGCTGTCCTATGAGTTGGTAGGCCGCTCCGGCAACGCCGACCTGGACCGTGCGACCCTGGACATGATCCGTCGTGCCCAGCCACTGCCCAAGCCGCCGGCCGACATGTTGAAAGGTGGCAGCATCGAAATCGTTGCACCCTTCGTCTACAACATCGAAAAGCGGCGCCGGTAACGCTGAGCGTGGTGAGGGGCAACTCTCACCACCTTCAGCAAAATCCCCACTCAATCCCCACCAAAGTTCTGATAACGTGCGTCTATCGATTGCAGCCGGTATGCTTGGGCTGTACCTCATGGACGCCCGCTATGACTCTTACAGAATTACGCTACATCGTGACCCTCGCCCAAGAGCAGCACTTCGGCCATGCGGCCGAGCGTTGCCATGTCAGCCAACCGACCCTGTCGGTGGGCGTGAAAAAGCTTGAAGACGAACTCGGTGTGCTGATCTTCGAGCGCAGCAAAAGCGCCGTGCGTCTCACCCCGGTGGGTGAAGGCATTGTGGCCCAGGCCCAGAAAGTCCTGGAGCAGGCGCAGAGCATTCGCGAGTTGGCCCAGGCCGGCAAGAACCAGCTGACCGCGCCTCTGAAGGTTGGCGCCATCTATACCGTTGGCCCCTACCTGTTCCCGCACCTGATTCCGCAACTGCACCGCGTTGCACCGCAGATGCCGTTGTACATCGAAGAAAACTTCACTCATGTGCTGCGCGACAAGCTGCGCAACGGTGAGCTGGACGCGATCATCATTGCCCTGCCGTTCAACGAAGCAGACGTGCTGACCCTGCCGCTCTATGACGAGCCGTTCTATGTGCTGATGCCGGCCTCGCACCCATGGACGCAGAAAGACACGATCGACGCCGGCCTGCTCAACGACAAGAGCCTGTTGCTGCTCGGCGAAGGCCACTGCTTCCGCGACCAGGTGCTCGAAGCCTGCCCGACCCTGACCAAGGGCAACGACGGCGCCAAGCACACCACCGTGGAGTCCAGCTCCCTCGAGACGATTCGCCACATGGTCGCCTCCGGCCTGGGCATTTCGATCCTCCCGCTGTCGGCAGTCGACAGCCATCACTACGCCCCCGGCGTGATCGAAGTGCGCCCGCTCACGGCACCCGTGCCGTTCCGTACCGTGGCCATTGCCTGGCGCGCCAGTTTCCCGCGGCCCAAGGCCATTGAGATCCTCGCCGACTCGATCCGCCTGTGCTCGGTGGCCAAGCCGACGGCTGCGAGCTGACACGTCGTATGACTGAACTGTCGCAGGTGTCGGTGACGGCACTCAAGGGTGTCGGTGAAGCCATGGCCGAAAAACTGGCCAAGGTCGGCCTGGAAAACCTCCAGGACGTGCTGTTCCATCTGCCGCTGCGCTATCAGGACCGCACCCGCGTGGTACCTATCGGCCAGTTGCGTCCTGGGCAGGATGCGGTGATCGAAGGCACCGTCAGCGGTGCCGACGTGGTCATGGGCAAGCGCCGCAGCCTGGTGGTACGCCTGCAGGACGGCACCGGCGGGCTGAGCCTGCGCTTCTACCACTTCAGCAACGCACAGAAAGAGGGCCTCAAGCGGGGCACCCGCGTACGCTGCTACGGTGAGGCGCGCCCCGGCGCCTCGGGCCTGGAGATCTACCATCCGGAATACCGCGCCATCACCGGCGACGAGCCGCCGCCGGTAGATACCACGCTGACGCCCATCTACCCGCTCACCGAAGGCTTGACTCAACAACGCCTGCGCCAGCTGTGCATGCAGACCCTGACGATGCTCGGCCCGAAGAGCCTGCCCGACTGGCTGCCCCTGGAGCTTGCCCGCGATTACCAATTGGCGCCCCTGGACGATGCGATCCGCTACCTGCATCACCCACCCGCCGACGCCGATGTCGACGAACTGGCCCTGGGTCATCACTGGGCCCAGCACCGCCTGGCCTTCGAAGAACTGCTGACCCACCAACTGTCCCAGCAACGCCTGCGCGAGAGCATGCGTTCGCTGCGCGCGCCGGCGATGCCCAAGGCCACGCGTTTGCCCGCACTCTACTTGGCCAACCTCGGCTTTACCCCGACCGGAGCACAACAGCGCGTCGGCAATGAAATCGCCTACGACTTGAGCCAGCAAGAACCGATGCTGCGCCTGATCCAGGGCGACGTAGGCGCCGGCAAGACCGTGGTCGCCGCCCTCGCCGCCCTGCAAGCACTGGAGGCCGGTTACCAGGTCGCGCTGATGGCGCCTACGGAGATCCTTGCCGAACAGCATTTCATTACCTTCAAACGCTGGCTCGAACCCTTGGGTCTGGAAGTCGCGTGGCTGGCCGGCAAGCTCAAGGGCAAGAACCGTGCGGCGGCGCTGGAACAGATCGCCGCAGGTGCGCCGATGGTGGTCGGCACCCACGCATTGTTCCAAGACGAAGTGCAGTTCAAGAACCTGGCACTGGTGATCATCGACGAGCAACACCGCTTCGGCGTGCAGCAGCGCCTGGCTCTGCGCCAGAAAGGCGTGGGCGGGCGCATGAACCCGCACCAGTTGATCATGACCGCCACCCCGATCCCGCGCACCCTGGCCATGAGCGCCTATGCCGACCTCGACACCTCGATCCTCGACGAACTGCCTCCCGGCCGTACCCCCGTCAATACCGTCCTGGTCACCGACACCCGCCGCGTGGAAGTAATCGAGCGCGTACGCGGGGCCTGCGCCGAAGGTCGTCAGGCCTATTGGGTGTGCACGCTGATCGAAGAGTCCGAAGAACTGACCTGCCAGGCCGCCGAAACCACGTACGAAGACCTCAGCAGCGCCTTGGGCGAATTGAAGGTCGGGTTGATCCACGGCCGCATGAAGCCTGCGGAAAAAGCCGCGGTGATGGCCGAATTCAAGGCCGGCAACCTGCAACTGCTGGTGGCCACCACGGTAATCGAGGTGGGTGTGGACGTACCCAACGCCAGCCTGATGATCATCGAAAACCCCGAGCGCCTGGGCCTGGCGCAATTGCACCAGCTGCGCGGCCGTGTCGGCCGGGGCAGCGCGGCCAGCCATTGCGTGCTGCTGTATCACCCGCCGCTGTCGCAAATCGGTCGTCAGCGCCTGGGCATCATGCGTGAAACCAACGACGGTTTTGTCATCGCCGAGAAAGACCTCGAACTGCGCGGCCCCGGCGAAATGCTCGGCACCCGCCAGACCGGCCTGCTGCAATTCAAGGTCGCCGACCTGATGCGCGACGCCGACCTGTTGCCCGCCGTGCGTGACGCGGCACAAGCGCTACTGGAGCGCTGGCCGGAGCATGTCAGCCCATTGCTGAATCGTTGGCTACGACATGGGCAGCAATACGGCCAAGTGTGACGCCTGCCTCACTTTCCGACCAACACCTGTATCAAGCTGGTTATACTTCTTGGACTGTACGAATTTGGATCAGGCCATGTCAGAAGTAGCCCTCGCCACAGCCCCACTGACCGCTCCGCCGGTCATTCGGGCTCTGCTCGCAAAGCTCGCCATCCCCTACACGGAAGTTGCCGAACAACCTGGCCTGAATCCCGCGCGAAAGGTCCAGGCGGTGCTGCTGGAAGATGCCGTTGGCGCTCTCATGGTGCTGTTCCCCCAGAACCAGTTGCTTGACCTCAACCGCTTGGCCGAACTGACCGGGCGCCGCCTGACGGCCGTAGCGCCGGAGCGCATCGAACGCATGCTGGGCAAGCATGAGTTGAGCCTGCTGCCGGGGCTGCCCGCGCTCACCAGCTCGCCATGCCTGTACGAAGGCAGCTTGCTCAACGAACCGAGCCTGCTGGTGCATTCGGGTGAAGCCGGGCTGCTGCTGGAAATTGCCAGCGACATGTTCAAGACCATGCTCACCAAGGCCAGCGCCGGGCACTTCGGCGAGCCGCTGAGCAACATCCGCCCCAACCTCGATCGTCCCAACGATGACCGCGAGGAAATTACCCAGGCGATGCAGGCGTTTACCGCCCGGCGTATCCAGCAACGCCTGGAAGCGACCATCGAAATTCCGCCGCTGGCCGATACCGCGCAAAAAATCATCAAGTTGCGCGTCGACCCCAACGCCACCATCGATGACATTACCGGCGTGGTCGAAACCGACCCGGCCCTGGCTGCCCAAGTGGTGAGCTGGGCAGCGTCGCCGTACTACGCCTCGCCAGGCAAGATTCGCTCAGTGGAAGACGCCATCGTGCGTGTGCTGGGCTTTGACCTGGTGATCAACCTGGCGCTTGGCCTGGCCCTGGGCAAGACCCTGAGCCTGCCCAAAGACCATCCGCACCAGGCCACCCCGTATTGGCACCAATCGATCTACACCGCCGCCGTGATCGAGGGCCTGACCCGCGCCATGCCGCGCGCCCAGCGCCCGGAAGCCGGCCTGACCTACCTGGCCGGCTTGCTGCACAACTTCGGTTACCTGCTGTTGGCCCACGTGTTTCCGCCGCATTTCTCGTTGATCTGCCGCCACCTGGAGGTCAACCCGCACCTGTGCCACAGCTATGTCGAACAGCACCTGCTGGGCATCAGCCGCGAACAGATCGGCGCCTGGCTGATGCGCTACTGGGACATGCCGGACGAACTGTCCACCGCCCTGCGCTTCCAGCACGACCCGACCTACGACGGCCAATACGCCGAGTACCCGAACCTGGTGTGCCTGGCCGTACGTCTGCTGCGCAGCCGTGGCATCGGTTCCGGGCCGGATGAAGCGATCCCGGAGGCGCTGCTGGAGCGTCTGGAGCTGACGCGGGACAAAGCTGAGGAAGTAGTGGGTAAAGTGCTGGATGCCGAGGTGTTGTTGCGCGAACTGGCATCGCAGTTCAACCAGGGCTGAATCTGTAGCCTGTTAGACCGCAATCGGGAGCAAGCCCCCTCCCACATTTGACCGAGCCCCAGCTTTGAAATGCAGTCGAATGTGGGAGGGGGCTTGCTCCCGATGAATCCACCTCGGTCTAGCTGAAAACCCTACTTCTTTTTCTTCGGCTTCAAATACTTGGTCAACCCTTGGAACCAGATTACCAGCGCCGGGTTTCCCTTGATCTGGATCGACTTGTCCTGAATCCCCGTCATGAACGCCAGCTGCTTGTTCTTCGCCTGCATCGTGGCGAAGCCGTAGGCAGCGTCTTTGAAGGCGATGGCAAATGCCGGTGACGGGTGCACACCCGAACGGCTGGTGATGCGCTGGTCTTTGACGATGAAGTGACGGGCAACCTTGCCGTCGAGGGTCTGCAACTGGAACGCCAGGTCTTTATCACCCAACTGTTGCTGGAAGGCGGGATTGGTGCGGCTGGCTTTGCCCATCATCAGGCCCAGCACCCACAGCAGAAGACGAAATTTCATGCACACGGCCTCGGTGTATTTATTAAGTGGCCGCAGCAGTGTAACGATTTGCAGGCAGAACGCCACCGATCTCGCGCTTTAGCGGGAGATCGGCAGGCGTTTAACGCTTATAGCAACATCTTGCTTAAACGTTAGGGCAAGGCACCGGCGCCCAATCGGCCAGGTTCGGATCGCGGCAAGTGCCTTCGATCTGGGCCTTGCCGGCGCTGGCAACCTGCTTGCTTTCAGCTTGCTTGGCCTGCACGGTCTGGATGCTCTTCTCGGTAGTGACCGCTTCTTTAGGCACGGTTGGCAGCACCGGCTTTTTCGCAGGTTTTACGGCTTTCTTACCCTTGGTCGGCGCTACCACAGGCGTGGTGTCGGCGGTGGCCACGGTGACCACGTCGGTGCGTTGCACGCCAACCTGTTGCAGGTCTTTCTCATAAGCCTGGGTGTAGTTGTTCAGGTCTTCACTGGCCTTGCCGTTGACCGCGACGATCAGGTCGTTGGACTCCTTCAGGCCCGCGACGATTTCCGCCAGGCGCTTGCGGCCTTCGGTGTCGTTGACGGTCTTGGCCTTGCGGTCATTCACCAGCTGGGTGAACGCGCTCTGATAGCACTGCTGGGACGCTTTGGCGTAAGCGGTGCTGCGGTCGATGTCGGACGCGCTTTTATTGAAGTCGGTGGAGTAGGACGCAATGCGCTGCTTGTCATCGGCGATCTGCTTTTGACGCTCGGTGTAGTAACCCGCCGCGCCACCAGCCAGGGCGCCGCCCGCAGCACCAATGGCCGCGTTACGACCGCGCTTGTCAGCGTCGCCGGTCAGGGCACCCAGCAATGCACCACCGGCCGCGCCGATGGCCGCACCGGTCACCACCGACTTGGTCATGTTCGAATCGGTGGCGCGCAGGTGCTGCACCGGCTCGTAGCAGTTCGGGTAGTACTCGACCTTGGTGCTCGACGCGACCTTGGAGGCCGGTGACGTGGCGCAACCAGTCAATACGGTACTGAAACCGGCTGCGATCAGCAGCAGGTGACGCTTGGAAACCGCCTTACGGGAAAAAAGCATAGGTGTGATCTCTGTTAAGTTTGACTTGCCCAGCACGGCCCACCGCCGCCTGAGTCCCTTCCAAGCTCGCCGCACAACCAACGGTCAAGACCGCTGACCGCTCGCTGCGAGCAGTTCCTTCAAGATCGTTGCCGGGTCGGCCCGCTGTTGCTTGCGGTAGTTGCCGACATGGCGAACGAACAGTGTCGCGCGCGTCACCAAGCTCTTGCCGAGCACAGGTTTGCGATCCAACTCTTCCTTGATCCGTTGAAACTGAGCCTGGATCACCGCATCGGTATAGCGCGTGCCGGTGGCCAGGTTGTCGATATAGATCGCCACCGCGCCGTCGAGGGCGCTGCGGCCATTGTCGATGGCCGTAGCGAACAGCGTCGCACTGGCTTCGTCCTTGTTGGCCACCGCCTGATCGCGACTCTTCTGCAGGTTGATCAGGCGGATGTTGTAGTTGCTGATGGTCTCGGCCACCAACGCAGCGGACTGAATCAGGTTGCCCGCCGCCTCTTCGCGTTGCTGGGCGATCAGCGAGACGTTGCGCTTGAGCTCTTCGTTGACCAGCCCCAGCTCGGCTTGCAGCTTGGGGTCGACACTGGCGGCAATGATGGTGTCCAGGCGTTTGGTCGGGTCCTGGGCTTCGTCGATGGCATCGGTCAGTGCGGCCAGGCGCCCTTCTTTCTGCCATTGGGCAAACAGCTCCTTGTAGCGCGAACGCGGCGCCGACAGCGCGCCGATCGCCACACGGAAACCGGTGGTCTCATTGCTTTGCTCGGTACCGTCGGCGGCGAACAGCGGGTACTCACGGCGCATACCGGTAAACAGCGTGCCCTCGCCTTCGAGGTAATTGCCGCCCTTGACCACAAAGCCGCCGTAGGTGCCCTGGCGTCGCCCGGCGTGCACCAACTGGAAGGACTCCTGGACCATCTCCGCAGCGTTGCCGATCACATCGAACAGGCCGATCGGGTTGGGCAACTTGGTGCCGATGGGCATCAGGCGTGCAGCCTGGCCGGTGCCGCCGGCCACCTGGTTGAACACCGCGTAATCCGCCAGCGGGCCTTCGCCTTCATGGCCTTCGACACGCCGAGGGAACAAGCGCCCCTCCAACTCCTGGCGGCTCACCGCCTGCCCGCCGCGTGCGGCGTATTCCCATTCCACTTCGGTGGGCAGGCGCACAAACCCCAGGCCACCGTCTTCCGCCGAAGAGCCGCGACCGCTGACCGGCAGCAAATCACGGTGGTATTTCATCAACCAGGCGCTGTACACCGCCGAGAAGCGTTCGGCTTCAAAGCGTGACAGCTTCACCTTGGGCAGCCGCGCCGCCATGCCGGTGGGAATGTCGCAGGCCGGCGCCGGCTCGCCGCTGGCCAGGGACTGCGCCTGGGCCATCACCGCAGCGTATTGGCGGGCGGTCACTTCGTACTTGCCGATGAAGTACAACATGGGCTTGAGTGGGGTCTTGGCGTCGGTCTTCGGCATCAAGGGCGCAATGACGTTGTTCCAATCCTTGGGCAGATCCTTGAGGGTGAACTGGCCGTTGATGAAGTCGCGCCGGTAGCCGGAAATGAACGATTGCTGGTAACCCGCCTCGCCTTCGGCGAAGGGGTAGCCGAGACTGATTTCGCGATCATCCAGTGTGCCTTGGGCCAGTACGTAGGCGTAGCGGAACACCATGTTGCCTTCGCACGGCAGCGGCAGGCTCACGTCGTCCGGCAGCGGTTTTGGATTGTCGAGCTTGTCGCTCGCCTCATCAGCCCAGGCCAGCGAGGCCAGGCTCAGCACCACACAGGCACCCAGTAACTTATACATCTCTGATTCCTTCAGAAGCCTGGATCCGCGCCACACGCCAACCACCACAGGCCGCCGCCACGGCGCTGACGCCGAGGACTGCAACCAGGGCCAGGCCGTAATGACGCGCCAGCAGGTGGCTGGCGTATTCGCCCGGAACCTGCACAAATAGCTTATTCAACCCCGCCTCGGCCAGGCCATACAACCCGGCACTGAGCACGGCGGCAGCACCTGCGCTGTACAACGCCTGCACCACCACAAACCACAACAGCCCACCGGTGGAAAAGCCCAACAGGCGTAACACCGACAATTCCCGGCGCTTGCGCGCCACGGCCGCCAAGGCCCCGGCGAAGATCGCCGCGAACGCGCCCGCCAAGGCCAAACCGGCGATGATCCAGAATACGATCGACAGGTTGCGGCTCAACGACTGCACCTGCGCGATAGTGTTCGCCTGGGTCGATACCAACAGGTTCTGTCCGGCGAAATACACACGTAACACTTCTACATCGCTGAGACGGCGTGCGTACAGGCGAAATGCCGGGTACACCCGCTGCTCATTCGCACCGACCGCTTCACCTTCCCACCCCAGCGCCGGCACCGCACGGCCGTCGCGATAATCTTCGGCTGCTTCCAGCAGGGCCAGGTCGGCAAACAGCCCATCACGGGCAAACGCCTCCAACGGCAGCACTGCCAGCACCTGCACACGCATGCCCCGGGCTTCGACACGCCCAGCCACTTGCCGCGCAAAACGGGTGTCCAGCCAATCGCCGGGGCGTGCCGCAAGCTTTTCGGCGGCGGTGTGGCTCAGCACGATCTGGTCCATGCCCTTGGGCATCGGCAAACCGGCCAGCAACGGGTCACCCGGCGCGGTCGGCAGCATTTCCAGGGTCAGCGTGCCGACCTGAGCCGTCGCTGCAATCTGCCGCGTGCGCGGCACGGCAAACGCCACGTCGCTACGTTGCCCCAGTTGCTCGACAAACGCAGCGCTGAATCGACCACCGCCCAACGGAATAATTTCACGGGTAGCGGGGTCGGTCTCCAAACGTTCGGTCAAACTGCCAACCAGTCCAAATTTCAAGCCAAATAACACCAGCAACGGCGCGATCACCGCCACCAACGCCAACACTGAGCAGGCCGACAGCCAGGCATCGTTGCGGTAATCCTGCCAGGCCAGGGACGCCACCAAACCGATGCGCATCAACAAGCCTCCCCGAGGGTGGCGGTGACGCCGCCATCCGTGTCGCGACGGCAACTGATGCGCCGCACCTGCAAACCACTGGCACGGGCCAAGGGTTCGTCATGGGTGGCAATCACGCAGGCGGCACGGTGTTCGCGAGCCTGCGCCAGCAGCGCCTGCATGACCCGTTCGGCATTCAGTGGGTCCAGCGACGCGGTCGGCTCATCCGCCAACACCAGTTGCGGCCCGTGGGCCAGGGCGCGTGCACAACTGACGCGCTGACGCTGGCCTACCGACAATGCAGCGGGTTTCTTGGCCAACTGGTCACTGATCTCCAACTGCGCGGCCAGCCGTGTCACGCTGCCGTCATCCGGCAAACCGAGCAGTTTGCGCGACAAGGCGATATTGCCGCGCACATCGAGAAATCCCAACAGCCCGCCGGTTTGCAGCACGTAGCCCAGATGCCTGCTGCGCAACTGGGCCAACGTCGATTGCCGATCCGCTCGCCACAGCCCGCCGATGTCCTGCTGATTGAACTCGAACTGCCCCACCTGATCCGGCGCCAGCACCAACGCCAATAGATCCAGCAAGGTGCTCTTGCCACAACCGCTGGGCCCGACGATCGCCAGTTGCTCACCCGCGCGCAGGTGCAGCGCCGGGATCACCAGGCTGTAACGCTGGCTACCCACGCCCCGGCTCTTATGCATCGCGCTCAGGTTCAGCATTACGGCAACGTCGACAACGGCACGCGGTACAACGCATCGCCCGGCTCGGCATCGCCGAAACGGACCCAGTTGGCCAGGTCATTGTGGAAGGTTTCGTAAAGGCGGATTTTCGAATCCAGCTCGTCGATAAAGTCTTCCTGCTCGGCCACGCTCAACGACAACCACAAGTCCTGGGTCATGTTCAGCGACTTGCTGCGGTACGGCAGGCCTTCCAGGTATTCGCCGAGGAGGCCGCCATCGGCCAGGTTGCCGCCCTTGCGCAACGCCTGCGGGTCGCGGCTCATGTAGGCCGAGGCACTGGCGATTTCCTGGAAGAAGTCCTTGGGTGAGCTTTGGGTTTTGCGCGCCGCGTCGACGATCAGTTTCAGCGACTGCTGCAAATCGTTGAGCTGCAACTTGGTCAGCATCACGCACACCTGGAACGCCGGCAGCGCCGGGTTGGTCAGGTCGCGGTCAGCGGTCCAGGCGCTGACCAGTTGCGGTGCCTGGCTGGCGGTTTTGCGTCCGAGGAAATCCATGTGCATGGCATAGCCGACGGCGGCGGATTTGTCCGCCAGGCTCGGCGCGCTGCTCAGCAACGGCACCGCCTGCGGTGTGTTGCTGCGCACTTGATGGACGAGGTTGGCGAACACCGTGCCGATCTCATCGACGCGCTCGCCCAGTTTGCGCACATCGCCGCCCGGCACTGGCGTGTACAGGTCGCCGATCTGCGGGTTGGCGTCAGCCGTGAGGATGCGGTACTGGCTCTCGGCACCGGCGTGGGTTTTCTTGCCGGCATCGGTACGCAGGTGCAGCGCGTAGATCTTGATCTGCTTACCCAATGCGGCCTGGCGCACTTCGGCTTCGTTCATCTGGGTGGCGGCGAACGGATCGTTCTTGCGCAACGCGCCGGCGTCAGTGACCAGCAGGATAATGCGCCCGCCATAGCCGGACCAATCCATGCCATCCACGGCCTGCATCACCCCAGCAAAAGCGTCTTCGTTGAACGAATGGCTGGACACCGTGGACGCTTTGACTTGCCGCGCCATGTCGAGAAAGCGCTGCGGGTCGCGACCTTGATCCAGGGTGATCAAGGTCTTGGCCACGTATTCCAGGCCCGGGGTTTTCTTGATGCTGTTGCGAAAACCCACCAGGCCGAAGCTGACGCTGTCCAGCTCACCGCGTTCGGCGATACGGGTTTGCAACTCATGCACCACGTCACGCACCTGGTCGATGTAGGGCTGCATCGACACGGTGGTGTCGACCACCAGCACCACAGCGGTACGGAACGCATCGGCACTGACCGAAGGTACAGCCGGCTTGGCAACGCTGCTGCCAGGATCGATGGACGCCACATTGAGCAACTGCACCGGCTGGCCATTTTCGTCGAAGCTCTCTTTGGAGTCGAAGATCGGCAACAGGTAAAACTGGTTCTGCGGCACGGCGCTGGCGGTCGGCTCGAGCGCCAGCACTTGCTGATTGTCTTCGCTGTTTTTCTGCGCCTTGGCCAAGACGTTTTTGGCCGCTGCGGGGTCGGCCAGCAACTTTTCCACTTCGCCGGGCTGGCGCAGGAACATCACCGGTGCCCGGCCCGAGCGCTCGGTAAACTTGAGCACCAGGCTCTGCTTCCAATCGCTGACCTGGGCGGCGGGCAACCAACCGTCACTGCGACCATCGGTAGCGGCGCCGACGCGTACCCACGGGCTGCCATCGACCTCTTTGCGTTGGTACACATACAGCACGGAGAACGCCGGCAAGGCTTTGCCGGGCGCAGCCCCGGCATCGCTGGAAAGCTTGGCGCCGGGCTTGCTGAGCACGCGCTGGAACAAGGTCTTTTTGCCCGCCATCAGCAAGGGGTGCTGACCGCCATCCGCGTCAGCGACCACAGGTTTCAACTCAGGCGGCGGCGTTTTGGGAACGACGGCGGCCGGCGGCGCGGCAGGCTTATCAGTGCCGCTCAACCACCAATAACTGGCGCCGCCGATGGCCAGCGCCACCGCCACGGCCACCGCCGCCAACGCCAATACCGGCCCGCGACGCTGCTCGTTATGCTGGGACGCCGCCGGTGGCACCACCGGTTGGCGCACAGGCTCAGGCGGTGCGCTCGGAATCTCAATGGATTCAGGGGTGATGCCGCCCAGATCAAAGCTCATCGGGACCGGCAACGGCCGCACCAGAGTGGCTTCCAACGAGTCCGCCGGCAGTTGATCGAGCGCCAGCAGCAACGCCGCCGCATCGGGGAAACGATCTGCCGGGTCCTTGGCCAACAACTTGCGCAGCACACCTTGATAACGGCCATGGTGCACCGGCAGTTCCGGCAACGGCTCGGTCAGGTGCGCCAGCGCCGTGGAAAGCGCATCGGTGCCGTTGTACGGCAGCTTGCCGACAAGGATTTCATAGAGCACCACACCGAGCGCATACAGGTCGGCGCGACCATCAATTTCCTGGCCCCGCGCCTGCTCCGGGCTCATGTAGCTGGGCGTGCCCACGGCAAACCCGGCTTGGGTGAACTGGGTACGATCATCCAGGGACTTGGCGATGCCGAAGTCCGACAACACCGCCGTGCCATCGGCGCGGAACAGGATGTTGGCAGGCTTGACGTCACGGTGGACCAGGCCCTGGGCATGCGCATAGCCCAACGCCGAGGCGATCTGGCGGATCAGCGTCACCCCTTGCTCCGGCGTCAGGCCGGCGGCAATGCGCTCCTTGAGCGTGCCATTGGGCAGGTATTCCATGGCCATGTAATACAGCTCACCGACGTTGCCGATGTCATGGATGGTCACGGTGTGCGGGTGCGACAGCCGCGCCAGGGTCTTGCCCTCGCGCAGGAAACGCTCGCAGAAGGTCGGGTCGGCCGCCAGTGCCGCCGCCATCACCTTCAACGCCACCTTGCGTTCCAGCGAGCGTTGGGTCGCCAGGTACACGCTGGCCATGGCGCCTTCACCGATCTCGCCTTCGATGTCATAGCCCGGGATCACGATGTTCATGGCGACACCTTCACGACAATGGTGGTGATGTTGTCCGGTGCACCCCGGTTAAGCCCCAGGTGCACCAGGCTGCGCACGATTTCATCCGGCGCGTCATGCCCCAGCACCTCGCGGATCTCATGATCTTCGACGGTCTTGTTCAGACCGTCGCTGCACAGCAGGTAGCTGTCACCGGGGGCGATCAGCAGGTCGACGACGGCCACCTCCAGCTGGGCTTCCACCCCCACCGCACGGGTGACGATATTGGCGCGTGGATGCACGCGGGCGTCGGCTTCGCTGAGCAGGCCGCTGTCTTGCAGGTCCTGCACGTAGCTGTGGTCGCGGGAAATACTTTCCAACGCACCGTCGCGCAGACGGTAGAGGCGACTGTCACCGGCCCACAGGCACACCCCGCGCAAGCCGCGCGCGGCCAGCACCACCACGGTGCTGCCCATCATGGTCACGCCACGGTTGGCGGTTTCTTCACGCACGATCGCATTGATGCGGATCAGGTCATTACGCAGCGCCGCCGAGTATTCATCGAGGGAGCGCCCTACCGGCACCTGACGCAGACTGTCGACAATCAGGCTGCTGACATAGTCACCCGCCGCATGCCCGCCCATGCCGTCGGCCACCACCCACAGGCGGTTTTCCGGCAGGTCCAGGCAGGCGTCTTCATTGACCTGGCGCACCATGCCCACATGGCTTTTGCTCGCGGATTTGAACGTCGACCCCATCTACACCACACCTTCTTGTCCGAGCAAAAACTGCGCAAAATCGTCGGCGGCAGGCAAGCCCTGACACCGCAATAAACCAGGGGAAATACGTTGCGAGCCGCGGCCCCACCAGAGGCTGGCACCGGCGCAGGCTTGTTCGGCCAGCGCGGTCATCCGGTCGTGAGGCAGCGTGGCGTTCATCCGTTGCAAACCGGCGAAACGACTGTCGACCACTCGCAGCTCGCTGGCTGGAAGGCCCAGCTTGTCGACGCCAGCGTTGAAGCTTTCGAACGTGGCATCGGCGTCCAGGGTACTGAGCAACAGCTCTTCGGCCTGCTCAAACCAGGTATCCGGCCCCCCCACGAGTGACGCAGGATTGGTGTCCTGGTCCAGCAGGGTCACCACCGCCAACGGAAAATACCGCCCGACCCGATCGATACTCGGCATCACCACGCCCGCCGCCGCATCCGGCCCGCACACGCCCGGCGCCAGCACAAAGCGCCACAACGGGCTGACCAGGTACACGTTGAGCCATTCGCCGCCCAGGCTGTTTTGGCTGGCGAGCAAACCTGCCGCCAACCAGCTGTCCCACGGGCCGATAAAACTCTGGGGCAAGGCGCGGCTGACGAAGTCACCGCGGCTGGCCAACTTGCCGTAGAAACCCAGCGTGGTCATAACCGCTCCGGCAGGCTGAAACCGCTGAGCACGCGGCTCTTGAACGGGTTGAAGGCGCTGTTGGCGCGTAACTCGTAGGCAATGCTTGCGCCGTCGACCCGCAGGCGCAGGTTGAAGCGATCCGGCGAGTTACCGGCCGTGAGGTCCGACTGCTCCAGCAGGCGGAACCAGGCCCACGGCCCATCCAGGGTCACACCGGAGCGCCCACTGGCCGACGGCGGCATGATCGAAATACGCACCACGCCAATGCTGCCGGGGTTCGGCCATTGCATCGCAACCGGGCGGCTGGGGCCGTGGTCATAGCTCAATTGCTGGCCATCGAGGTCGAGCAGGAACTGGGTGATGGTCGGGTCCATCGACACCGGCTTGAGTTCGAACCGTACGATGGGCTGGGTGCCCCCGGCGCGGAAGAACGCATCACGAATGGCCGCCGCGCGCTGGAAAGTCTGCAGCACACCCGGCGCGATCCCGAGCTTTTGTGCCGCGCCCGGCTGCCAGCGCCAGGTTGGGGTGGAGGTGTCCACATACGGCTGCAGGTACTTGCGGAAGTAGTTGTCCATGACCCCGCCCACGCCGAAAAACTGGCCAAAGTCATCCAGGGTCGCGTCCCGCGCACTGCCCGGCGACATCGGGTAGCGCCCGGCCAGGGACTGGCGATACACGTTGACCACTTCGCTGACCCAGGCCGCGTTCAGTTGGTTGCGCACCCCGCCCATCATGCTGTTGGTGGTGGAGTTGACCACCGACTTGACCATGCCCTGCACCAAGGGTGGCTGGCGCTCGGCATTCAGGCTGACCCGCGTGGCCGCAGCCGCCGCCTGGTTCTTCGCTTCGCCGAGCAAGGCATCGCCACTGGCGCCGACCATGGCGCTGACCTGCACATACAGCGCATTCATGTCCGCGAGCAGGCCGTCGATGGCCGCCGGCTCGCCTTCATTCTTGCTGACGATGCCGTTGAGTTCGGCAAAGTGTGCGGTCACCGGATCGTCCGCCACCTGCGGCTGGCTGGCCGCCTGTTGCTCCTGGCCGAGCAAGCTGCCCAGGCGTTCCTTGAGCTTGTCGACGCCACCTTCCACCGGCACGCCTTTGGCCGCCAGCTGGCGTTCCTCGGCTTGCAGGTCGGTTTCCTTGGCCACCGCCACCAACAGTTTTTTCAGCGGTGAGGTCGGCCCGGAAATCACCCGCAGCACATCGGCCGCCTGGGCCACGCTGGTGATCGGTACGAAGTCGATGTCTGCCAACAGCGCGTCCCATTGGCGCTGGTAGTCCTGGAAATACAGGCGGCGCACGTCACCGGCCAGGCTCACCACGTTCTGTTGATCGGCCTGCTCGCGGCCCAGCACCCATTGCTCTTCGGCGAGCGTGCCGGTCTGGTTCAGGCTGCTCAGCAAAAACGCCTGGCGGTAGCCCTTGGCGGTGAAGAAACCACTGAGTGGCTCACCCAGCGGCTTGCCGCTCTTGCGACTGAAGACCAGTGCGGCATCGCGGCCGGCGGCTTCATTGATGCGAAAGTCCGGGATGCCGTCGGGCAATTTCTGGCGCTTGACCCGGTCGTACACACGTTGGGCCACCGGCAGCTGTTGCAACTGGCGACGCAGGTCGTCGATCAGCCGCGGATCGAGGCGCGCATTCGGTGGATGGCGGTCAAACAGGGCCTGCAAATGCCCACTCAAGGCCTGGCGCTGGTCGGCCGGCAAATCGCGGGGCAGGTTGCGATCCCAATCCAGGGCGATCCAGGCTTTGATGAAGTCCGGGTCGTAGTGCTCGCTGTCGGCGAGCATCAGGTAAGCCTTGAGCCCTTCGTACAGGAAGTCGGAGTTGCCACCGCCGCGCAGTTGCTCTTCGATACGCGTCACCAGGCGCGGCGCGAACACCGCGATCAGCAGTTTGCGGTACACGCTGCCGGATTCGGCTTCGAGCATATCGCCCTGGTACAGGCCCAAGCCTTCGGCCCAGCCAGGCGGATCGCCGGCAAGGTTTTTCGTGGCGTTGAGCAACGGCAGCACGGCGAGCACTTCACGCTGGGCCGGGCTCAGGTTCTGCACCGCCTGGCCCAGTGGCGCAACCTTCTGGTCGACCTGGGCGATATACGCCTGGTTGGCGCGATAACTCACCCACCACAAACTGCTGACCACCACCACCAAGGCCACGGTGGCCGCCAGGACGCCGCGTGCAATCCACTTGCGCCGACGTTCGACCTTCGGGTTCACCCCGACCAGCCCACGTTCGGCAAACGCCACGGCGCTGAACAGTTTTTCGATGAAGTAACTGCGCCCGGTGCCGCTCTGGCGGGCCAGGTGCTGGCGATCCAGGTTCATGCTCTGGGCCATGGCGCCGATCAGGCGATCAATCGGGCTGCCTTCCTGAGTACCGCTGGTGAAGTACACGCCGCGCAGCAGCACACGTTCTTCGAAGGCATTGGGTTTGAACACACCGTCGAGGAAGCTTTGCAGGCAGTCCTTCAAGGCCCCGAACTGCTGCGGGAAGCCGTAGATCAGGTCGCGTCGCGCCGGGTCGCGTTCCTGTTGCAGGCGTTCCACCAGGCGCTCGTTGAGGCGTTGTTCCAGCCCTGCGAATTCGCTTTGCAGATGCGCCAGCGGGCCGTCGCTGTGCTTGCCGTCGTCCAGGGCAAAGGTCATGCCCCATACCTGGGCGCGGTCTTCCTTGCTCAGGTTGTCGAAGAACTCCATGAAGCCGGGCACCAAGTCGAGCTTGGTCAGCATCAGGTAGATGGGGAAACGCACGCCCAGCTGGGTATACAGCTCCTGGATACGCAAGCGAATCGCCGCCGCGTGGGCAGCGCGCTCGGCTTCAGTCCCGAGCAACAGATCCGACAGGCTGATCGCAATGAACGCACCGTCGATCGGGCGGCGTGAGCGTTGCTTTTTCAGCAGGTCGAGGAAACCCAGCCACGCGGCTTTATCGACCGTGGAGTTGCTGTCTTGAGTGGTGTAGCGGCCAGCGGTATCGAGCAGCACGGCCTGGTCGGTAAACCACCAGTCGCAGTTGCGCGTACCGCCGACACCGCGCACGGCCCCGGCGCCCAATTGGGCCGCCAGCGGGAAATGCAGCCCGGAGTTGACCAGCGCGGTGGTCTTGCCCGAACCCGGCGGGCCGATGATCACGTACCACGGCAATTCGTAGAGGTTGCGCCGCTCATCACCACCGAGCTTGGCTTTCTTCAGCAGCGCCAGGGCCTCGTCCATGCGCTGGCGCAGGGTGCTGAGTTCTTCGGCGGTGGCGACACTGTTGGGGTCGACCGGGGTTTGCGCCGCCAGGCTGCGCATCACTTCGGCGGCCTGTCGACGCGCCTGGATAATGCGGAACACGCGGTAGGCGATCCACACCGCAAACACCAGGATAATCAGCGCCCAGCGGCGCCCTTCCGGCATCAACAGATCGAGCAGCGGCCCGACAAACCAGATGATCAGGCTCAGGGCGATCAGGCCCAGTACCGGGATCACCCAGCGAATCATGAAACTGAAAAACGCCTTCACTCGACGCCCTCCGCCAATACGGTGATTTCAACCCGACGATTACGGGCACGGCCTTCGGCGGTGGCATTGGTAGCCACCGGCTCGGTGTCGCTTCTGCCCTCGGCGCTGAAGCGCTCGGCCTGGCCGGTCTTGGCCGCCAGGATCTCCAGCACCGACTTGGCCCGCGCTTCGGACAACGCCCAGTTGGACGGGAAACGCAGCGTGGCAATCGGGCGGTTGTCGCTGTGCCCGGTGACACGCACCTGGCCTTTGACTTTGCGGATGGCGTCGGCAATGCGCAGCATCAGTGGCTGGTAGTCATCGACGATGCTGGAACTGGCCGAGGCGAACAGTTCATCACCACGAATGGTCACCACGGAACGGTCGACCGCATCTTCCACCGCAACACGACCGGCCTTGATGTCTTCCACCAGGAAGCCGGCCAGGCGTGGGCGTTCGATGATTTTGGGTTGCGCCACCGGACGGTCGATCGACTGCACCGGGATCTCTCCCAAGGCATGGATATTCTTGAACACCGGCTCGGCATCCGACGCCAGTTTCAGGCGCAAGCCGAACAACAGCGCCAGCAGCAGCGCCAGGCCGATGGCCACGGCGATCCACGGCGGCATGAATTGCGCCAGGCGATCACGCGCCACCGTCACACCGCGCCAGTGCGGCGACAGCTCGCGCTCGTGTTCACCACGGGCACTGCGAATCGCCGCCGCCGTGCGCTCACGCAGGGCGTCCAACTGGCTGCGCCCGTCGTTCATCACACGGTAACGGCCTTCGAAACCCAGGCACATGCACAGGTACAACAACTCCAGCAGGTACAAGCGTTCCCGTGGGCTTTGCAGGCAGTGGTCGAGCAGTTGGAAGACTTTTTCACCGCCCCAGGCTTCGTTGTGCACCGTGATCAACAGGCTCTGCTTGCCCCAGTCGCTGGTGCTGCCCCACGGCGTGCTCAGCACGGCTTCATCCAGGGCGGTGCATAGCGCGTAACGGGCCAGCAGCACTTCGTTACGCGGGATGCCGGCGGCTTCAGCACGCTCTTCGAACTGGCGCAAATATGCCAGCAGCTGCGCGCGCAGGCTGGCCGGCGCCGGATGGGCGATGGTGTTGCGCAGGCGTGTGAGCAACGCCAACAACGGGCCGGCGGCGCTTTCCAGCGGATTCAGGCCCTGGCTTTTGCCGGTGAGCATCGGCGCGGCCGGCATCGACAGCGGGGCCGGTTCTGCACGCGCAGGTTCTGGCGCCCGGCCACCCGGGCGCGGCATGAACTGGGTGCGGTCATCATCATTGGGATGCATCGCGAATTATCCTCGAATCGCCCAGAAGGCCAGGTTCAAGCCCGGGAACTGCCCGGCGATATGGAAGGCAAATCCGCCGGAGTTGTGCAGTTGCTGCCAGTGCTCGCTGCCCCGGTCCAACTCGTAATAGGTACTGCCTGCGTGATACGGGATCTGCCGTGGCGCCACCGGCAACGGCAGCAGGCCGATGCCCGGCAGTTGCAGGTTGACCATGTCACGGATGTGCTCCACCGAGCCGACCTTGCTCTGTTGGCCGAAGCGCGCCCGCAGGGTTTCGCCAGGCACGTCGGCGCGCACCACCAGGATGAAGCTGGCGCTCTCGAGCAGGGTTTTGTCGGCAAGCATGGCCACGTGGATGCCATAGGCTTTTTCGACAATCGGGATCGGCGTGGCCTTGCTGTCGATCAGCATCGACAGCGCTTCACGCAGCGCCTGCATGACCGGGGCGAAGCTCAGCGCCAGGTCGTCATGCTGGTATTGCGGGTATTCCTGAGGGCGCCGGCCCGAGGTCGAAAAGGTCGAGAACTCGCCGGCCAGGCTCACCAGTTCACTGAAGAAGCGCTCCGGGTGCAGCGGGCTCAACTGGCTGAAATGCTGGAGCAGCGGCTGGGCGCGGTTGACCAATTGCAGCAGCATGAAGTCGGCAATCTCCGACGCGCCACCGGCCCCCGAGGCGACCACGCGGCCAGCCAGGGCTTCGCCGCGCTGGTGCAGCAGGCCGAGCAGTTCACTGCGAAAGGCCGTCAACGGTTTGCTCGCGGCGACGTCGAGCACCGGCGGGATGTAAGTGTCATCCAGCACCAGTGCGCGGTCGGCGCGTTTTTCCTTGATGCGCACAAGGCCCACGGCGGCGTAATCACTGATGCCATCCTGGGCCGTCAGCAGGCGCAGGGCGCGCGAGCCGACAGCCACGGGCGCACGGTTCTCGAACGGGGCATTGTCATCGCGCACTTCGCGCACCTGGCTGACATACCGCGCAGCTTCCAGGGCTTCGCCCGCTTCCACGGTATCGCGGGCACCGGCGCGCTTGAGCGGCAAGGCCAGGTACACCAGGCCGTCGCGCAGGTTGTCGTCGATATTCAACGGGCTCGGCGCGAGGTCGTCCTGAGGGATATTGAACGGCGTGCCATCCGGCAACAGGCCGCGCGCCGAAACGATCGCCAGCTTGCCCTGGGCCAGCAGCCCCTGGTCGATCAGCAACTCGGAAAAGCCCCAGGCACCGGCAGACAACGGGCGGCTGCGGGCGTCGATCAGGTTCTCCAGGTAACGGTCATGCTGCTGGAAGTGCTGCGTTCCGATGAACATGCCTTCCGACCAGACCACGCGATTGTTCCAGGACATGGGGGCTCCGAGGGTTTCTTATTGGGCAGGGCTGGATGGGGTAACCACGACATCGGCACGTACGGCGCGTACATCGAGGCTGATCTGATATTCGGTGTATTGGCGCGGTGGCACGTTGATCACCGTGCGCCATTGCGCACGGTCCAGCTCGCGATAGCCCACCAGCAAGCCGATCTGGCGCGTGGCAGGGTCGAGGTCGCGCTGGATGCTCAGTTGCTGGCCGGGTTGCACCATCACTTCATCCTGGTCCAGCAGGTCCAGGCCGAGGGTCGATTGCGCGCGATCCGCCAGGGCGAAGTAGTCGGAGCGCCCGAAGGTAGCGGCATTTTTCAGCTCGAAGATGCGCACACGCACGGGTGCGGCCTGGCCGTTGGCGCCCGGGTTGAGCCCGGCAATGGCATGAAAGTGCAACTCGACCGCGGCGGTGTCCGCTTCAGTTTCGCCCGCCACTTCGGGCTTGGCCGCGTCCTTGGCACACGCCGTCAGCAGCAGCACAGTAGCGGCTGCGAGTAAAAACCTGGGAATCATCCTGCGTCCTCAATGACGTTCTTAGCTATCCGTTAAATCCGTGTACTGCGTGTTCAGCGCCGCTGTCGTGCGCTGTGTTCTTCGTAGGCTCGGCTGAATTCGCGGCCGAACAGGTCCTGGAAATCTTCCTGGGCCTCGCGGGAAATATTGCTGTAAAGCTCAGTGAACTGCTGCCAGTACTGCGCCTGGCGCGAACCGTTGAACAGGCTCGATAAGCCGCCGGGTTTGCCCATGCGTTCCTCCAACTGCGAGGGTTCAAAGCGGGTGAGCAGGTGCTTGATCGCGGCCTCCACGCCGGCCATCACGGCCAGTTGGTGAGCACGCAGGTCATCGAAACTGTCGCGCACGGCCGCGTCCGGTGCCATAAACGCCTGGTTGCCGTGGCGAAGCAGCAGCAGCAAGGCTTCGTCGGCATTCGGCGCGAATTTCAACGGGTTGTTCTCGGCGGGCCGGATCATGGTCTGCTGCATGCGGAACTCGCCTTTGAGGCTGGCGCGGGCACGCAATACATCGATCAGGCCCTCGACCATCAGGCGGTAGCTGCGGCCGATGTTTTCCATCTGGGCGCAGGCATCGGCCTTGTCCAGACGCAACTGCTCCAGCCCGGCGCCACGCAGGAACGCTTGCAACAAGTCGGGGGATTGCTGGGGCTCGGCCACGGGGCGTACCGACTCGACCACGGGCGGCGGCTGAATCACCGGGGCGACCGGCGGTGGCGGTGCAACCGGAACGACCGGTGCCGGGGTATCGGCAAACAGGTCCCAGTCATCGGGAATCAGCGAGCCTGCGACCACGGGTTTTTCCACCGCCACCGGCGTCGGCGGGCGGAAGTCGTGCTGCTCGGGCGGCACATGATCCGCCACGGTCGGCGGCGGCACAGCAGTGGGGCTGAGGAAGTCGAACAGGTCCGGCAAGGTGTCCATTGCCGAGGCGCCCTGGAACTGCGGCGCGATCACCGGGGTCGGCGTTGGTGGCTTTGCCACGGCGCCCATCAACGCCTCGAAGCTGTTCGGCGAATTACCGGCAAACGGCTGGCTATCAACGGCTTGCACGTTGAAATCGATACGCGCCTGGATCTCGTAGTCGCCGATGCGGATCAGTTCACCATCTTGCAGCGGCTCGCTATTGCCACGGCGCATGCGGATACCGGCGCGAACCAACTCCACCCCGTTTGTACTGTTATCGGTTAAATAATAACGGCCATCTTTGTATTGAATAACGCAATGCTGTGAAGAGACGAGACGCTCCGGATCAGGCAAGACCCAGTCATTATCCGAACTGCGGCCAATAGCCATCACGCCCTGGTCCATGGACTTTTCCGAGCACTGCCCAGGGGTAATCTTGTGATAACTAGTGATAGTCAAACACAGCGACATCTTGCCTCCTTGCTGATTACATCGCGCGCGGTCGATTCCCGGGGCTACGCTTCCCGGGACATGCCCGCCAGGTCACACAAAATGACCCTGAATCTACCTAAACCCGCAAGATCGCTGATCTTAGCTGGCTTGCATGACAAAAATCCTGCTTGGCGGGCGCCGTTCGACCCACCAGTCGCGCAGGTTGTTAAACACCGCACATCTGTCACAGAGGACGAATAGCTTACCTTGACAAGGCATAAGTACTACACCAAAAATGCACAACTTCTTGAACATCACTGATGTCACAGTAGTGGCACTCTGACTATATGACCAAGAAAACATGCAAAGTTCCTCAGACAACTAATGCATGCATTGCCCGCCATCTATCGGGCTGATAAGGAGATCAAACTCAGTGGATGTGCCGTTGCTGCTCGCCGCCGTTTCCCCGACTTCGCCCTGTGGCGAAGACATGGAATATGACGCGCAATTTCTCCAGCTGGAGCGTGATGCCAAGGGCCAACCCGAGCGCAGCATGGGCGACTCGATCCTGCCCGCCGAACCGCCGGAATGGCGCAGCATCCAGCAGCAAAGCCTCGATTTGCTGCAACGCAGCAAAGACCTGCGCATCACCCATTTTCTGCTGCAAAGCACCCTTGCCCTGCAAGGCGTGGCCGGGTTGGCTGAAGTCCTTTCATTGATCAACGCCTTGCTGCGCGACTATTGGGTCGACCTGCACCCACGCCTGGATGCCGACGACGATAACGACCCCACCGTGCGCGTCAACGCCCTGTCCGGCCTGACCGGTGACACGACCATCCGCCTGCTGCGCGAAAGCATCCTCACCCGCTCGCGCACCTTCGGCCCGGTCAGCCTGCGGGCGGCGCTCAATGCCAGCGGCTTGCAGATTTTTGCCGACGAGCAGCTCGGTGCCCAGCAACTCCACGCCGCGTTCCTCGACAGCGACCCCGAGCACCTGCAAGCCACCCGTGACGCCTTGAGCGCAGCGCGTGCGGCGTGTGAGGCCATCGAGGAGCAGGTCAATGACCAGGTCGGTTCCGCCCGGGGCGTGGACTTGAGCGCCTTGAAGCAACCGCTCAAGCAGGCGCTGCAGATACTCAATCAAGCGGTGCCAGGCACCGACAACAGTGGCGAACCCGAGGCCGTCAGTGACGACAATGCCCCCTCGGTCGACTTCGCCGCTGCGCCTGTGGCAGTGCGCCCGGCTGGCGATATCGCCAGCCGCGACGACGTGCTGCGCAGCCTCGACAAGATCCTTGCGTACTACACCCGGCATGAGCCTTCGAGCCCGCTGCCGGTGCTGTTGAATCGGGCCAAGAACCTGGTGCACGCCGACTTCGCGGCCATCGTGCGCAATCTGATTCCCGACGGCATGTCCCAATTTGAAAACCTGCGCGGCCCGGACAGCGAGTAAGCCACCGGGCTATGCAGTAACAACACCGTCGCTCAAGCGACCAGGAGCAGCAACGTGGCGAAGCAAAGTTCTCAGAAATTCATTGCGCGCAACCGTGCGCCTCGAGTGCAGATCGAGTACGACGTCGAGCTCTACGGCGCCGAGAAGAAGGTCCAACTGCCCTTCGTAATGGGTGTGATGGCCGACCTCGCCGGCAAACCTGCCGAGCCGCTCGCCGCCGTGGCCGACCGCAAATTCCTTGAAGTGGACGTCGACAACTTCGACTCGCGCCTCAAGGCCATGCAACCGCGCGTGGCCTTCCACGTCCCCAACGAACTGACCGGCGAAGGCAACCTGAGCCTGGACATCACCTTCGAGAGCATGGACGACTTCAGCCCGGCCGCCGTGGCGCGCAAGGTCGATTCGCTGAACCAGCTGCTCGAAGCCCGCACCCAGCTGGCCAACCTGCTGACCTACATGGACGGCAAGACCGGCGCTGAAGAAATCATCATGAAGGCAATCAAGGACCCGGCACTGCTTCAGGCACTTGCCAGCGCGCCTAAGCCTGCAGGGGACCAGTAATCATGACCGACAATACCGCCCGCGAAGGCAGCCAGATCCTCGGCACCCAGACCGAAGAAGCCAGCGAGTTCGCCAACCTGCTGCTGCAGGAATTCAAGCCAAAGACCGAGCGTGCCCGCGAAGCCGTGGAAACCGCAGTGCGCACCCTGGCCGAACAGGCCCTGGCGCAAACCGACCTGGTGTCCAATGACGCGATCAAGTCGATCGAATCGATCATCGCGGCCATCGACGCCAAGCTCACCGCCCAGGTCAACCAGATCATTCATCACCAGGATTTCCAGCAGCTGGAAAGCGCCTGGCGTGGCCTGCATTACCTCGTCAACAACACCGAGAGCGATGAGCAGCTCAAGATTCGCGTGCTCAACATCTCCAAGCCCGAACTGCACAAGACCCTGAAGAAATTCAAGGGCACCGCATGGGACCAGAGCCCGATCTTCAAGAAGATGTACGAAGAAGAATACGGCCAGTTCGGCGGTGAGCCGTACGGCTGCCTGGTGGGCGACTACTACTTCGATCAGTCGCCACCCGACGTGGAGCTGCTGGGCGAGCTGTCGAAAGTCTGCGCCGCCATGCACTCCCCGTTCATCGCTGCCGCTTCGCCGACCGTGATGGGCATGGGCTCGTGGCAGGAACTGTCGAACCCGCGCGACCTGACCAAGATCTTCACCACCCCGGAATACGCCGGCTGGCGCTCGCTGCGTGAATCGGAAGACTCGCGCTACATCGGCCTGACCATGCCGCGCTTCCTGGCTCGCCTGCCGTATGGCGCCAAGACCGACCCGGTGGAAGCCTTCGCCTTCGAAGAAAACACCGACGGCGCCGACAGCTCCAAGTACACCTGGGCCAACGCCGCCTACGCGATGGCCGTGAACATCAACCGCTCGTTCAAGCACTACGGCTGGTGCTCGCGCATCCGTGGCGTGGAGTCCGGTGGTGAAGTGGAAAACCTGCCGGCCCACACGTTCCCTACCGATGACGGTGGTGTGGACATGAAGTGCCCGACCGAAATCGCCATCAGCGACCGCCGTGAAGCGGAACTGGCGAAGAACGGTTTCATGCCACTGCTGCACAAGAAAAACACCGACTTCGCCGCCTTCATCGGTGCCCAGTCGTTGCAGAAACCGGCCGAATACGATGACCCGGACGCCACCGCCAACGCCAACCTGGCTGCGCGCTTGCCGTACCTGTTCGCCACCTGCCGTTTCGCTCACTACTTGAAGTGCATCGTGCGCGACAAGATCGGTTCCTTCAAAGAGAAGGACGAGATGCAGCGCTGGTTGCAGGACTGGATCCTCAACTACGTCGACGGCGACCCGGCCCACTCCACCGAAACCACCAAGGCCCAGCACCCATTGGCTGCCGCTGAAGTGATCGTGGAAGAAGTGGAAGGCAACCCGGGTTACTACAACTCCAAGTTCTACCTGCGCCCGCACTACCAGCTCGAAGGGCTGACCGTGTCGTTGCGCCTGGTATCGAAGCTGCCTTCGGCAAAAGGCGCTTAAGTAAGTCGCTCTTCTGTGGGAGGGGGCTTGCTCCCGATGCAGGCAACTCGGTCTCTCAGTCGGACCGAGGTGATGCCATCGGGAGCAAGCCCCCTCCCACACAAAAGCATTGCCCCTTCTGGGGCATAACCAAATTCAGTGGCAGGGGCCACACAGGGAGAAAACATGGCTGTTGATATTTTCATCAAGATCGGCGACATCAAGGGCGAGTCCATGGACAAGGCCCACAAGGACGAAATCGACGTACTGAACTGGAGCTGGGGCATGTCCCAGTCCGGCAACATGCACGTCGGCGGTGGCGGTGGCGCCGGCAAGGTGAATATCCAGGACCTGTCGCTGACCAAGTACGTCGACAAGGCGTCGCCTAACCTGATGATGCACTGCGCCAGCGGCAAGCACATCGACAAGGTCAAGCTGACCGTGCGCAAGGCCGGTGGTGAAAGCCAGGTCGAGTACATGGTGATCAACCTGGAAGAAGTGCTGGTAACGTCCCTGAGCACCGGCGGTTCGGGCACTGATGACCGCCTGACCGAGAACGTCACCCTGAACTTTGCCCAAGTGATGGTCGACTACCAGCCGCAGAAAGCCGACGGCACCAAAGACGGCGGCGCGATCAAGTTTGGCTGGAACATCCGTTCCAACACCAAGCGCTGATAGCTCTGGTGGCCGTGGCCCAGCGCCACGGCCCCAGAAACTTTGTCCTCCTCACACCCCGTCCGTGGAGCTGCTTTGGTGGTAACTGAAATCGCTTCCCGCGACCGTCTGCAACCGTCCCTGCTGGACCGGTTGACCGACGACGACCCGACCAACCCCAAGGAAAGCGCCGACAAACGCGTGCTGTCCCTGACCCAATTGAAAGCCTCGGTGCTGCGCGACCTGGCGTGGCTGCTCAACACCACGTCGTTGCTCGATGCCGATGCCACGTTGCACACCCCAGCCGGTACTTCGGTGGTCAATTACGGCCTGCCGGCATTGGCGGGAAACAGTGCCTCCAGTGTCGATATCAGAGCGCTGGAAGCCCTGATCTACCAGGCCATTGCCACCTTTGAGCCGCGCATCCTGCGCCACACCCTGCGCGTCAAAGCCCGCCTCAGCCAGGGCGAGATGAACCACAACGCGTTGAGCTTCGAGATCGAAGGCGATCTGTGGGCACAGCCGGTGCCTCTACGCCTGTTATTGCAAACCGACCTCGACCTGGAATCCGGCCATGTGCGTGTCGTCAACGCCGACCAGCGGAGACGAGCATGAACCCGCGCCTGCTGGAGCTGTATAACCAGGAACTGCATCACGTGCGCGAAAGCGCCGCCGAGTTCGCCAAGGAATACCCGAAGATCGCCAGTCGGCTGACCCTGTCCGGTATGGACTGCGCCGACCCGTACGTCGAACGCTTGCTTGAAGGTTTTGCCTACCTGACGGCCCGCGTGCAGCTCAAGCTCGACGCCGAGTACCCGACCTTCACCCACAACCTGCTGGAAATCGCGTACCCGCACTACCTCGCGCCAACCCCGTCGATGACCGTGGTGCAGCTGCAGACCGACCCCGACGAAGGCTCCCTGGCCAGCGGTTTTTCGCTGCCCCGCGACACGGTGTTGCGTGCGGCATTGGGCCGTGAAACCCAGACCTGCTGCGAGTACCGCACCGCGCACCCGGTGACGCTGTGGCCGTTGCAGGTAGCCAACGCGGAATACTTCGGCAACCCGGCCGCCGTGCTTGGCCGCCTGGCCGCCAGCGAGCCGAAGGCCAAGGCGGGTTTGCGCCTGACCCTGCGCACCGGCGCCGAGTTGCCATTCAACAGCCTCGACCTGGACAGCCTGCCGCTGTACCTCAGCGGTGCCGACGAGCAACCGTTCCGCCTTTACGAGCAACTGCTCGGCAACGCCTGCGCGGTGTTTGCGCGCAAGCCTGGCGGTGATTGGGTCGAGCGCCTGCCCCAGGACGCGCTGCGCTCACGCGGCTTCGACGACGCCGACGCCGCCATGCCGGTGGTGGCGCGCGCCTTCCAGGGCTATCGCCTGTTGCAGGAATACTTCGCGCTGCCCCATCGCTTCCTGTTTGTCGAATTTGCCGAACTGCGCCGTGCGATCAAGCGCTGCGACGGCCAGGAACTGGAGCTGATCGTGCTGTTCGACCGGCATGAACCGAGCCTGGAAGGCAGCGTCGGCGCGGCGCAGTTCCTGCCGTTCTGCACGCCGGCGATCAACCTGTTTCCCAAACGCCTCGATCGTATCCACCTGTCCGACCGGGTCAACGAGCACCATGTGATCGCCGACCGCACCCGGCCGATGGATTTCGAGATTCATTCGCTCAGCGGTATCACCGGCCACGGCACTGGGCCGGAGCAGCCATTCCTGCCGTTTTATGCGGTGCGCGACCCCTCGCGCTATGGCCGCGACCTGGCCTATTACATGGTGCGCCGCGAGCCGCGTGTGTTGTCCAGCGACCAGCGTCGCAACGGCCCGCGCTCCACATATGTGGGCAGCGAAACCTTTGTCAGCCTGGTCGACAGCCGGCAAGCGCCCTACCGCCACGACCTGCGCCAACTCGGCGTGACCGCGCTGTGCACCAACCGCGATTTGCCGTTGTTCATGAGCGTGGGCAACGGCAAGACCGATTTCACCCTGGCCGACAGTGCGCCGGTGTTGGCCGTGCGTTGCGTGGCCGGCCCGAGCCGCCCGCGGGCAAGCCATGCGCATGATGCCAAGGCCTGGCGCCTGATCAGCCAGTTGTCGCTCAACTATCTGTCGCTCAGCGAGCAGGGCCAGGGCGCGGGCGCCTTGCGTGAACTGCTGCGCCTGTATGGCGACAGCAACGACGCCGCCCTGCAATTGCAGATCGAGGGCCTGCGTGAAGTCAGCAGCAAAGCCGTGACCCGGCGCCTGCCGATGCCTGGCCCGATCGTGTTTGGCCGGGGCCTGGAGATCACCCTGGAATTCGATGAAAACGCGTTTCGCGGCACCGGGGTGTTCCTGCTCGGTGCGGTGCTGGAGCGCTTCCTGGCACGCTACGTGTCGATCAACAGTTTTACCGAGACGGTGATCCGTACCACCGAACGCGGCGAGATCATGCGATGGAAAGCCAAGCCCGGGCGGCGTCCGACCCTGTGAACACACTGGATGCGATGCATCAGGAACCCTGGGAATACGATTTCTTCCAGGCGCTGCGGCGTATCGAGTGCGAATCGCCCGACCTGCCGCGCCTGGGCCATTCCCTGCGCCTGGCGGATGACCCACTGCGCCTGGGGCAACAGGCCGATTGCACGTTCGCCCCTGCCACCCTGGCCTCGGTCGACCCCGGTGGTGACGGCAAGCCGGCGCGCCTGGAGCAATTCTTCTTCGGCCTCGGCGGCCCCAATGGCCCGCTGCCGCTGCATATCACCGAGTACGTCCGCGAGCGCCAGCGCAACAACGCCGACAGCACCAGCAAGCAGTTCCTGGACGTGTTCCACCATCGCTTGCTCAGCCTGTTCTACCGGGCCTGGGCCGAGGCGCGGCCCACCGTCAGCCATGACCGCCCGGATGATGACTACTGGTCCGCCCGCCTCGCCGCCCTGAGTGGCCGTGGCATGCCAAGCCTGCTCAACCAGGGGCTGATTGCCGACGCCGCGAAGCTGCATTACAGCGGCCACTTATCGGCGCAGACCCGCTACCCGGATGGTTTAAAGGCGATCCTCAGCGAGTACTTCGGCCTCCCGGTGGAGATCGAAGAGTACGTCGGCCAATGGCTGGAACTGCCTGAACGCAGCCGCGTGGGTGTCAGCGCCAACCAGTTGGGCGTGGACTTTTGCCTGGGCAGCCATGTCTGGGACCGCCAGCACAAATTCCGTATCCGCCTGGGGCCGCTCAAGCTCGATGACTACATGGGCATGCTGCCCGGCCACCCGTCATTCAATGAGCTGGTCGCGTGGGTGGCCGAGTACCTGGGTCATGAACTGGACTGGGACTTGAACCTGGTTCTGCAACAACCTGAAGTACCGGCGCTGCAACTTAATGGCCAGTTCCGCCTGGGCTTCAACACCTGGCTCGGCCAACCCGCGCACGACGCCAACGACCTAATCCTGGCCCGGCATTACGCCGATCAGGCCACCACCTCAAGGAATCCAGAGCATGGGTGAAATCAGTCGCGCCGCATTGTTCGGCAAACTCAACAGCGTGGCCTACAAGGCCATCGAAGCCGCCACCGTATTCTGCAAGCTGCGGGGCAACCCGTATGTGGAACTGGCCCACTGGTTTCACCAACTGCTGCAACTGCAGGACTCGGACCTGCACCGCATCATTCGCCAGTTCAACGTGGAGCCGGCGCGCCTGGCCCGCGACCTGACTGAAGCGCTGGACCGCTTGCCCCGTGGCTCGACCTCGATCACCGACCTGTCCTCCCATGTGGAAGAAGCCGTGGAACGCGGTTGGGTCTACGGCAGCCTGATGTTCGGCGAAAGCCAGGTGCGCACCGGTTACCTGGTGTTGGGCATCCTCAAGACGCCGAGCCTGCGCCATGCGCTGCTGGGTCTGTCTTCCGAGTTCGACAAAATCAAGGCCGAGGCCCTGAGCGAGCGCTTTGATGAATACGTCGGTGACTCGCCGGAGAATGCCCTGAGCGCCAGTGACGGTTTCAACGCCGGCGCCGTGCCGGGCGAAGCCAGCGGCGCCATGGCGCCAAGTGCCATGGGCAAGCAGGAAGCCCTCAAGCGCTTTACCGTCGACCTGACCGAGCAGGCCCGTAGCGGCAAGCTCGACCCCATCGTCGGCCGCGATGAAGAGATCCGCCAACTGGTCGACATCCTGATGCGCCGTCGCCAGAACAACCCGATTCTCACCGGTGAAGCCGGTGTGGGCAAAACCGCCGTGGTCGAAGGTTTCGCCCTGCGCATCGTCGCCGGTGACGTGCCGCCTGCGCTCAAGGATGTGGAATTGCGCAGCCTCGATGTGGGCCTGCTGCAAGCCGGCGCCAGCATGAAAGGCGAGTTCGAGCAGCGCCTGCGCCAAGTGATCGAAGACGTCCAGGCGTCGCCCAAGCCGATCATCCTGTTTATCGACGAAGCTCACACCCTGGTCGGTGCTGGTGGCGCCGCCGGCACGGGCGACGCCGCCAACCTGCTCAAACCGGCATTGGCCCGTGGCACCTTGCGCACCGTGGCCGCGACCACGTGGGCCGAGTACAAGAAGCACATTGAAAAAGACCCGGCCCTGACTCGCCGCTTCCAGGTGGTGCAAGTGGCCGAGCCATCGGAAGACAAGGCACTGCTGATGATGCGCGGCGTGGCCTCGACCATGGAACAGCACCACCAGGTGCAGATCCTCGACGAAGCCCTGGAAGCCTCGGTGAAGCTGTCCCACCGCTACATCCCGGCGCGCCAGTTGCCGGATAAATCCGTAAGCCTGCTGGACACCGCCTGTGCCCGCGTTGCCATCAGCCTGCACGCGGTGCCGGCTGAAGTGGACGACAGCCGCCGTCGTATCGAAGCCCTGGAAACCGAGCTGCAAATCATCGCCCGCGAGCATGCCATCGGCATTGCGATTGGGGCCCGTCAAAGCAACACCGAAGCGCTATTGAGTGCCGAGCGTGAACGTCTTGCAACGCTGGAGAGCCGCTGGGCCGAAGAGAAAGCACTGGTCGATGAGTTGCTCGCCACCCGTGCCACCCTGCGTGAAAAGGTTGGCGCGGTGGACAGCGGCAACGATGAATTGCGCACGCAGCTGGTCGATCTGCAACAGCGCCTCAGCGCCCTGCAAGGCGAAACCCCGCTGATCCTGCCGACCGTGGATTACCAGGCCGTGGCCTCGGTGGTCGCCGACTGGACCGGTATCCCGGTGGGCCGCATGGCCCGCAACGAGCTGGAGACCGTGCTCAACCTCGACCAGCACCTGAAGAAGCGCATCATCGGCCAGGATCACGCCCTGCAGATGATCGCCAAGCGCATCCAGACCTCCCGCGCCGGCCTCGACAACCCGAGCAAGCCGATTGGCGTGTTCATGCTGGCCGGCACCTCAGGCGTGGGCAAGACCGAAACCGCCCTGGCCCTGGCCGAAGCCATGTACGGCGGCGAGCAGAACGTCATCACCATCAACATGAGCGAGTTCCAGGAAGCCCACACCGTATCCACCCTCAAGGGCGCGCCACCGGGCTACATCGGTTACGGCGAAGGCGGCGTGCTGACCGAGGCGGTGCGACGCAAACCCTACAGCGTGGTGCTGCTGGACGAGGTGGAAAAAGCCCACCCGGACGTGCACGAGATCTTCTTCCAGGTGTTCGACAAGGGCGTGATGGAAGACGGTGAAGGCCGGGTGATCGACTTCAAGAACACCCTGATCCTGTTGACCACCAACGCCGGCACCGAGCTGATCTCCCACGTTTGCAAAGACCCGGCGAACGTGCCGGAGCCGGAAGAGATCGCCAAGGCCCTGCGCCAACCGCTGCTGGAAATCTTCCCGCCGGCGTTGCTGGGTCGCCTGGTGACCATTCCGTACTACCCGCTCAGCGACGAGATGCTCAAGGCGATCACCCGCCTGCAGCTCAACCGCATCAAGAAACGCGTGGAAAGTACGCACAAGGTGGCCTTCGACTACGACGACGCGGTGGTCGACCTGATCGTCTCGCGCTGCACCGAAACCGAAAGCGGTGGCCGTATGATCGACACCATCCTCACCAACAGCTTGCTGCCGGACATGAGCCGTGAGTTCCTCACGCGCATGCTCGAAGGCAAGGCGTTGGCGGGTGTGCGCATCAGCAGCCGGGATAACGAATTGCACTACGAGTTCAACGATTGACCTGAAGGAACACAATCAAACGGTGGGAGGGGGCTTGCTCCCGATAGCGGTGCATCAGGCCCCTATGCATCAACTGACACACGGCTATCGGGAGCAAGCCGCCTCCCACCGTTGAACCGGTTTCTTCAGTTATCAAGGTATTTACGGGACTACCGATGCTTTTTAACCAAGCCTCACGCCTGGCCAAGATCACCAGCCCCCTCGGGCCGGATGTGCTGCTGCTCAATGAAATGGGCGGCGGCGAAGAGCTGGGCAGGCTGTTCAACTACGAGCTGCAACTGACGTCGCTGGACGCCAACATCGACCTTAACCAGTTGCTCGGCAAGCCGATGAGCGTGGGCCTGCAACTGGCCGATGGTGGCGAACGACACTTCCACGGCATCGTTGCCCGTTGCAGCCAGAACATCGACCAGGGCCAGTTCGCCAGTTACCAGGTGACGCTGCGCCCGTGGCTGTGGCTGCTCAGCCGTACGTCGGACTGCCGGATTTTCCAGAACCTGAGCATCCCGCAGATCATCAAGCAGGTGTTTCGCGACCTGGGTTTTTCCGATTTCGAGGACGCCCTGAGCCGGCCGTACCGTGAGTGGGAATACTGCGTGCAGTACCGCGAGACCAGCTTCGATTTCGTCAGCCGCTTGATGGAACAGGAAGGTATCTACTACTTCTTCCGCCACGAGCAGGACCGCCATGTGCTGGTCTTGGCCGACGCCTATGGCGCCCACACCACGGTGCCCGGCTACGCCTCGGTGCCGTATTACCCCAAGGACGAACAACAGCGCGAACGCGACCATATGCACAACTGGCATCTGGCGCAGGAAGTGCAGCCGGGCTCGCTGGAACTCAACGACTACGACTTCCAGCGCCCCAGCGCCCGTATCGACGTGCGCTCGGCGATGCCACGTCCGCACACCGCCGGCGACTACCCCCTGTACGACTACCCCGGCACCTACGTGCAAAGCGAAGACGGCGAACACTATGCACGCACCCGCATCGAAGCCCTGCAAACCCTGCACGAGCAGATCGAGTTTGCCGGCAATGCGCGGGGCCTGGGTTCGGGCCACCTGTTCAGCCTCACCGGCTTCAGCCGCCAGGACCAGAACCGCGAATACCTGATCGTGGGTTGCCGCTATTACATCAATCAGGAAAGTCTGGAAAGCGGCGGCGGTTCAGGCTCGGCGCAGTTCGAAAGCAGCCTGACCTGCATCGACGCCCAGCAAAGTTTCCGCCCAATGGCCAACACCCATCGGCCCATCGTCAAAGGCCCGCAGACCGCATTGGTGGTCGGCCCCAAAGGCGAGGAGATCTGGACCGACCAGTACGGCCGCGTGAAGGTGCACTTCTACTGGGACCGTCATGACCAATCCAACGAAAACAGCTCGTGCTGGATTCGTGTGTCACAGTCCTGGGCCGGCAAGAACTGGGGCTCGATGCAGATTCCACGGATCGGCCAAGAGGTGATTGTGAGCTTTCTGGAGGGTGACCCCGACCGACCGATCATCACCGGAAGGGTCTACAACGCCGAGCAGACGGTGCCCTACGACCTACCGGAAAATGCCACTCAGAGCGGCATGAAGAGTCGTTCGAGCAAGGGCGGCACGCCGGCCAACTTCAATGAAATCCGCATGGAGGACAAGAAGGGGCTGGAGCAGTTGTATATCCATGCCGAGCGCAATCAAGACATCGTGGTGGAGGTGGATGAGAGCCATTCGGTGGGGCATGACCGCAATAAAAGCATCGGCCACAACGAGACGGTGACCATCGGCAATAACCGCCTGCGCATCGTCAAGCAAGAGGACATCCTCTCGGTCGGCCAGCGCAAGACCGACAGCATCAGCCAGAGCTACGTCATCGAAGTGGGCGAAAACCTGCGCCTGGTCTGCGGTGAAAGCATCCTGGAATTGAACGCCAGCGGGCAGATCAACCTGACCGGCGTGCAAATCAGCTTCTACGCCAGTGGCGACGCAGAGTTCAACACCGGCGGCGTGCTGCACCTGAACAACGGCGGTGGCGCCGGGGCGACGCCTGATGGTCAGGGCGTAAAAGCCAGCATCGACGCCAATATCAAAGCCGCGTTCCCCACGCCTAAAAGCTCCTGACGAGACCTGTTTGCCATGACGTACCGTATCAACGAATTCCAGTTTCAACTGCCTGCCAGTGAGTTGCAGGACGCGACGATCAATATCCTCAAGTTCCCTGAATTGGGGACCTCCCTGATCGTCAGCCGTAGCCTGCTGGCCGAGGGTGAAACCTTGCACAGCAATTTCAATGACCAACTCCAGCGCCTGGAAAAACAGGTACAGGACTTGCGCTATCAACCTGGTGTCGACGTGCGTTTGGGTGCCGCCCAAGAGGTGGAAGGCATCGAGCTGCGCAGCCAGTTCAACAAGGGCAATGACAAGGTGTTCCAGTACCAACTGGCGCTGGTGCTGCCGGGTACGCGCAAGATGCTCGCCTTGAGTTACGTGAAGGCCGACAAGCTAGGGGATGCCGAAGCGGCGCATTGGGCATTGATCAAAAACTCGCTGTCGTTCGACGCTATTTCCTGATGAGCAACTTGAATGTCTGACGCGTTATGGGCGGCCCGGATGGGCGATGCGCTGTCCCACACTTCGATGATGGCGGACATCCTTGGCGGTGTGCTGGAAGTGGCGGCCAATATCGCGATCACCGCTGTGGCGACCGCTGCCGTGGTGGCCGCCACCGGTATTACCGTGGTCACCGGCGGGCTCGGCTGCTTCCTGCTGGGTGCGGTAGTAGGCACGATTGTCGGCCTTGCCATGAGCAAGAGTGGGGCCGATAAGGGCCTGACGAAGTTATGCGATGCCTTTAGCAACGCATTGTTTCCGCCCACGGTACAGGCAAACATTCTCACCGGGTCCACCAACACCCTCACCAACAATATCCCCGCTGCCCGCGCCGCCGGGGCGATCAGCTCCCATGTCGCGCCGGCTGGCACCGAGCTGGAAGAAACCAAGCCTGAACCCGACCCCAGTTACCTGGATATGGCCGAGAGTTTCTTCTCGCAGATGTGGCGCCCTACGGTCGCGACGCCCGCGCCGGGCGCCGTGCCCAAGCCGTTGGACATGGTCGTGTGCATGAAGCATCCGCCGATGCCGCCACAGTTTCTGGCCGAGGGCTCGGAAAAGGTCACGGTCAACGGTCAACCGGCGGTGCGCAGTGGTGACCGTAGTACCTGCGATGCGACAGTGGTGTCATCGGGGCTGATTTCCTCCAATGTCACCATTGGCGGCGGCTCGGTAGTGGTGCGTGAAATTCGCAGCGGCAAGACCCCGGGCGTCGGGCTGGCGGTGACGGCGCTGCTGATGCTCAAGGGCGGCAAGGGCAAGTTCTTCAGCAAGTTGCCGTGCATGTTGATTGGTGGGGCGACCTCGATGGCCGTCAGCAGTGCGATGGGCGCGCTGGCCAACGCGGCGCTGGGCTCGTCGAACCCGGTGCATGCGGCGACAGGCGCGAAGGTGCTGGGCGACGTCGAGGAGCTGGACTTCGTACTGCCCGGCATTCTGCCAATCGACTGGCAGCGCTTCTACAACAGCCGCGATGAACGCCCTGGCACACTGTTCGGGAAAGGCTGGAGCGTGACTTATGAAGTGTGCGTCGAGATCCGGCCCCATCCGGAGGGCGGTGAGACGCTGATTTATACCGATGAGCAAGGTCGGTCCATCGACATGGGCTCCATTCCTTTAGGCGGTGCAGTGTTCAGTGCCGGTGAAGGGCTCGCGGTGCGACGCCACCTCAACGGGCAGTTGTTGATCGAAAGCGATGATGGGCTGTATCGCTTATTTGAACCCTCTGCCAACCCATCATTACTGCGTCTTAGCCAACTCGGCGACCGCAATGACAACCGCATCCATGTCGACTACGACGAAGCCGGCCATCTGGTAAGGCTGCGCGATACGTTCGATCTGGTGCAGGTTGAGTTGATCCGCGATCAAGGCTTCCTGGTACGGATCGAACGCCTATACCCCGATCAGCGCCGCGAAACGCTCGTCAGCTATAACTTCGACGCGCAGGGAAACCTCGCCGAAGTGCGTGGTGCCACCGGCCAGGTTCAGCGGCGTTTCGCTTACGACAGTGGCCGCCGAATGGTGGAACATCAACTGCCCACCGGATTGCGCTGCTTCTATGAGTGGGCTTTGGTTGAAGATCTGGAATGGCGTGTGGTGCGACATTGGACCGATGAGGGCGACGCTTACCAGTTCGACTATGACTTGCAGGCCGGTATCACCCGCATCACCGATGGCTTACAACGCGTCAGTACCCGGCACTGGAACAGTCAACACCAGATCATTCTGTACAGCGACAACCTCAACCACACCTGGCTGTTCGAGTGGAATGATGAACGCCAGTTGCTCAGCGCCACTGACCCTCAGGGTGGGCGCTTCGAATACAGCTACGATGAGGCCGGCAACCTGATCGGCGAAACCGACCCATTGGGCCGCAGCGACTCGACCCTGTGGCTGGAACACTGGGCGTTGCCGCTGGTGGAGACCGATGCCGCCGACAACAGTTGGCAGTACCGCTACGATCCGCGCGGTAACTGTATCGCCGAGACCGACCCACTGGGCAACATCACTCGCTACCGATACGACGCCCACGGACAGGTCGTGGAAATCATCGACGCCACCGGCAAAAGCAAAAAGCTGCGCTGGAACCCGTTCGGACAACTGGTCGAGCATATTGATTGTTCGGGTTATCCGACGCGGTTCAGCTACGACGAGCGCGGTTATCTGCAGGTCATTATCGATGCGCTCGGTGAGCGCACTCAATTCAGCTACGACGCCCAGGGGCGGTTGCTCACCACTCAATTGCCGGACGGCCGTACCGAGCAGTACCAACGCGATGCAAGTGGGCAACTGGTCGGTTACACCGACCCGGCCGGTTACACCACGCTGTATCAGCACAACCGTCGCGGGCAAGTACGCCAGCGCACCGACGCCCATGGCCGGCAGGTGCAGTTCGACTATGACAGTTATGGGCGGCTGCAAGCGTTGATCAACGAGAACGGCGAGCGTTATCGCTTCGCGTGGGATGCCGGCGACCGTTTGGTCGAGCAGCAAGACCTCGATGGCAGCGCCAAGCGCTACGACTACGATGCGTTGGATAACATCACGACGGTGACAGCTGTACCCGCGCCTTACGGCAATGGCCTGGCGTTGGTACCCGACACGCCACCCGATCCTATCGTGCATCAACTGGAACGCGATGCGGTCGGTCGACTGGTGGCCAAAACCACCGACGATGGTCGCACCGATTACAGCTACGACGCGGTGGATCAGCTCACCGCTGTAATCTTCACCGACCTGCAAGGCAATGCCCAGGCGCTGGGCTTCGCCTACGACGCCCTTGGCCAGTTGACTGCTGAACACAGCGCTGCAGGTGCCCTGCAACACCACTACGACGAACTGGGCAACCTGATCCAGACTCAGTTGCCGGATGGCCGCTGGCTCAACCGCCTGTACTACGGCAGCGGCCACCTGCACCAGATCAACCTCGACGGCCAGGTCATCAGCGACTTCGAACGCGACCGCCTGCACCGCGAAGTGCTGCGTACCCAAGGCCAGCTCAGTACCCGCAGCGAATACGACCGCAGCGGCCGCCTGCGTTCACGCCAACGCCGTCTCGCCAGCCAACCCTCATTGATGCCGGCAGCGGCGCAAAAGCAGTTCGAGTACGACCCCGCCGACAACCTGATCGGCAAACTCGACCAACAACCCGCCGCGCAACATCGCCAACTGCTGCACTACGACGCCACCGGCCGCATCATCGCCAGCCAGGACAGCCTGCACGGCCAACGTGAAACCTTCGCTTACGACGCCGCCGCCAACCTGCTGGACGGCCCGCAGGCGGGTGCCGGGTTGGTGGTGCATAACAAGCTGCTGACTTATCAGGACAAGCGTTATCGCTACGACGCCTTTGGCCGCACGATTGAAAAACGCAGTGCCAAACGAGGTGTGCAGCGATTTGCGTATGACGCTGAAAGTCGGTTGGTTGAAGTGCGTAACGACGACGGCAGCGTAGTGCGAATGACCTACGATCCACTGGGCCGACGCATCGGAAAAACTGAGCATGGCAGTGATGGATATCCACTGGGCGAGTCTCGGTTCACATGGAACGGCCTGCGATTGTTGCAGGAGCATAAACACAGCCAGACCAGCGTCTATGTTTACGAAGATGATGGCTATGAACCTATTGCCCGCGTCGACGGTGTGGGTCCGTTGCAGAAGATTCGCTATTACCACAACGACCTGAACGGATTGCCCGAGCAACTGACCGAGGCCGACGGGCATAACGTCTGGCGCGCTACGTATCAGGTGTGGGGCAATACCGTTGAGGAAGTGCGTGAGCCGTATTACATCGAAGAGCAGAACCTGCGGTTTCAGGGGCAGTATCTGGATCGGGAGACGGGGCTGCATTACAACACTCTACGTTTCTACGATCCCGAGATAGGGAGATTCACGACGCCAGACCCGATTAGCTTACTGGGCGGCATCAACCTATACCAATACGCGCCAAATCCAATTACTTGGGTTGATCCATGGGGACTGTTTAATTGGAACTACAAAAATATGCCTGGAATCGATGGATTCCAGAAACACCATATTATTCCTCAATCGCTGGCTGATCATCCTGCTCTGAAAAAAGCCGGATTCGACATACACAAAACTTCCAACATCATTTACTTGCCTAGTGAAGCGGGCAAGCACGAATATCGAACTATTCACAAAGGCTCGCATCCGGGTTACAACAAAGCTGTTCGCGCACAACTCAATGAAATATCCATTGCTGGCAAGGCCGGAAAATGGAAAAAAGCTCAGTACGCGCAAGCGGTGCGGGAGGTTGTCAGCTCTCAAAGGTCAGGATTACGCAATGGGCGTACCCGACTGAATAAAAATTCAACTCAAGCAGGTCGCTGCGGGAAATAATATGTACCTATTAGAAATCAGTGAAAACTACTCGGAAATTTACTGGTTCAAATATGACCAGAAAACCTCTCCTGACCACCTATTATTTATTAGTGGAGAAGAACAATCATTAATCCCCACTACCCCGACCTTTAGAAACAATAAAAAAATCAGCAAACCTCGTTTATTGTCTTTCGACCTCCTTCAAAGTGACACGCTTGAATTCGTAAGCGAGGCAATGGCCAACGTATTGCGTGAATTCCCCAAAGACGTCCAGCTTTTTCCTGCTAATGTTTACCTGAAAGAAGAAAAGCTGGACGCTTACTATGTATTCAATGTGATCCAGACACTACCTTGTATTGATTTGGATAACTCTCAGCATGGTCCCATGTTCAGCTTTATGCCTGATGGCCCGCTGAAATTCACCACCCTTCAAAGTCTGCCACCTGCTACCTTAGGCAATCACCATATCGTAAGGGCCAAGGAAAGTTCACAACGCATTTTTGTTTCCCAGCACTTCAAGCAACAGTGCGAAGCGGCCCAGCTTAAGGGGCTTCGATTCATAGACTGCTCCAAAGGTATTCAAGTCTGAGCAGAACAGAAGACTTAGTCACACCTCAAAAAAGGCATAAAAGCAAAGCCTGCACTGAAGGGGACTATTTATTCAATTAACTTAAATAAATCCGCCCCCTATTTATTGATTCGAAAAATAGACTTTCATTGATGAAACAACACAACCGCGCTTGATAACAATTTGAAAACTAAATTTTGACATCTCCAACAATAACGATGAGATTTCAGCAAACTCGTGAAATTTCTTACGACGAACGTCACTCTCTACCGATTGAAGAAAACTTCGGACGTTTATGGATTACTTCTACGGATGAGGCTGATCTGAAGCCGAGTCAGTCGTCAGTCACACAAAAAATGGGCACCCGACCCAGTCGACGTGCCCATTTTCTTACCAACCCGCCTCCCTTCAGACGGCCTCGCGATTACGGGTTGACGCTGTCTTTGAGCGACTTACCCGGCTTGAACGCAACGGTGTTGCTCGCCTTGATTTTCACCGGCTCGCCGGTCTGTGGATTTTTGCCAGTGCGGGCGCCGCGGTGGCGTTGCAGGAAGGTGCCGAAACCAACCAGGGTGACGCTGTCCTTGCGGTGCAGGGCGCCGGTGATTTCTTCGAGAACGGCGTTGAGGACGCGGTTGGCCTGTTCTTTGGTGAGATCCGCTTTTTCAGCGATGGCGGCTGCGAGTTCTGGTTTACGCATATGTGAAGCCTCTTTGACGGTTTTTTGTTGTTATGTCCGTGCTGCTCTCTTACGGAGCAGCGCCCAAGGCGCCGCAGGCTCTACTCTGCGGCAGACGGGAGTGAGGATGGCATGCCCTCGCACGCTCCGCCAGCCTCGCGACGACCTTTCTGAGGGTAGGAACGTGCTGATTCCGACAGAACGACCGCTATTTACGCCAACAACGGCGGAAGCTCTTTATTGAGGGCCAGTTTTTCCATGACGGCGCTGCCGGTCAGCGCGTAACCCAGCAGGCGGCCGTCGGCGTCGCGGCACAATGCCTTGATGTCGGCACCCTGGCCTTCAACGTTCCACACGCCTTCCGTGCCCCTTGGCGGAGGTGACACCACCAACGGACAGATCGGGGTTTTCACGGTGATCGGCATCGGCCCGTAGCTGACAGCGGTGGCGTTACCGGCCAGGGTCTGGGCCAGGGCGCGGGCGCAGCTCATCAACGGCATCACGTACAGCAGGTTCAGCCCATCGACCTCGGCGCAGTCGCCCAGGGCATAGATGTTGGCGTGAGAGGTCTTGAGATAGCGATCGACCATGATCCCGCGGTTGGTCTGCAAGCCGGCGGCGGCGGCCAGGTCGACACGCGGGCGCAGGCCGACGGCCGAAACCACCAGGTCGCAGTGAATCACTTCCCCGTCCGACAGATGAGCCTGCAGGCCATCTGCCGTGCGCTGCAAGCGGTTGAGCACCGGGCCCAGGTGGAAGCGTGCGCCGAGACCTTCCAGCCCAGCCTGCACCGCTGCGGCCGCCGCCGGGTGCAACAGGGTCGGCATGACTTGTTCACACGGCGCCACCAGGTCGATTTCATAGCCGCCGAGGATCAGGTCATTGGCGAATTCGCAGCCGATCAGACCGGCGCCCAACAGCAACACACGGCGCTTGCCGGCGGCTGCGGCGCGAAAGCGTGCGTAGTCTTCAAGGTCGTTGATCGGGAAAATCAGCTCAGCCGCATCGCCTTCTACCGGCACCCGCACCGTCTCTGCGCCCCAGGCCAGGATCAAGTCGCGATACGCTACCGCTTCCTCGCCGATCCACAGCCGCCGGTGGCCCGGATCGATGCCGCTGACGCGGGTGTGGGTACGCACCTCGGCCTTGAGTTGCTCGGCCATGGCGCCGGGTTCAGCCATGCTCAGGCCATCGGCTTCCTTGTTCTTGCCAAAGCCGGTGGAGAGCATGGGCTTGGAGTAGGAGCGCCCGTCATCCGCAGTGATCAGCAGCAATGGGGTCTCGCTGTCGAGCTTGCGAAACTCCCGGGCCACGTTGTAACCGGCCAATCCTGTGCCGATGATCACGACAGGTGCGTTCATTCCCTTCTCCTTGCAGTAGGTTTCTTGAAACTGAGAATTAACCGATCTCGATCATTTCGAAATCCATTTTGCCTACGCCACAGTCTGGGCACAGCCAGTCTTCCGGGACATCTTCCCAACGGGTACCCGGCACAATTCCGTCATCCGGCCAGCCGTCTTTTTCATCATAAATCAGGCCGCAAACTATACATTGCCACTTCTTCATCACTTGCTTCCTCAGGGTCCAGGCATCTTGGCCGACGGTCGATAGACCCACGTTGCCGTGCGGCTCAGGGCGTTTTGTACTGATCGGGGCCGGCAGATGCAAGCATGATCGACGCATGGGGCCGGTTCACCCCGGCAAAAGTGCAGGACGCCATGGTAAGCTCGCCGCCTCTTTTGCTGCCAATACTGACCCACCGTGCCGCACTCAATCGCCCCTTCCGATGCTTGCCAATGGCTGCCCCAGAGCCTTCTGAGCCCAGTGCCCGCGCCCCTGACCCTCAACTGGCTGTTCAATGAAGATTCGCTGACGCGGCGGCTGACGCGGCTGTCCAACGACGGTTTCAGCGTGACGCCGTTGTTCGAGGGCTGGCAGCCATTGCGTGTTGATGAATGCGTGGCGCTGGGCTTGCCGGCCGCTACTGTCGGCTGGGTGCGCGAGGTGTATCTGCGCGGTCATGGTCAGCCGTGGGTGTTCGCCCGTAGCGTGGCGGCGCGCAGTGCCCTGCAAGGTGACGGCCTGCATATGGATGAGCTGGGCAGCCGCTCGCTGGGGGAATTACTGTTCTGCGACCACGCTTTCGTCCGTCAGGCCATTGAGGTGTGCCACTACCCCAGGCAGTGGCTGCCGACTGCGGATCAGGCCGATGGCCTTTGGGGCCGCCGCTCGCGCTTCGATCGCGGACCTTTGAGCGTGCTGGTCGCGGAAGTCTTCCTGCCCAGCTTCTGGCATGCGCTGCATGACCATCCGGAGAACTGCTGATGTACCAACGTCTGCTCAAATCCTTGAACCACCTGAACCCCAGGGCCTGGGATTTCATTCAGTTGACCCGCATGGACAAGCCCATCGGCATTTACCTGCTGCTGTGGCCGACGCTGTGGGCATTGTGGATCGCCGGCAAGGGCTCGCCGTCCCTGGCCAACATCGTGATTTTTGTGCTTGGCGTGACCCTGACTCGCGCTGCCGGTTGCGTCATCAATGACTGGGCGGACCGCAAGGTCGACGGCCATGTGAAGCGCACCGCGCAACGTCCGTTGGCCAGCGGCAAGATCCGTTCAAAAGAGGCCCTGGTGTTCTTTGCGGTCCTGATGCTGATCAGCTTCCTGCTGGTGCTGCTGACCAACGCTACAACCATCTGGTTGTCGCTGGGCGGCCTGGCACTGGCGGTCAGCTATCCGTTCATGAAGCGCTACACCTATTACCCGCAAGTGGTGCTGGGCGCGGCGTTTTCCTGGGGTATGCCGATGGCGTTCACCGCCGAGACCGGCCACCTGCCCGCCACTGCATGGCTGCTGTACATCGCCAACCTGCTGTGGACGGTGGGTTACGACACTTATTACGCCATGACCGACCGCGACGATGACTTGAAGATTGGCGTGAAGTCCACGGCCATCCTGTTTGGCGATGCCGACCGCGTGATCATCCTCACATTGCAGGGCCTGTCGCTGGCTTGCCTGTTGCTGGCAGGCGCCAGGTTCGAGTTGGGGGGCTGGTTCCATCTGGGCTTGCTGGCGGCGGCGGGCTGTTTTGCGTGGGAGTTCTGGTACACCCGGGACAGGGACCGGATGAAGTGCTTCAAGGCGTTCCTGCACAACCACTGGGCCGGGTTGGCGATATTTGTCGGGATTGTGGCCGACTATGCGTTTCGATGAGGGGCCAGGCCCCTCATCTTTAGTGGGTAGGCTTAAGGCTTGGCAACCTTCCAGGCCCCGTCCATTTTACCTTCTCCGGTCATGTCTCCGGCCTTCTTGTCCATCACAAAGGTGTAGAGAGGTTTGCCGGCATAGGCCCATTGGCTCTTTTGATCATCGCGGGTGATCACAGTCCACTTGCCCGTAGGCTTGTCGGTGGACTCAGCCATCAATGGCGGCCAGTTGGCGGCGCATTTGTCATTGCACATGGATTTACCATCTGCATCCTTGGCAAAGGTGTACAGCGTCATCCCCTTGTGATCCACCAATACCCCATCCTTGGTCATCGCCGGGTCCATTGCAAATGCCAGCGTCGGCAACGTCAACGCCGCCGTGACCAGCAGGGCCTTCCAGGAAAACGTATTTTGAGTCATCGGAACCTTCCTTTTGTGGTTGTCAGGATTCGGTCCCAAAGCGTAGCCCAGAGCGACGCAAATTGCCCAAGCGACTAAATTACTGTCACACGACTGCAATAATTCCGTTATCTAATGCGGCGCAAGACAGTTAAATGACAAGAGGATTTAGGCATGGTTGGCAGGAGCATTCTGATCGTCGACGACGAAGCGCCCATCCGCGAGATGATCGCCGTTGCGTTGGAAATGGCCGGCTATGACTGTCTGGAGGCGGAAAATTCCCAGCAGGCCCATGCCATTATCGTCGACCGCAAGCCGGACCTGATCCTGCTGGACTGGATGCTGCCCGGCACTTCCGGCATCGAGCTGGCCCGCCGTCTCAAGCGGGATGAACTGACCGGGGATATCCCGATCATCATGCTCACCGCCAAGGGCGAAGAAGACAACAAGATCCAGGGCCTGGAAGTGGGCGCTGATGACTACATCACCAAACCCTTTTCCCCACGGGAACTGGTCGCGCGCCTGAAGGCCGTACTGCGCCGCGCCGGCCCGACCGATGGCGAAGCGCCGATTGAAGTCGGCGGCCTGCTGCTGGACCCGATTAGTCACCGCGTGACCATTGACGGCAAGCCTGCCGAAATGGGCCCGACCGAGTACCGCCTGCTGCAGTTTTTCATGACCCACCAGGAACGCGCCTACACCCGTGGGCAATTGCTGGACCAGGTATGGGGCGGCAATGTGTATGTGGAAGAACGTACCGTGGACGTGCATATCCGCCGCCTGCGCAAAGCCTTGGGCGATGCCTACGAGAATCTGGTACAAACCGTGCGCGGCACTGGCTACCGGTTTTCCACCAAAGGTTGAGCCGCGCCAAATTTCCTGAACAGCTGACAAGGACGCATGTTTAAGTGAACCAAAACTGGCATGGCACCCTGATCCGCCACATGCTTTTGCTGATCACCGGCTGCCTGCTGGTAGGCCTGATCAGCGGCTATTACGGCTGGAGCCTGGCCGTCGGCCTGGCCTTGTACCTGGGCTGGACCCTCAAACAACTGCTACGCCTGCATGAATGGCTGCGCCAACACAAACCCGATGAAGCACCACCCGACGGCTATGGCCTGTGGGGCGAGGTGTTCGACAGCATCTACCACCTGCAACGCCGCGACCAACGGGTGCGTGGGCGCCTGCAAGCGGTGATCGACCGGGTGCAGGAATCCACCGCCGCGCTCAAGGACGCGGTGATCATGCTCGACAGCGATGGCAACCTGGAGTGGTGGAACCGCGCCGCCGAGACCCTGCTGGGCCTCAAGACGCCTCAGGACAGCGGCCAGCCGGTGACCAACCTGGTGCGTCATCCACGCTTCAAGGAGTACTTTGAGCAGGACAATTACGAAGAAGCCCTGGAAATCCCCTCGCCCACCAATGATCGCGTACGCATCCAGCTGTACTTGACCCGCTACGGCAACAACGAACACCTGATGCTGGTGCGCGACGTGACACGCATCCACCAGCTGGAACAGATGCGCAAAGACTTCGTCGCTAACGTTTCCCATGAGCTGCGCACGCCGTTGACGGTGATCTGCGGTTATCTGGAGACGTTGCTGGACAATGTCGACGAGATCAACCCACGCTGGAACCGTGCCCTGCAGCAGATGCAGCAGCAAGGTTCACGCATGCAGACCCTGCTCAACGACCTGCTGTTGCTGGCCAAGCTTGAGGCGACCGATTATCCGTCGGACAACCACCCGGTCACCGTGCAAAGCCTGCTGAAGACCATCAAGAATGATGCCCAGGCCCTGTCCGGCGAGCGCGGCCAGCAAATCACCCTGGAAGCCGACCCGCTGGTGCTGCTCAAAGGCAGCGAAGGCGAATTGCGCAGTGCGTTCTCCAACCTGGTGTTCAATGCCGTCAAGTACACCCAGGACGGAGGCAATATCCGTATTCGCTGGTGGGCCGACGAACACGGCGCACATTTGAGCGTGCAGGACTCCGGCATCGGCATCGACGCCAAGCACCTGCCGCGCCTGACCGAACGCTTCTACCGTGTCGACTCCAGCCGCAACTCCAACACGGGCGGCACCGGGCTGGGCCTGGCGATTGTCAAACATGTGCTGCTGCGCCACCGCGCACGACTGGAAATCAGCAGTGTGCTGGGGCATGGCAGCACCTTCACCTGCCACTTCCCGCCAGCGCAGGTGACCCACTCGCGGCTCGTCGGAAATGACGAATAACTCAAACCCGACACCAATCTCAATGTGAGAGGGGGCTTGCTCCCGATAGCGGTGTATCAGCCTCAGATGTACCGACTGACTCACGGCTATCGGGAGCAAGCCCCCTCCCACAGTTGCAATTGTGCTGTTTCGAAGGCGCCATTCCAGGCTCCACCCGGCAGTGGGCACTAGGCAAGCGCCCCGCCAGCCGCTACATTGGCCGACTTGCACGCGCCTTTGCGGCCCACCTGCCACCCCTTATTGAACACACGGAACCTGCAAAACCCCATCATGGACCCTTCCCCTGGTATCACCCTCGCTACACTCTTCGCCGACTTCGGCATGATTCTTTTCGCACTGATCCTGGTACTGCTCAACGGCTTCTTCGTTGCGGCGGAGTTTGCCATGGTCAAACTGCGCGCCACCCGGGTCGAGGCCATCGCCCACCAGAACGGCTGGCGCGGGCAGATCCTGCGCACCGTGCACAGCCAGCTCGACGCTTACCTGTCGGCCTGCCAGCTGGGTATCACCCTCGCCTCCCTGGGCCTGGGCTGGGTGGGTGAGCCCGCCTTTGCACATATCCTAGAGCCGTTGCTGGAAGCCGTAGGCGTGCAATCGCCAGAGGTGATCAAGGGCGTATCGTTCTTTGCCGCCTTCTTCGTGATTTCCTACCTGCACATCGTGGTCGGCGAACTGGCCCCCAAATCCTGGGCCATCCGTAAACCGGAGCTGCTGTCGCTGTGGACGGCGGTGCCGCTGTACCTGTTCTACTGGGCGATGTACCCGGCGATCTACCTGCTCAACGCCAGCGCCAACGCCATCCTGCGCATTGCAGGCCAAGGTGAGCCCGGCCCGCATCATGAGCACCATTACAGCCGCGAAGAACTCAAGCTGATCCTGCACTCCAGCCGTGGCCAGGACCCGAGCGACCAAGGCATGCGGGTACTGGCCTCCGCCGTGGAAATGGGCGAGCTGGAAGTGGTGGACTGGGCCAACTCCCGGGAAGACATGGTCACCCTGGACTTCAATGCCCCGCTCAAGGAAATCCTCGCTTTGTTCCGCCGCCACAAATTCAGCCGCTACCCGGTGTACGACGCGGTGCGCAACGAATTTGTCGGCCTGCTGCACATCAAGGACCTGCTGCTGGAGTTGGCGGCCCTGGACCACATCCCCGAGTCGTTCAACCTGGCCGAACTGACCCGGCCGCTGGAGCGTGTGTCGCGGCACATGCCGCTGTCGCAGTTGCTGGAGCAGTTCCGCAAAGGCGCCGCACACTTTGCCCTGGTGGAAGAAGCCGACGGCAAAGTCATCGGCTACCTGACCATGGAAGACGTGCTCGAAGTGCTGGTGGGCGATATCCAGGACGAACACCGCAAGGCTGAACGCGGCATTCTCGCCTATCAGCCCGGCAAACTGCTGGTGCGCGGCGATACCCCGCTGTTCAAGGTGGAACGCCTGCTGGGTGTGGACCTGGACCACATCGAAGCCGAAACCCTGGCCGGCCTGATCTACGACACCCTGAAACGGGTGCCCGAAGAGGAAGAAGTGCTGGAGGTGGAAGGCTTGCGGATCATCATCAAGAAGATGAAGGGGCCGAAGATCGTGTTGGCCAAGGTCCTGCTGCTGGATTAACCCCTGCACACCAGAAACCCTGTAGTGAGCGGGCTTGCCCCGCGCTGGGGGGCGAAGCCGCCCCAAACCCAGGCACCTCAATTTTAACTGGGAAAACTCAGCG